>JANQLB010000054.1 GCA_028280805.1 Tissierellales bacterium
TTTAGAAGACGAAGAAGTATATATAGAAGATAAAACAAATATAGAAAATATAAATAAATCAAACAATTTAGCATATATAATATATACCTCAGGTTCAACCGGTAACCCTAAGGGTGTTATGATTGAGCATCAATCTTTAATCAATTTATGTTACTGGCATAATAGTTATTTTAAAGTCACAGAACAGGATAGAAGTTCTAAATATGCAGAGGATGGATTTGATGCTTCAGTATGGGAGATATATCCATATTTAATAAAAGGATCACAGATACACATAATAAATGATAATACAAGGTTAGATGTCGATAAGTTAAATCAGTACTTTGAAGACAATAAAATAACTATAAGTTTTCTGCCAACTCAAATATGTGAAAAATTTATGGATGTCGATAATACGACACTAAGAAAACTACTGACCGGAGGAGACAAATTAAAACGATACAAACAAGCAGGCTACAAATTAATAAATAATTATGGTCCCACAGAAAGCACAGTTGTTGCAACCAGTTTTACAATAAGAAAAAATTATGAAGATTTACCAATAGGAAGACCAATATCAAATATCCAGATATATATATTAGATAGTAACAATAATATATGTCCAATAGGAATGGCGGGAGAACTATGTATAAGTGGTGATGGATTAGCAAGAGGATATTTAAATAGACCAGAATTAACGAAAGAAAAATTTGTAGAAAATCCATTTATTAAAGAAGAAAAGATTTATAAAACAGGAGATTTAGCAAGATGGTTACCAGACGGAAATATAGAGTTTATAGGGAGAATAGATAATCAGATAAAGATAAGAGGATTTAGAATAGAACCTGGAGAGATAGAAAGTAAATTATTAAAACATAAAGATATTAAAGAAGCAGTGGTATTAGCTAAAGAAGATAACAATGATGATAAATATCTGTGTGGATATATAGGAGGAGATAAAGAATTAACAGTGCCACAGCTTAGAGAGTATTTAAGAAAAGATCTGCCTGATTATATGATCCCATCATACTTTATTAGTCTTAAAAGTATGCCTTTAACTCCAAACGGTAAAATAGATAAAAGAGCTTTACCGGAACCTGACTGGAAAATACACACAGGAGTAGAATATATAAGACCAAGAAATAAAACAGAAGAAGAATTAGTCCAGATATTTAAAGAAGTATTAAACATAGAATCTAAAGTAGGGATAAGAGATAATTTCTTTGATTTAGGAGGACACTCTTTAAAAGCAAATTCTTTAGTTTCAAGAGTTCATAAAGAATTTGAAGTAGAGATTCCCCTAGTGGAAGTATTTAAATCACCTACTATAGACCATTTATCAAGATTAATCAAGGTATCAGAAAAGAGTATCTATGATGGAATTAAGCCGGTAGAAAAAAGAGAATATTATGAAATGTCATCAGCACAAAAGAGAATGTATATTATTAATCAAATGGATAAAGAAACAACAACATATAATATGCCGGGTGTATTAAAGCTAACAGGTAATTTAGATAGAGTGAAAATAGAAAGTATCTTTAAAGAGCTTATAAACAGACATGAATCATTAAGGACTTCATTTACTGCAGTAGAAGATGAATTGGTACAGATAGTAAAAGAAGTATCAGAAATAGAATTTAAAATAGACTACAAAGAAGTAAGTGAAGAAGAGATAAAAGATATAGTAAAAGATTTTATAAGATTTTTTGATTTAAGTAAAGCACCTTTATTAAGGGTAGGCTTAATAAAGATAAGAGAAGATGAACATATTCTAATGACTGATATGCACCATATAATATCAGATGGAGTATCAATGGGAATAGTGATAGAAGAATTTACAAAGGTTTATAAAGGAGAAGAGCTGGAACCATTAAAGATTCAGTATAAAGACTATGCAGTATGGCAGAGTGAATTATTTAAATCAGGAAAAATAAGAGAACAAGAAAAATATTGGTTAGAAAGATTTGAGGGAGAAATACCTGTACTTAATATGCAGACAGACTATCAAAGACCTGTTGTACAAAGTCATAAGGGAGCTTCAAAGAACTTTGTAATTAATAAAGAATTGACTAACAAACTAAATAAAATATCTAGAGAAACGGGATCAACCCTATATATGGTATTGTTATCGGCAATAAATATTTTATTTGGAAAATATACAGGACAAGAAGATATAGTAATAGGGTCACCAATAGCGGGAAGAAATCATAATGACTTAAGAAATATATTCGGAATGTTTGTAAACACCCTTGCAATGAGAAACTATCCAAGCTCTGATAAAGTATTTAGAGAATTTTTAAAGGAAGTAAAGGAAAATTCTCTAACGTCATATGACAATCAAGATATACAGTTTGAAGAATTAGTAGAAAAACTTCCTGTTGGAAGAGATATAAGCAGAAATCCGCTGTTTGATATAATGTTTGTTCTTCAAAATACAGGAGTCACTGAAAAGAACTTGGATTTAGAAGGGTTAAAACTATCACTCTATGATTTAGAGAACGAAATTGCAAAACTTGATATGACAATCACAGCTATAGAGGTAGATGAAGAAATATCCTTAAATATTAACTATTCAACAAGTCTTTATAAAGAAAGTACAATTGAAAGGTTAGCTAATCATTTTACAAATATACTGGAAGAAATATCAGAAGATATAGATTTTAAGATAAAGGACATTAATATTTTATCAGAAAAAGAAAAACATCAATTATTAGTAGAGTTCAATGATACTGAGTCAGATTATCCAAAGGATAAGATTATTCATCAATTATTTAAAGAACAAGTTGAAAAAACACCGAATAATACAGCATTAGTATATGAAGATAAAAGACTAACTTACAAAGAATTAAATGAAAAGTCTAATAGTCTAGCAAGGGTATTAAGAAATAAAGGTGTAAAGCCGGATACTATAGTGGGAATAATGGCAGATAGGTCCTTTGAAATGGTAATTGGAATGTTAGGGATATTAAAATCAGGAGGAGCATATTTACCGATAGATTTAGAATATCCAGAAGATAGAATCAAATATATGTTAGAAGATTGTAATGTTAGTATATTGCTGACTCATTCTAAAGATTTACATAAAGTAGATTTCGATAAAGAAATAATTTGTCTAGATGAGAAAACAGTCTATTCAAAAAATGTAAATGATTTAGAAAATGTAAATAAGTCAAATAATTTAGTTTATATAATGTACACATCAGGATCTACAGGTAATCCTAAAGGTGTGATGATAGAAAATAAATCTGTTATTAGGTTAGTTAAAAATACTAACTATATAGAAATTAATCAAAATGATAAGATATTGCAAACAGGAGCTGTAGTATTTGATGCCTCAACTCTGGAAGTTTGGGGGAGTTTACTTAATGGAGCAATGTTATGCTTAGCAGATAAGGATACAATAATAAATGCAGACAAGTTATCAAAAGAGATAAATGATAAAGAAATAAGTATAATATGGATAACGTCATCTTTATTTAATCAATTAGCAGATAAAAATCCTAGTATGTTTAGTCCATGTAAGTACCTTCTAGTAGGAGGAGATGTATTATCACCTAAACATATAAATAATGTTAGAAGAAAATGTAAAGAGCTTAAAGTAATCAATGGGTACGGTCCAACAGAGAATACAACTTTTTCTACATGTTATCAGATACAAAAAGAGTACGATAAAAACATACCGATAGGAAAACCCATATCCAATTCCACAGTATATATAGTTGAAATAAAAACAGACAAATTACAACCAATTGGAGTAGTTGGAGAGTTATG
>JANQLB010000081.1 GCA_028280805.1 Tissierellales bacterium
ATGTCCAATTATAGTAGATGATGAAGAAACTCAAAAATCAAGACTTCTATTAGTTTATGGCGTGAAAAATGTTATAAACATAGGATTAAGTTTGTTGGAAATCGAATCACCAGAAAAAATGTAGAAAATTATAAATTATTTGCGTTTTTTGTTTACAAATTTCGATTATTATTTTATAATAGTATATGGAAAAATTATATATATTGGAATGTTTTATCCAATATTCTTTTTTCCCCTAGAATATTACTTTAGACATCATAAGATGTCTTTTTTTTTGCATTAAATTTAGTAATAATAAGCAAGCTTGTGTTAAATATATGTTAAATGCATGTTAAATAATTGTAAAACATTTGACTATTGGAACATAAATTAATATAATATACTCCGTGCTAAAAAATGGTAAGGGAGAGATAGTTTTGAGAACAAAATATTTTATTGGTATAATTATGTTTCTTATTATATTCTTAAGTTATACAAGCTATGCAGTTATGCCCACTATAAATATGAACATTGATTTAGATGTATCTTATATTTGTGATGATGAGACAGAAACTTTAGATATTAAATCTAAAGAGCAATCTTATTTCAATCAAAAGATACAGTTTATATGTGACATTAGTGAATTAACTTATGATGAATCAAAATATCTTCTTAATAAATGCAATGAAAAGAATATAGATTTATTTCTAGTGTTAGGTTTAATGAGGGTAGAGAGTAATTTTGACAAAAACGCTGTTGGAAGCCTTGGTGAAAGAGGTCTGGGTCAACTTATGGAAAATACTGCAAAACCTGTAGCTGAAAATTTAGGATTAAATTACGATCCGGAAATGCTTTTTGAACCAAAATATAATATTAATTTATTTACTACTCAATTAGCATACTTAAAAAATATATTTAAAAACGATTTACATAAAGCTTTAACAGCATATAATAGAGGACAGTATGGATTAAAAAAATACATGGCATCAAGAAGCAATAGAAGGAATCCAGCAGAAAGTACATATTCTAATAAAGTTATTAAATACAGAAACGAATTTTATAATGAATTTCAAACTTACTTACTTAACTCTTAATAATATAGGCTGCTGGACATCCAGCAGCCTATACTATTAAATTTAAATTTATTAAGAGTAGATAAAGTAAGATTCAGTTCGCTTTGCAATTCTTTACTCACAGCTTTGAAGCGGGAGTATTAGAATTGTAAGCTATCATATAAAATGCTGATTTATACTCTAAATAAAGCTATAAACAGTTAAATACTTTATTACATGACAAAGTTATACTTCGATCGTCATATATAAACTTCTTTTGAAAAATTATTTTTACTTAACTAATATATCTTCAATAACATAACTAAATGATCCACCGCCAGTTTCATCTGTTGCAGATACCATACCTATTGATAATATAAGTATTAATAATATACAAGCTAAACTTTTAATTAACTTTCTCATAACTTAATTCCTCCTTTTAGATTTTGGATAAAATAAATATTTTAATCTCCCTAGATACTCATACAATTTTTCAGTATAATAATTATTCTCCATACTATCTTCATCAATTTGTTTTATTAAATGAATAAGTATATTTTTTAACTTAATACCGTATTCTTCATTTTTAAACTTACTTACTCTATCTACAACAAGGTCAAAAGCATCTAATATATATCTTTTTTCAAATGAATACGTATCTGATAATTTAATGAGTTCTAAAAGCTTGTCCACTGCTCCTTCAAAATCATGTTTTCTTAATATAATACGTATATATGTATCGAAATAAATAATACATTTTTTAGGATTGCTTCTATCAAATATTTCAAAGCATTTTTTTATCCACTCAGTAGCTTGTTCAATCTTTTTAGTAGTGTAGTATAACATAGCTAGGTTATTATATATCATCGCTAATCCATTATTATCATTTTCAGTTTTAAATAGTTCTATTGCCTTATCATAAGCACGTCTGCTGTCAAGAGGTCTTTTTATTTTCCAATAGTATCGACCGAAGTCATTATAAGTAAATCCTTTTTTTATATTATCATCAGCATATTTTAATGCTTTATTTGCTAGTTTTTTGGCTTTGTCATAATCTTTAACATAGATGCATACAATAGTATATTCATGGTAATATCTCCATAAAACATTACTAGATATATTATCATTAATAATTTTTTTATATTTTTTAAAAGTATGTATAGAAGATTCGTAACTAAGAATCTGATAGTATGCTAATCCTATACTTGTTATATAGCTGATTAAAGTTTCTTGTATATCACAATTATGATTATTATTTTCTAAAATATCTACTGCTTCCTCTCCATACCTAATTGCTTTATTTATATTACCTTCTTTATAGTATAATCCTCCAATTTCTTTAGTTATGCGAGCAGCCTCAAACATCATATTGTTTTGTGTTAAAACATCTTTTAGTTTAAATAGGAATTCTCTGTCACTGTAATAATTAAGCTTGTCCAAGCCATCTAAAGTATGTTCGTATAAACTTTTAAGTTCATCATAACTAAAGATTTCTTCCCGTTCTAAATCTTCTAGAGAAATTTTCTTTGATTCATACATTTTACTCCTCCTGTAAGTTTATTTTTAGTATATATATTACAGAATAGAAGTTCTTATATAAACATGTATTATTAATTTATCTGGAAATATATCAAATAATTGTAATATAATCATACTACAATCAACCAACAAAATCAACATTTAGTATAAAAAAAATTATAAGGAAAATTTAGAATATATTCTCATATGCAAAAGAAGACGATTTTCGCTGACACTTAAAAGAATCCTAAAAAGATATAATACACCAGAAAAGTTAAAAATTGAATGTCTATAGGCATCCAACTTCAAAACATAATAAAAAATACACGTTTAACTATTTCGAATATTAATAACTCCCTACGGTCAGACAAGCAAATTTCTTAACGGATTTCATATTTCCATTCGTTGGGAGTTATATTCATGTTCTGCAAATATTTTTCTTAGTATTTTTTAATTATAAGATTGACCTGCTATATATAATAATCATTACTTTTAAAATTATTTTAAAAATTTTTGAAGGGTTTTTGATATGTGTTACGTCTATAATAATGATAGTAAATTTACTAGCTTAAAGGAGGACTTTTCATGAAAAGACATAAAATTGGGATTTTAACTCTGGCTTTTACATTAATATCTCTTGGAGGTATATTACTTACTAAAAATTTTATAGATATAAACACATCTTTATTAATTTCAATATTATGGCCTAGCATAATAATCTTTTTTGGTTTTGAAATTATAATAACAAAGTTAATAATTAACAGAAAGAAAGGCGATATTAAAATAACTGTTGATAGTCTAAGTATAGTACTGTTAGTTATAATTATTATAGGCATAGTGTTATCTCAAGGGATTTCATTCTTTAGAGTGAATATGTTTAATATTTTAAATCACAGAACATTTTATTCTGAAACTTCTAAATATAGTTTTGATTATGAATATGATCCAAATGAAATAAGCAAAATTGATTTAGATAACTCACATGGTGATATAGAAATGAAGAAGACATCCGGAGATAAAATAAAAGTAAATGCAGAGGTTAAATTTAATCACAATGACTACGATTATGCTGATGAAATATCTGATAAAATAGTAGTTATAAATAAAGATGCTGATGTTTTGTATATAAGAAAACAATTAGAAGAACACACCTATGCTTTGTATATAGGAAAACAATCAGAAGAACACAACTACAGAAACAGTAAAATAAGCAACTTAAAAGTTTCTTATATAGTTGAAGTGCCTAATGATGTTGATATTGATATTGTTCACCGCTTTGGAAATATATCTATAGAAGGTTGTGCAGAAAATGTAGATATTAATAGTGAACACACAGATATATCTTTAATAGATATTGATGGCAAAGTAGACATTGAAAATTCTCATGGTTATGTAGAAGTTGAAAAAGTTAGAGGAATAGTGAAAATTTATAATAAACATGGTAAAATTGATGTAAGGGAGGTTAATAATGATATAATTATCGAGAATTCTTACGATAGAGTTAATGTTGAAGATATTAAAGGGAATGTAAACATTATCAATCCTCATGATTCAATTGATGTTCAAAATGTAACAGGAGATATTGATATTGATACTAAGCATTCAAACATTAAAATTGGAGGAGCAAATCAAGGGATTAAAATACTTAATAGACATGGCAATATTATATGTGATGTGGAATCTCCAATTGAAAAGTTTATAGAAATTAAAAATGATTATGGTAATGTCAATCTTACAATTCCTGAAAATCAGGAAGGTAGGTTTAAAGCGTATGTTAGATATGGCAATATTAATAATGAATTTGATTTTAATATAGATGAGAATACAAATAGTCAAAGCTTACTGCAGACAATTGGAAAAGACAATGTAACCTTTGATATAGAGATTGATCATGGTAATCTATATATTAATAATTAATAAGTATTTCTTTGGTGGTGACAATTTTGAATGAACAGCAATTAGTATTAGCAATAAAGGAGGGTGATAAAAGTTCCTTCGCACAATTGGTTGATAAGTATAAAAATAAAATTTACTCAATGGCATATAAGTTTACAAATGATTATGGTGATGCCCAAGATCTGGCCCAAGAGATATTTATTAAAGTCTATGGACAGATAGGTAGATTTCAAGGCAATAGCAAGCTTTCAACTTGGATATATAAAGTTGGGATAAATACATGTATAGATTGGAAAAGAAAAAAAGACAGGTTAAGAGAAACCAGCCTTACAGCTTTAAATTTAACTAAACATAATCACATAATTACTAATAATAAACTATTAGATAAGACACCTGAAAACAAAACTATACAAGACGAAGAACAAAGAGAACTGCATCAAATAATATATAATATGTCTGAGATATATAAAATAGTGATTATCATGTATCATTTTAATAATATGTCATATGAAGATATAGGGAAAAGTTTAAATATTCCTGTAAAAACCGTTGAAACCAGGCTTTATAGAGCAAGGAAGATATTAAGATCAAAGTTAAGTAAGCAAAATATCTTTAATGTGGAGGTGATGAGTAATGAATTGTAATATAGTAATGAGCAAAATTGATTTATATTTTGAAAACCGGCTTTGGGATACAGAAATCTATACTATCAATAAACATTTAGAAGTTTGTAAAAGCTGTAGAGATGAATATAAGCAAATGGAGAATTTATTTAATATGCTTTCCACTCATCAAGTAGCCTTACCTCCCATTGATTTTACTAAAAATGTTATGAAAGAAGTATCTAATAAATGCAAAAATAGAAATAGATTCCCGACATCACTTAGCAGATTGGCAATTAGTCTTGTTGCTACTGGTATACTTTTTATTTCACTAAATATTTTTTCGCTTGATAATAATTTTGATAGATTGACAGAACATATATATTCAAGTTCTTTAAATTTTAATCAAAAAATTATGACCCCTTTTAATAAATTAACAAAAGGTCTAGATTATTTATTGGGATACTGGTCAAATTAATTGAATAATAAGGAGGAATTTTAATGGATTGTATAAATCATAAAAATGTAGAAGCCGTATTTAAATGTCAAGATTGTCAAAACAGTATTTGCAACGATTGTGCTGTAAATAACAATGGACAGATTACTTGTATAAAGTGTGCTGAAGAAAAGGATTTATTAGTAATAAAAAATGAAAAGGCACATAGAGAAAGTTATAAAGCGAGCAATAATCCATATGAAAATAATAAAATAAGTACTTTTTTAACTACAATATTATCCTTTATACCGGGATTAGGTCATATGTACTTAGGTTTTATGAAAAGAGGAGTACAGATTATGTTAGCGTTCTTTGGAGTAATTGCTGTTTCAACTGTAATATATCAATCTGGTTCAATATCAACTGCTTTAGCAACAATTATATGGTTCTTTAGTGTATTTGAATGTTTTCATTTAAGAAGACGTCTTCAAGCAGGTGAAGAAGTAGTAGAAGAATTATTTTTAAACCCTATTAATAAAAAAATGAATTTATATCATATTGGTATAGGACTTTTAGTATTTGGGGGATGGTTATTAATAGATATTAGTACAAAACGGATGTTTTATACTTTTGGTATCAATAGATTAAAAGTTTTGTATGAAATCATGGACACTGCAAGGAATTTAATGTTACCATTTCTTCTAATTATAGGTGGTATTTGGTTATTGAAAAGGCATAAGAAAAATGCAAAGGCATAGAGTAAGATTTAATTTTGCTTTAATTCACCAAATTGAAAATTTGGATAATTGCAGCGAACTGAATTTTACTTTATAATTGTTAATATTATAATTGTAATATATAAGACAAAAAATAGTTTGCTAGGTATCTGCGAATGATACCTAGTTTCTCTTTTTTAAAACTTAAAACTTTGCTATACTAAGGTATAGTCATTTTTAAGGAGTGTTTTGATGGTAGAACAAATGATAAAAGCGTTTATAATTCAGGGATGCTGTGCAGATACTTTAAGATATAAACAATATCTATTTAGTAAATATAATTCACTAAATGAACAAGAAATCAAAGATCAGTGGTCCTATATAACTGAACTAATGATTATAACAATAAAATCACTTGTGCCATCTAAGCACCTAGTGGGAACAGTGGTTGACTATAAAAGATTTCAACAAGAACTGAAACTTTGGAATCAATATAGACATGGTTCTAATAATTTAGTTTTGAATAGCTTAAATAATTCAATTACAGATAATTATTGGACTGATACTGATGAGAGTATTTATGCAAGGATATTCCCAATAGTAGTATCAAACACCAAGTGGGATATTATTAAAGATGAAATTATAAAGAATCTTCTTTATACTACAGGAAATATATCAGATATTCTTGAGGCACTTATCTTGTCAAAACTACTTTTCTTAGTAATGGAGAACATGAAAGACTATAATGATATAATTAGTAATTTAAAGGAAGAAATTATTCATTTTTCACAAAAGGAATTTTTAGAAAGATATGATAGAAACCTTATGCTTAATTTAGAGATTTACCCTAGTAACTATAATATTGACTTTGAGAGAAAAAAAATTATGTTACTCAATATTCTTAATGGAATGTTTATTGATGATGATTTTGAAGTTTTAAGAAATACGCTTAATATTCTAAAGGCAAATATAGATAATAATATTGAAGTTAGTAGTTTTTGGATAATGGGTTTTAAGGGCTTAATCGAAGATATTAAGACAGATATTAACTTTAAACATATGGCATTTGTTGAAAATTTAGGAGGATATTTATTTAAACTTAGGAGGGGAAGGGTTACCCCTGAAACTTTAGAAATTTCTAATTACGAATTACCGGATATTTTTAGTTTTGCAGTAGGAGATAAATTTAATCATACATTACTTAACAGATGTAAAGTAATAAAAAAAGAAAAAAATGCTAATTTCATTATTAGTTATGTTCAAACTAAAACCGGTGTATATAGATTTTTTAAGCGTGTTAATTGATATATTATATTAAATAAAACACCAAAAAAACGGTCTGATTAGACCGTTTATAGTAAATCTAAGAATTTTAATTATGGTTAACATATTTCTTTTTGATGTCTTGTAAAATTATTTAAAGCTTTCCGGGTCTTTTTCATGGAAAACTCTTTCACTTCTGCTTCTAATCTCGTTTAACATATCATTAATTCTAATAATTTCATCCTTGATTATCTCAGTATCTTCTGATGAAATATTGTAATAGAGGAATAAATCTTCAAAGGTTCGTACAGTATTAGAAATCTGTGTATCAACGTCAATGAATTTATTGAAGTTTTTACTCTTTTTGGCGTTTCTGAACTGGTCAATATCTATTTTAATAGTTTTAACAACTTCCTCCTCTGTTTTAAAACTACCGGCTGCTACTACATAAGGCTTAAGTCTTTCTAAATAGTAAGTATTATCTGTATCTATGTGATACATATAAGAAATTTTAAAATCTTCAAGCATATAAGTAACATAGAACATTACGCCTTGAACATTAACAACTTTACAACCCATTTCTCTAAGCTTGTTAATACACATTTGATGTTTAATTTGTCTAATTGTCATATATGCCATATCACTACCCCCTTCAAATTCTCTTTATAAAGCTATTATAACATAATTTACCTGATTTTAATAATCGTTTAAAAAATATTATATCAAACAGTATATCCAAAATTTCTAACATTTATATAAACAATGACCTTATATAATTACTATGATATAATATTGTTATTTGTATTCAAAATAAATAACTTTATAAGGATGAAGATAATGTTACAAGGACTCATAAAGGAAAAAAGAATATCAATAATATGGAATCTCGCTTGGCCTCTTATGGTAAGCCAAATATTACAGACTTTGCTTCAAATAGTTGATATGTGGTTTATAGGAAATCTTAGAATTACAGAAGCGATTGCAGCTACAGGATTTAGCACTTCAGTTCTAGGAGTTATAATTATGTTTTCTCAGCTAATTGCAACTGGAGGAATTGCACTTATATCTAGAAAAACAGGAGAAGATGATAGAGAAGCAACAGTTAAAATAACTGAACATGCGTTAGTACTGGCTTTTTTAATAGGTTTAATTATAGCTATAGTTTGTTTTGTATTTTCTGAAAAAATAATATCTCTTTTTAATGCAGAAAAGGTTGTTTCAGAATATGCAGTTCTTTATCTAAAATTTGTCCTTATAAGTGTACCTTTTACTTTCTTTAATCTTACAGCAAGGGCAATACTACAAGCTACAGGAGATTCTAAAAATCCAATGCTTATTTTTGGGCTTATGAATATTATAAACATAGTTTTAGATGCTGTACTCATTTATGGTATTTTTTCTTTTAAAGGTCTAGGTTTTAACGGTGCAGCTTTAGCAACTTCTATATCAAATATAGTAGCGTTTATGTTTATGTTTAATGTTATAAATAAAAAGCTTCTAAATGGAAATTTCACAAAAATAATTAAAAACTTCAAACTAAGTATAGATACAATGTCTAGAATTTTAAAAATTGGTTTTTTCTCTGCAATTCAAGCAGTTTCTAGACCCTTTACCGGGCTTTTGATGTTTAAAATAGCTAACTATTCAGGTACAGATGCAGTTGCTGCATTTACTGTTGGAGGAAGAATGTTTAATTTTGTGTTTATATTCCTAACAGGTCTTAATATGGCTGTTTCTGTTTTAGTTGGGCAAAACCTTGGAAAGAAGAACATAAAAGAAGCTGAGGATATTGTAAAAGATGGTGTTAAGCTTGCTATTATAAACATGATAGTATTTGCGATACCATATTTTATATTTGCCAAATATCTTATGTTATTCTTCGTTAAGGATGATATGGCTGTTGTAAACATTGGAGTTAATTATTTAAGAATAACTTATGCAGGTATAATAACTGTTGCATATACTATAGTATATGGAGGAGCATTTATAGGAGCAGGCAACACAGCTCCGCCTATGATTGCTTCTTTAGTAGCGAATTGGATATTTAAGCTTCCTTTAGCTTATATACTTAGTTACACTATAGGTATAGGGGCTAATGGAGTGTGGATAGCCATAAGCTTATCAGTTGTTGTTGAATCGGCAATTCTATGGCACTGGTTTAGAAAAGGTAAATGGAAATATAATAAAATATAAAAATACTAAACAAAGAAATAATGAATTTTTAATATTCTATGTCATTTTCTATTTCATAAGATGTAATAGGGGGTGGCAATATGAAAGCAGAATTTATTAAAGATAAAAAAGGAGTTTTTCCCTATAATAGAAAAGCAGCATATAATTATGCAAAGAGGTGGGCGTTAGATAGAAACCCTAAATACTATGATTTTGAACATATAGGAGGAGACTGCACAAATTTTGCTTCTCAGGTTTTAAGAGCAGGAGGATGCTCTATGAATTATGATAAATGGACTGGATGGTATTACGTTAACGTTCAAAATAGAGCTCCTGCATGGACTGGTGTTAACTATTTATATGAGTTTTTGATAAATAATAAAGGCGGAGGACCTGTTGCAAGATTATGCACTATTGATGAGATACAAATTGGGGATATTGCTCAAATAAATTTTGGTTCTGATGATACTTTTGATCACTGTCCTGTTATTATTAGAATTGAAGAACCTAGAGACCCGTCAAACATATTTATTGCAGCTCATACTTATGATAGATTTGATTATCCTTTATCTAATTATTACTATCAAGAAGTTAGATATATACAAATATTAGGTTATCGGTAGTTTGGATGTCTATAAAAATCTAAGGTTATTTTTAATCTTAGATTTTTTAAAATTATGTGGTTAAATATGTTATAATACTTATAAAATATCATGAAATTATTTGTAATTGTGTAATTAACTTAATTGATTTAGGGAGGCTGGTTATGTATTCAACCATAGATAAAAATATAGTAGACAAGCTTATTAGGAGTGATAAGATTGCAACTATTAACGTTATTAATTTAATGGAAAACGAAAAAGATTTTAAGATATTAGTTGATGATTTAAGTAATCCTAAAGGTTTTATACTTAAGTGCAACGACTTGTATATACCTTATTCAACTGATGATAAAATAGCATTTGAGATGATAAAAAGCCTTAATTATAAAAAAGGAGATATATTTGGAGGTATTTTAAAAAAATATTATGATTTTATAATTAAAAGCTACGAGATTGATTGGGAAGAACATTGTTTTTTATATTATATGGATAAAGAAAGTCTGAAAAATTCAAAGTGTAGCTATAAAGTTGAGAAATTAAGGATAGAAGATGCTGAGATTGTAAATGAGTTTTTTACATATAAGGACGATACTTCAATTGAGTATATTAGAGAAAGAATAACATTTGGACTTTCATCTGCTGTCTTTGATGATTACGGTAATCCAATTTCATGGGCAATGGTTAGAGAGGATGGTTCTATGGGGATTATGTTCACAAAAAAAGAACATAGAGGCAAGGGTATAGCAGCATCTGTAAGTATAGATTTAGCAAAAAAGGTAATAAACAATAATAAGACTCCTTATGTACATATAATCAATAACAATACTGCTTCCGTTGCTTTAGCTGAGTCCATTGGATTTAAAAAATATGGAGATGTTGTATGGTTTGGAGTTAAGTAAGTATAAGAAAGAAGGAAAAAAATGAAGGCACTAATAACAACACTAAATTCAAAGTTTATACATTCATCTCTTTCAATTAGATATTTAAAGAGTCATTGTAAGAATTATATTAAAGATATTACTGTTCAAGAGTACACAATTAATCAAAATGTTGATTTCATAGCTGGAGAAATTTTCAAACAAAAAGCTGACGTGATAGCTTTTTCTTGTTATATATGGAACATAAAGAACATATTAGAAATAGCTAAGATTTTAAAAATAGTAAACCCAAATTTGATAATAATTCTGGGTGGCCCTGAAGTATCATTTGATTGTGAAAAGATACTTAAAAAGTATGATTTCATAAATTTTATTATATATGGAGAAGGTGAAGAAACGTTTAAAGAGTTATTGATAAAACTAAATAAAGGATTTAAAGAATTCAACGATATTAGAGGTATTGCTTATAGAGATATTAAACATCAAAAGATTATAAAGAACCCTTTAAGACCATTAATATGTAATCTTGACACTATTAACACTCCCTTTAATGATAATCTGGATGTTTATAAAAATAAAATAGTGTATTATGAAAGCTCCCGGGGATGCCCCTTTAACTGTAAATTCTGTTTATCATCTACAATAAGTGGAGTAAGATTTTTTTCCTTAGAAAGAGTAAAAAAAGATTTGAGTTTATTAATATCTGCTGGGGTTAAACAAGTTAAATTTGTAGATAGGACATTTAATTCTAAAAAGGATTATGCTTTAGAAATAATGAAATATTTAATTGAAGAAACAAAGAAAAGTAAAAGCTTAATTAATTTTCACTTTGAGGTAACAGCTCATTTGCTTCATAAAGATATTCTAGATTTTTTAGAAACTGTACCAGAGGGGTTATTTCAGTTTGAAATCGGTATTCAGTCTACTAATCCTAAAACTATAAAAGCAATTAACAGGACTACAAATATTGATAAGATTAGTCAGGTTGTAAAAAAGATAAAGTCATATAAAAATATCCATCAGCATTTAGACTTAATTGCGGGTCTTCCTTATGAGGATTATAATACATTTAGAAAATCATTTAATGATGTTTATAATATGGATGGAGATAAGTTACAACTTGGATTTTTAAAGCTGCTTAAAGGTTCAGAACTAAGAACTAATAAGGATGATTTTGGCTATAAGTTTGCTGATACCCCTCCATATGAGGTATTAGAAAATTCATATATTAGTTACGATGAAATTCTTAGATTGAAGATAATTGAAGAATTAGTTGAAGGTTATGGAAATAAAGCAGCTTTTAGAAATACAATTAAGTTTATTATTACAAATTTTTATAACAGCCCAATTGATTTTTATGAAGAGTTTAGTATATACTGGGAAAGTAAGGAGTATCACATTAGACACCATAGTGAAAAAGGCTTGTATAAAAAAATCTTTGAATTTTATAATGATAAGGTATCAATCAACATGGAGGTTTTTACGGAAATATTGAAATTTGATTTTTTATACAACAGTAATAATTCTAACCTGCCTAACTACTTACAATCATTTGATTACAAAGATATACAGACTAAAAGACATGTTTTTTTACAAAATGAAGATAATATATTAAAATATCTAAGTAATTATAAAGAAAGTTCTGTTAAAAAAATTATTAAAGATATTCATTTTGAAAAATTCAAAATAAACATTTTAGAGTTAATAAAAATGAACTATGATATTTCCTGTGTTAAAAAACTAGAAACGGTTATATTATTTGAATATACCCCTCAAAAGCCTCTGAATAAATGTAATGTAGTCGATGTTACAAAAGAATTTTATCACATAAAGGAGTGATTTTTTTGAACATTTTTAAAGATTTGTATTATATAAACAAAAAATCATTAACTAAAACCTCACATCTTCTTATTAAGAACTGGCCTATACTTTTTACAGGTATCGTTTACTCTATCTTAGGCATTATAGCAACCACAATTATAGGATTGTTTAGTACTAACTTTGTACTTAGATTTTTTACAGGAATTGTTTTATTTCTAATGATTAGTGCTATATTATCTAATTATCTTTACCTTATCTTTAAAATAGTAAAGCACGGAAGGTTTAGCTTTCAAGATTTTAAGTATGGTTTTACTGCTTATTTAAGAAAGATTTACATTAGTTTATTTATCATATGGATTGTAGATATGCTATTAGGTAGAGTTATTATGCCAATAATTGGAGGAGTATTACCCCCATCAGTACTATATATCATATTGTATTTACTTGGTTTTATTTTATTAAATCCACTACCAGAAACGATTTATCAAAAACACTATTCTTATGGTGAAAATTTTTCTTATGCTTTTAGCTTTGTAAAAGAAAATTGGATAGAATGGTTCTTACCTAATATAGTTTTTATTGGAGTATTGTTTTTTGGTTTGAGAATGACATTTACTAAAATATTCTCTCTAAACTTTGCTTTTATTTCGGGATTATCTTTTGTAGAAATATTAACATCAATATTAGCACTTGCTATTATATCTTTTGCTATGATTTATAGAGGGATACTCTTTGAAATACTTAGCACCAGTACAAGGAGAAAAAGAATGTTTATGAGAAACATGTATAAATAAGGACAAGGTGAAGATATATGGAGATAGTTTACAGAGGTTTTAATAAAGAAGATATTCAAAAGACTGTAGAGTTTTTTAAAGAATTGAATAATGAAGGTTCATTAGTATCATTTAGTAGAGTTAGCAAAAAAGAAGAAATTCAAGAGTGGATAAAAGATTTTAATATATATATTTATTTAGCTGAGCTAGATAATAAGATATTAGGTGTATTTAGGGGTAAAAGAGGAAAACCCGGAAGAGAACATTCATGTTTTTTAACTGCCGCAATTTCTAAAAAATATAGAGGAAAAAAGATAGGTCAAGGTTTAACTAATTATGCATTGGATAAATTAAAGGAAAATGGAATTAAAATAGCCAGAGCGTATGTATATAGTGATAACACTTCTTCAGTTAGTACATTATTAAAATGTGGATTTACATTATCAGGGTGTGTACATATGCACCATTTAGATAAAAAAACTAATCAATATGTAGATGATTTAATTTTTCATAAAATATTATAGTATAGGTGATTTAATGATAAAAAGTGTAAAAGAATATCTAAAACAGAAAACAGAGAATTTGTCCTTTATCGAATTAAAGGAAGATTCATTTATTGATATTAATGGCTATAGATTAGATAAAAACATTCCTTTACCTATTGTTATAGATGAGCTTTTAAATGAAATTAGGACAGGTAGAGCGGAAGACGAATTGCAGGTGAAATCATTTATAGAAGGAATAATCTATACATTAGGAGTAGACGCAGATTTTAAGTTTTTTAATGAGTACAAAAAAATACTATATATTTATGATGAAAAAATTGAAAGTTATATATTATATAAAGGTATAAAATACTCTCAAAACAATAACTTTGATGAAGCCATGATTTATTTTAGCTGTCTGGTTAATATTGATTCAGACAATACAATTGGTCTTTATAATTATGCTTTGGTGTTAGAAGAAAAAGCAGGAAAATATTTTAAAAACAAGGATATTCAAAGAGGAAATATATTTTTAAAGGAATCTACCAAACATTATGAATTGATTATAGATATAGACCCTGCATTTACTACTGCATATTATAGACTTGGGTATCACTATAAGCATTATAAGCAGTTTAGAAAAGCTAGAATAATGTGGGAGAAATTAATAGAAATAGATAATAATGAAGACATAATAGAAGATGTTAGTCAGCAGTTATCAGCTATTAAAGATGATGTTACTTATGAAGAAGGATATTCTGACATCTTAAAAGGTAGATTTAAAGAAGGACTAAAGAAACTTTTACCTCTTGAAGAAAAATATACTGATTGGTGGAATCTACTCTTTATGATTGGTGTTGGATATAGGCAAATGGGTGAATTTGTTGAAGCTAGAAAAAGGTTTGAGAAGGTTCTTGCAATTTATCCTAATCAAGTAGATTCTTTAAATGAATTAGGTCTATGTTTTGTGCAGCTAGGTAATTTTGACAAAGCTATAGATAAGTTTAACACTGCAATAAGTCTTAATCCTGACAATTATGAGATTTTATGCAATAGAGGAATGGCTTACCTTCATAACGGATATATTGACAGGGGGGCTGAAGACATAAGCAAAGCCTATAAAATTAATTCAGATGACGAAATAATAAGGGCTTGTATGGATCAATTAAAATATATACAAAAGAGTATGGAGTAGTTTTTCCATACTCTTTTTAAATATTACTTTGAAAAAACTATATGTTATATGATAAAATATGACTGGGAAAAGGTTTTTTTGTTAAATAAATAACATTCAAATATACAAAATATAGTTGAATATAAAGGAGGAATGTAAGTGATAAAGAGTTTGGCTGACTTACTCACAGAAGTTCAAGAGAGATCAACCAAAAGACTAGCTGTTGCAGCTTGTCAAGATCATGAGGTTTTAAAGGCTGTAATTGAAGCTGCACAAAAAGAAATTGTTGAACCTATTTTAATAGGAGACATTGAGCAAACACAAAAAATAGCACAAGAATTAGGAATTAGTATTGATGGTTATGAAAAAATTAATGCAGTAGAATTAAATGACACAGCAGAAATTGCAGTAAAATATGTTAGTTCAGGAAAAGCAGATTTTATTATGAAAGGATTAATTGATACTTCAATTCTTTTAAAACAGGTATTAAACAAAGAATATGGACTAAGAACAGATAGCCTGCTTAGTCATGTTATGGTATATGATATACCTACCTATCATAAGCTGATTTTCTTAACTGACGGAGGTATGAATTTAGAACCAACATTAGAACAAAAGGTAAAGATTGCAGAAAATGCAATAAGAGTTGCTAAAGCTTTAGGTGCTAAAAAGGTGAAAGTTGCAGCTCTAGCTGCTAAAGAAAAAGTAAATCCTAAAATGATTGCTACTGTAGATGCTGATGCTATGAAGAAAATGTGTGCAGAGGGACAATTTGAAGAAGGTGTAATAATAGATGGTCCTATTGCACTGGATTTAGCTGTATCTTATGAGGCTGCAAATATTAAGGGATATAAGAGTGATGTTGCGGGTGATACAGACATACTTTTAGTTCCTAATATTGAAACAGGAAATGGTATCGGTAAGAGTATGACTTACTTTGCCAATGCAGGTTCTGCGGGTATAATTATGGGAGCTAAAGCACCAGTAGTACTTGTTTCTAGATCAGATACTCATCAATCTAAGCTTAATTCTATAGCTTTGGGAAGCTTAATTGCATCTAATAAATAGATACATTAACAAAGTAACATTAGGAACTGTATATCTATATAATATAGCTTTTTAAAAAATATAAAGGGGTGTAAAGTAGATGAAAAGGCTTTTAACAGGTAATGAAGCAGTAGCTCGTGGTGCTTATGAGGCTGGAGTTACTTTGGCTTCTGCATATCCGGGAACTCCTAGTACGGAGATATTAGAAAATGTAGCAAATTATAAAGAAATTTATTCAGAGTGGGCACCAAACGAGAAAGTTGCTTTAGAGGTTGCTATTGGTGGATCAATAGCTGGTGCTAGAACATTAGCAGCAATGAAACATGTAGGGGTTAACGTTGCAGCAGATGCCCTATTTACATTCGGATATACCGGAGTAAATGGAGGATGTATTTTGGTTTCAGCAGATGACCCGGGAATGCACAGTTCTCAAAATGAGCAGGATAATAGATACTATGCAAAGGCATCTAAAGTAGCAATGTTAGAACCAAGTGATAGTCAAGAAGCTAAAGATTTTGTTAAGATTGGTTACGAAATCAGCGAACAGTTTGATGTTCCTATTCTTTTAAGATTAACTACAAGAATATGTCATAGTAAAGGTTTAGTAGAATTAGAAGACAGACAAAAAGTCGAAATGAAAGAATATAAAAAGAATATTCCTAAATATGTAGCTACTCCAGCTAATGGTAGAAAGTTACATGTTATTGTTGAAGATAAACTTAAGAAACTTGAGGAATATAGCAATAATACACCATTAAACAGAATTGAATGGAATGATAAGAAGATTGGTATTATTACTTCAGGTGTAACTTACCAGTATTCTAAGGATGTTTTTGGAGATAATGTGTCATACCTAAAACTAGGATTTACTTTTCCTCTTCCAATGAAGAAAATTGAAGAATTTGCTAATCAAGTGGAAACTTTATATATAATTGAAGAATTAGAACCATATTTAGAAACAGAAATTAAAGCTAAAGGGATTAAGGTTATAGGCAAAGAGTTAATACCTAATGTAGGAGAATTAAATCCGGATATTATAGCAGAAGCAATATTAGGAGAAAAAAGAGAAGTTATAGAGAAAAATGAAGAAAAGATTGTAGGTAGACCTCCGACAATGTGTGCAGGATGTCCACACAGGGGATTATTTTACGAATTGAGCAGAAAGAAAAACGTAGTTGTAACCGGTGATATTGGATGTTATACTTTAGGGTCAGCACCTCCATTATCATGTATGGATACCTGTATTTGTATGGGTGCTAGTATTAGTGCTGGTCATGGATTTGCAAAAGCAAATGAAATAAACGGCAAAACAGATGTAAAAGTATTTGGTATAATAGGTGACTCTACTTTCTTCCATTCAGGAGTAACTGGTTTAATGGATATAGTTTATAATAAAGGTAATGCAGCTACAATTATCTTAGATAACAGAATAACCGGAATGACTGGTCATCAGGAGAATCCGGGGACTGGATATACTCTAATGGGTGAAGTTGCGGAACAAATAGATTTAGTTAAGATTTGTGAGGCAATA
This sequence comes from Tissierellales bacterium, assembly GCA_028280805.1. Classification (GTDB taxonomy): domain Bacteria; phylum Bacillota; class Clostridia; order Tissierellales; family VENL01; genus JANQLB01. Next base: position 17,946 of record JANQLB010000081.1, read on the forward strand.
GGAGTTAAGCATATTGAAAAAGTAAATCCGTTAAACCTTAAAGAAACCAAGGCTGCTATTGACAAAGCAATGGAAATTGATGAGCCTGTTGTTATCATTACTGAATATCCATGTGTATTAAAGAAGTCAAATCAGGATGAAATTGACAAATACGGCTTAAATAGAATGGAATGTGTTGTTGAAAGTGATGTTTGTAAGGAATGTAAGATTTGTCTGAAAGCTGGTTGTCCTGCAATTTCATTTGAAAAAGGAACAGGAGCTATTATTGATGATACAATGTGTGTTGGATGTGACGTTTGTCTTCAAATTTGTCCATTTGATGCAATAAAGAAGGTAGGTGAATAAAATGACAGAAACGAAAAATATTCTATTAGTAGGCGTTGGAGGGCAAGGTACTATTCTTGCTAGTAAAGTATTAGCTACAGGATTGATAAAAGCTGGATATGATGTAAAGATGTCAGAGGTGCACGGCATGGCACAACGTGGAGGTAGTGTTACTACCCAAATAAGATATGGTAAAAAAGTTTATTCGCCAATCATTGGAGAAGGTCAGGCTGATATAATTGTAGCTTTTGAAATGATGGAAGCACAAAGATGGATAGACCATTTGAAGCCGGGTGGGAAAATAGTTGTAAATGATTATGCAATCCCATCTGTACCGATTTTAATTGGTGAAGCGGAATATCCAGATGGTATATTAGAAGACTTAAAGAAAAAGGTAGAAGAAACTACGGTTATTAATGCTATTGGGGTTGCAAAAGAGTTGGGTAATGTTAGGACTCAAAATATCGTAATGCTTGGAAGTTTAGTGAAGGCTTTAGATTTAGATGAAATTGATTGGGAAGAAGTAATTAGAGAAGAAGTTAAAGAAAAATATGTTGATATAAATATTAAAGCGTTAAATAGAGGAAAAGAATTAGTTTAATCTTTCAATGCTATAAAGAACGTCTAATAGGTGAAACGCCTATTAGACGTTTTTGGTTTATTTAAAGTTTGAATACTTCGTATTGTAAAATTAGTCTTATATTTTAGAATAAAATATAATGATAGGGATATAATAAATTTGCTATAACCATTTTTGCAACAGCTTACAACACTAATACTTTTGATCCTGATGATAAGAGTAGAAAATTATAATTACACTGATAAGAGAACCACATGTTCAGATAAAGTTAAACTTCACATAAACTTAATTCTTGCTTTATCTAACTTAATCTTTTGATACATTACTATTATATTTCCATAGATAAAACAATTAAAAATTTTAGTATTGACAACATATTTTAAGTATGTTAAAGTATTAAAAGTTGCTTCTATTCTATAAAAAGTAGCAATAAAAAAACTGTTGACAAATTTACTTAGATTTGTTATCATAGAAAAGTCGCTTTTAAAATAGCTAATTTAAAGTAATTATGAGTTCTATAGTAGTAGAATTTAGTATTTAAGAATTATAAATTATAAGAATTACTTGACAAAAGCACTAAGATTTGTTACAATACTAGAAGTCGACTGGAAAACAGTATGACATTAAAAGATAGTAATTGGTCTTTGAAAATTAAACAGTGCAAAGCCATATGAATACATCCTTAAGAAATAACTTTGAGATGTAAAAAGACAGTGGAAACTGTTTAAGAAAAT
>JANQLB010000082.1 GCA_028280805.1 Tissierellales bacterium
TTCCTTCAGACATAATATGCCCCATAGGGTGGCGAGCCATATTTTCAGAAAAAGATTTTCTTATATTATAAAGTATATTAAACGCACCTAAATGCGAAAGCCCTAATCCCCCTCCATAAAACAGAGTTTTCATGAGCAAACACAGCCCAATGCCAAGTATCATCGTTAAGGCTTCACCCAAAACAAACTGCCCCTCAATAAGCCTTACTATAATGGTATTAAGCAGGAAAAAGGGTATTATGCCGCATATTGTAGAAAAAAGCAGTAGCATAATTGCACTGTAAATATATTTTTTATCTTTCCCCGCATAAGATAATATTTTTTTCATACCGTTTTCTTTCCTCCTCTTTTTCTTCGGATTTGGTTACTTTTTAAAGTACCCACAAATTCTATTAATTCCTTCTTTATCTAAGTCATAACTATCTGCGACTGAGCCATTCTTTAATTCAACAATGTAGTCACAACAACTCAGTATAAACTCCAAATCGTGCGTAATTAAAATTGAACACTTCGATTTTTGTGACACTGCTTTTATAAGCTCGCTTGTTTTTATCATGTTTTTATAATCCAAGCCACTGGTAGGTTCATCATACATTAAGATTTCTTTCCCAGCACAAAAGGCACTTGCGATTGCTACTCTTTGCTTTTCCCCACCAGATAAGCTCATAGGATGCCTATCCTTAAACTTGGTTAGGGATAATTTTTCTATAACCTCGTCAACAATGTCGTAATTTTCTTCGGGAATGTTTAACTTTAGTTCTTCTGAAACGCTTTGTGTAAAAAGCTGATGTCCCACTTCCTGCATAACCATAAAGCCTTTTTTCAGTCGCTCTTTCTTCTTAATAGGCTTACTTTCTAAAAAAATATTCTCATTACTTTTTTTCAGCCCAACCAAAGCGTTTACAAAGGTTGACTTGCCTGCACCATTTTCTCCTACTATGCCAACCACCGTGTGTAGGGGGATAGACAAATCCGAGATATCCAGTGCAATTGTATTTTCATACTTAACTTTTAGTTGTTCTATATGCAGTTTTGACGAACAAGACTCTTTAAATGCTACACTTTCTTTTCTTTCACTAAAGTTTGAAAAGTTAATATTTCTAAGTCCCATTAATTTTCGCTGCTTGGGACAAATCGACTTCATTTCAGCAGGAGAGAACTCGCACTGTATTTTTCCCTCACTCATATAAACATACCGGGTTGCAAGGTCTGCAAGATAATACAATCTATGTTCAGCTATAACAACAGTCTTTTTGTTTTTAACTAAAATTTCAATAGCTTTACGCAAAAGCTCTATTGAGTGGACATCTAAGTTAGATGACGGCTCGTCAAAAACAAAAACTTCAGGTTGTACCGCATAAATGCTCGCACAGGCAATACGCTGTTTTTCTCCACCTGAAAGTTCAAAAATTGAGCGATTTAATAGATTTTCGAGTTCAAATAAATCACTCACTTCTTTTAGTCGTTTCAAGGTTTCTTCTATTGGAAGTGCAAGATTTTCACAACCAAAAACCACTTCACCTGTAGTATCGACATTAAAAAATTGACTTCTTGGATTCTGAAATATGCTGCCTACTGTTTTTGAGGTGGTTTCAAGTGTTTGAGTTGTAACATTTTGACCCCCTACAGTCACCTCTCCTGACATTTCCCCCTCGTAAAAATTGGGAATCAGTCCATTTATAACTCGAGTTAAAGTTGTCTTTCCTGAGCCGCTTTCCCCACATAAAACTACGACTTCTCCGGCATTAATTTCTAAATTAATGTCTTTTAAGTTTTGAACCAGCTCATCATTTGACAGATAGGAATAACTAACATTTTTTATGCTTATCATACTATCACTCCTTTTTGTTTCAGGCTGTATAGAATGGCAAGCATAACAGGAAAGCCAACTATAATAATATAGTCAGCAACACGAAATTTCACCTCTGAAATTGGCACCCTATTAACTCCCTTTGCAAGCCCTCTGCTCATTGATGCGGCAGCTAATTCCTCTGCTATATTCGCTGTAGACATCATAAGTGGAATTAGTACATATTCCATGTTCAATATAGGCCTTCGCACCACATTAAAAAAAGATGTACCTATTCCTCTTAACTTCATGGCACTGCGAATGCTTTGCCACTCTTCTTTTAAAGTAGGTACAAAACGAAAGAATACAGCTATAGGAATAACAACACTATCAGATAAATGCATTTTTCTAAGAGCACTTACGCTGTCACTTACAGTGGTAGTTTTAGTAATTATATTTAAAGCATAAACTGCTGGAGTAAAGATAAGTACGAGTGTTGATAGGGCAGTAAAAAAAATAGTCATAAAACCTTCTATACTATGTAATAGTATTAAAGGTAACAAACCTGCTAAGCTATAAAAAATAAAAATTTTAGCTGCACTTTTAACTCCATGAACAAATAATCCAATGGTAAAAACCACGAAAAACACAGCAATCTCTGCTACCATTCCCATTTGCGCATTAAAAAGTGTGCCACAACAAAGGACGAGTAGCATTTTTGTTCGTGGATCTATATATAAATATGCTTGTCTATACGAATTTGCAGACATCAAAGGATACCTGCTTTCTCAAAATGCTTTTTCATAACCCTTTGACCAAAGAACGAGCCAATTGCAGCTCCAATCAAAGCTAATACTATCAGTGCATAAAAAATCCAATTCGGAACAAAGGAAGCTAAAACATCTGCAAATTCCTGTCCGGAGATCATTGCAGTTTTTTCCATGAAAGCATTTCTTGCTAATGTCATCATCATATAAGGCGTTGTGTATATCAGAGAAAATACCATGTAACTGATGGAGAACATCTGTTTTGATTTGTATTTTCCTGCCTTAGCAATAAGTTCTGCGACAACTGTAGCGATAGCACCAAAGATAATCCCATATATATATCCGGTAGAATTAGAGAGAAGCGTAACAATTATTCCAAGTATTAAAATTGCACCAGATTTTGGTACCTTGGATAGATATAAGCTAAAAACCGGACCCACAACTATAGGTACAATAAGCGGTACTAACAGAAAAGTAATTGGTGTAAATCCTAATACCATTATAACTCCTAAAGATACAACGCAATAAAGTGCCAAGAATGCACCAGCCAAAATTAGATCTTTTGTTTTCATTTTTGTTTGATTCATAATTGCCTCCTAAAATAAAATTATAAGTCAATTGTTAACATAGTCTAACTCATGGTTTATTTATAACTCTTAGGCAAAACACCTAAGAGTAATAAATCAATAAATATTTACTATTGCTTCAAAATTAAAGAACTTTGCAAGCACTCTGCTATAACTCAATGCCTTTTCATACGAGAACCCATGGATAACCGGTTCAAACATTGATGCCCAAAAAGCAGTTAGTATAATGTGTAATTCTTCTTCGTCTACAGCAAGGCTAAAGTTTAGATCTTTTACATTATTAAAGTAGTCTAACAGAAGCTTGGTGCTTTTATTTGTAAAAATATGCAAAAAATTCTCGTAAGACGAGCCGGAAGAATAACAGAGCAATAGACGCATACCGTCATAATTATCGTAAATAAAGTTCACTATCTCTGTAATTGCATCAACAGTAAGCAACCATCCAATCTCAACTTCACCCTCTTGATTTTGCGAAAATGTAGGACTTTCGTCCCTTGTATACATCATTTCTATTGCCTCTAAAGTATCCGCAACAACAGCTGAAAATAATTCATCTTTATTCTTATACCTTGTATAAAATGCACCTGTCGTAACCTGTGCATTTCTGCATATTTTGCGAATAGATGCTTTTTCAAAGCCCTGAGTTAAAAATTCTTTTTTAGCAGATATTAATATTTTAGGGTCGATGGTTTTATCTTTTATAGCCAAATTAAACCTCCTCACAACATCAATAACAGTGCAATCGATAACAGTGCAATCATATCACGGCTACTATATTTTTGTCAAGAAGTTTTTCAAAACTATCACAAGTATTCATAAAATATTTTCAATTTACCTTTCTTGATTTTTCGTTTTTGCTTTGTCTTGCTGTTTCTCATCCTTAATCTGGGTACACATCTTTTTTGTACTCTCTCTACTTGATTTAATTCATCCTTAAAGGGTTTTATTTTCCAATCACCAAGAGAAATATCACTTGCAAACTTTTTTTGTTCCCACTCCCATTGTTTTGATATAATCTTCTCTTCATTCTTATGTAAAAAGCCGAGGATTTTACTCCTCGACTGTGATTTCTGTTCCGTTATAGAACTTGAATGTAATTCTTTTATCCTTGTGAATAATAGCTTTTTCTGCCATCACCATCCAAACGGTATCGTCCAATTGTTCAAGTAAAGTGGGATTTTTTTTAAAGGTTCTGATGTAAAGTGAGATGGCATTATCTTGCTCAAGCTTTCGTGATTTTTCTGCAAGAGGGGACGGTTTGGAGTGACCCCTTTTGTTTCATTTGTATAAAAAAACAGAATCTAGCAAAGTTTGTTGCAAGATCCTGTTAATAACTTAATCATTTTTAATATTATTGTCTAACATGGTCACCCTTTCAAGGGCTTTACTAAGAACTTTAATCTCCTCACTGGATAGCTCTTCTTCAAGTATGTTAGCAATTTTTTTATAAGCGTTTTTTTCACCCGCTTCAATACGTTTACCCTTTTCAGAAATTCTTACCACTTGAAACCGTCTATCTTTTTCTGAGGTTTCCTTATATACCAAACCCATTTTTTCAAGATTTTGAATATGAACAGTCATGGTTGATTTACTAACCTCCATTGCTTCTGCCAGCATTTTTATGGATGGTTTCTTAAGTGTAAAAATCCAATAAAGAACGTTAAACTGTCCATATGATATATGTGTTAAATCTTCATTTTGTATTTGTTTTTCTTTCTCTTCTTTTACGATTTGGTAAGTTTTATGCAGAAAACCATCAACTAATTCATAGAGTTTCAATAAGAACACCTTCCTTCACTCTATTAAATTCTAACACTTAGAAAAATTTGTGTCAATAATGATTAATGTTCTTCTTCTAAATCCCGTTTAGCAAAGGAAATGAATGGAATATGTACTAATAGTTTTATAATCATACCAGCACCTAACACAACAATAGCATAATAGATCAAGTTATACTCAAACAACTGGCCATAAATGAAAAGACCGGCAATCCTAGATATTGCTGTTAGCATCATGAAGATTGAAGTGAATCTACCTAGATACTCTTTAGGCACTTCAGATTGATAAAATGATCTAAAGAAAACTGCGTAATACCCAAATGACATAAACATTACGAAACAAGCAATTGACAAATAAATAACTGGCATAAATTCAAATGATTCAATAAAATCTCTAAAGGCTTCCATTGTTATTGGAATAAATAGAACTACTGCAACGATCATCCCAATAATGCCGAGGTTGATATGCTCTGATATACTTTTTTTGTTTCTAACACCAAATGCGATAATGGATGAAATAATTGCACTGACAGAAATAACAGCTTGAAGAATACCATAATGGAACTCTGGTTTGTTAAAAGTAATCATCAATAAACTAATCATCCCTACTTCAATAAAAGTAAATAGGAACAAATGTGATAATGCTCCATTAAAAATGAGTGATGCGACTCTTTTATCTCCAAAAATAACCTTAACAGCATCTGACATACTGCTCACCATAGAGCCTTTTTTCTTATCTTTAGCAATTTTCTCAGTAAACTCTAAGAGGTACTCTGAAACAGCAGAAAGTAAAAATGTGATGGCATCAATAATTAGTAAAATGCCTAAACCACCAGTAGCATATATGATACTAGCAACTAATGGAGAGATTACGTTAACTGAACTTCTAATGGATTGATCCAGAGAATTAACTTTACTAATATAATCCTTGTGAAAAAGATTAGGAATAATTGTAATGGACGCTGGTACAAAAAAAGTATCGATGGCAGCGAAAGTCACCACTAGGGCAATAACCATATTCTTAGAATAATCTCCATTTATGAAGCAAGTAAGTAATAGAACACCTCTGAGTAAATCAAGGAAAATCATTAGCTTTCTACTGTTGAGCTTGTCTACTATAGCTCCAGAAAATGAAGTAAACAACATCCTAGGTAAAAAAGCCATCGACATAATTGCAGCAAAAGCACCTGGTGATCCTGTTATTTTCATAATATGTAATGCTAAAGCCGTGGTAAGGATTACATCACCAAAAATAGAAGTATTTGATCCAAACAAGTATAACGCTAAATTCTTTTTAAGCATTTTCAGTCTCCCCTAATATTAATTAGTTTGTACGAACTAATTGTAGCAAGGATTGATTTCATTGTCAAGATTTATTTGAGAATAATTTTCGATTACAGTAGAAACAAAGTTCAGAGTTCTTAGTAAAAACTAAAAAGATTTAACTTAAAGGTCAATAGAAGTCTATATTAAGAAGGAAAATACCTTAAAAAGTCGAAATGAAACTATAGAACTAATTAGGAGGTGAGGATGTTAAGGTTAGAGAGGGGCTATTTATTTATAGTAAAATCTATGACTAAAAGGGAAGTGAAGAATTATTTATAGATGCTATGGCTGAGTCTGTAGAGTATCACCGTCTTAACTTTGAATTTTACAGTAAATTGTTAGGTGGAAAAAATTTTAGTATTGAAAAGATTAAAAAACAAGGTAGGAAAGCATAATATTAGCCCTATTATTTCATTATGCTATTAATAAATACGGAAATGGTGAAGAAAACTGTATATAAAAACAATTGTCCCAATGATATATTAAGGAGTTGATTAGGTGAAGCACATTATATTATTACTATTCATAATATTCTTTGTTCCAAGTATTGGGGCAATCATACTAGGGTCATTTTATTATATTAAAGGTAAGCAAAGTATCTTAAAGTACCTAATATATTCAGATTTGTTCTTATCAGCATATGTGCTATTAGATATTCTAAATTATTACTTTGCCATCAATTTATTAAATTATCCTGAATCATTTAGAGTTTTTATTATGCTTGGGCTATTAGTTACCAGTATAGGATTGGTTTATTATCTAACACAATTTGCATTTGAAATTACTAGAAAAAACTTTAATAAATTTAACAAAAATACATACTATATTTTTTCTATTATTGCATTGGTAGGTATGGGCGTACTATATATTTTATATAAACAAAGAGTATTTGACTATTATTTTGCCCTTCATATAGGTTTTTTTATGTCAAATATC
>JANQLB010000101.1 GCA_028280805.1 Tissierellales bacterium
TTAACTGTTGTTCCAACAGTTCTTGCTTTGACAAGTAAGCAATTACATTTTTGCATTACTAATGTATAAAAATTTGGGATTTACCAATAGCAAAGACAAATACTAGGCGGAACATACTTACACATATTTTGTGTGTACATAATGAACAAAACACTACTAAAAAACTAGATTATTTTCAGCAAAATCTTCTGTGCAATATATTAACATTTATTTTTTACACTTCACTACTTTACCACAAGGGGTATTTATTTAATTATTTAATATCGATATTTTATTTATTGATATTTTATAATGTTTTCAATCAGTTAAGAGATTAGCAGAATTATTTAATTATTTTATCGATATTTATTTTTTTATTATCGATAATTTAATTATTTAAATTATATATAACTTTCAATTGGTTAAGAATTATTTGGAATTAATCAGAATTAATTAATTATTTGTAAAATGCATTTATCTTTTTAGTGATTTTGGTCATGGTCGGAAAAATTGGGATTTTCATGGTCTCGAACAAACAATTGATTTATAACAAATACTCATACCGCCAAACGGTGACGGTGGTGTGTCATTTCTTAGGCTTAGGGTCTATAAGTTTAAATGGTCATATATAACTCATGTTTTTAATGATTTTGATAGGTTTGGCATTACATTAGGTGAGCTTTCTGCGAGGATTCCTAAAAGAAATTTACTTATGCTTATCTAACGTGGAACGCACGCACTGCACAGCAGTGTATAAGTGCGCTATCCAGAATAATAATGAATTGGCAATTAATTGCTCACCAATAAGCATGTAATATATTTATCCTTAAGTAAACTAATTACACAGAACGCACAGCGTTGCGAAACAATGTGTAAATGCGCTTGCTAGAGCTGGTTATTCTATGTTCATTTAAAAAAATCAGAATGCGTACTTATGCACTGTACAAGTTCTGGGCATCCCGTGGTACGGTACGACAATTAGCAACAATTATAAATTAAATATTAATTTATGTTCTAACACTCAATACTAATTACGATTATAGCGGTCATTAACGGGCTTCTGAGCGACTTTTATTTGCTTTAGCTATTATTTTTGGTCGTCCCGCATACAAAGCCATATAATACTGCTAAATGAGCAATGTTCTATGAAGAATATTTATATAAATTGCAACCAAATATTATTAAAACAAAAAATCTCAAATAAAAAAATTAACAGTTCTGCGCAAAGAAGAAATATATACTTATTGTGAACAATACAAATATATGTTTTAATGCCAAAAACAATAAAAAAACATATATGTGATATTTATGCAACAATTTTGGACTAGCAGTTATATAAAAAAAGTTTTTCGATTTGATGATAATCACATTTCTTTACAATCTTTATATAACGCAGAAGAAAAAAAATATATTCCCACAGCGCATAGAGAACAAAGAGGAAAAATAAATGTTAGAAAATGGACAAACGAACAAATACCTTCAATTGGAGAGAAATTTGGATTTCTCAAAAGGCCTAAAGAACAAGTTGTTATTTGTAAATATATTCAGAAGGGCGGTGTATTAAAAACCACCACCACTTTTAATGAAGCTAGAGTATTGGGTTTAAATGGTGTAAGGACACTAGTCATAGGAGCAGATTTTGAATGCTCTATTACAGATGTAATTATGGACAAGCATGAAATCACTACTCTGAATGACAGACCAATGACTCTAGGTCTATATCATCTTCTAGTAGAAAATGCTCCTCTAGGAGATGTTATTGTTAAAACCAATCTTCCTACTCTTGATTTTATACCTGAAACTCACGATCTAGTTGCACTAGACAAATGGCTCAATCAGCAAACAAGGAGAGAATATGTATTTAAGGATAAAGTACTTCCTCTTTTAAATGACTATGATGTGATTATTTTTGATAATGGTCCAAGTTGGAATCATTTAATAGAAAATTCTCTAACTTCAGCTAATACTGTGATTTGCCCTCTAGGCTGTAATTTATTAGCTTATAATGCCTCTGAAACAAATTTATCAAGTATTTTTGAGTTCCAAGAAAAAATGGCTCTGGATTCTCAAAAAGTATTCATGATTCCTACTCTTTTAGAGAGAAATTCTCTTAGCCAACAGATCTATGGGCAGTATCTTACAAAGTTTGAAAAATATATTATTCCACTTCCTATAAGAACATCTGTAAAAGGGCAAGAAGCACTAGTTTGTAAACAAACTATTCTTGAATATGCCCCAACATCACAATTTGCTCAGGATTACTATGAATTGATAACCTCGCTTTGGAGTAAAATAGCCTGCCTTGGAGAAAATTAACTATGGCACTTAAAAAAGGCGTATTTGAAAATTATGTAATACAAAAAGCAACGCCAATTAAACAAAAACCATTAAACGATAAATATTCTAACAATAAGGTTTTCGATGATCCTGTAATTAACAAAAAAAATTTAGAATTACATATTGAAACTGTAAACAAACCAGAAACAAACTGTAAGCAAACTGTAAACAAACCAGAAACAAACTGTAAGCAAACTGTAAACAAACCACCAGAAACTGTAAACAAAGTGTATACAAAACTGGAAACAAACCGTAAGCAAATTGTAAGCAATTCTCTAGATAAAAATAACATCTCAATGATCTTTGGATTACAAAGATCTATTATTCTTATAATGCATAAAAACTGCATAGAAAACAAACAAGAAACAACTACACCATTAACACTAGAATACATAGCAAATTGCTGTAAAACTACTACAAAAACAGTAAAGACTACCATACAAAGGTTAGTTAAAACTAATCTGATAAAAAGGATTCAATCACAAAACGGTAGGGGGGGTTGGACTATTTATGAATTGGAATCGACTCTTTTTAGATCTATTTTACATGAAGAAAAAATACACAGTATTTCGATAGAAACTGTAAACAAAGTGTATACAAAACCGGAAACAACTTCTTATACTAGTAGTAGTAGTAATACTACTACTACTACTACTAAATTATCTGAAAAGTGGGAAAAAATTAATTTTGAATTATTGCAAGACTTTGGTTTTAGTAAAGAACATGTATTGCAAATATCTAAATTAGGTTCAATAACACCAGATGAACTACAAAATTCAATTGATTATTTTGTTTTTGATTTACGAGAAAATAATAAAGCAAAAGAAATTAAGAAATCACCATTATCTTTTTTTATGGGTATAATGAGAGGTCATGGATTTTATAATGCTCCAAAAAATTACGAATCTCAGCAAGATAGAAAACTCCGTTTGAAAATAGAGCAAGAAAAACGAGAGAAAGAAAATAGGGAGAAACTAGAAAAAGAATTAATTAATATTGAATATGATAAGTGGCATTCAAAATTAACTGACGCTGAAATAGATAGCTTAGTTCCAGAGAAAATTAAAAATTCCAAATATACTAAAGAGCCACTAACAAGAGAATTTTTAAAGTCCTATTTCATAAAGAATTTTTGGGATACAATAAAACAAGAAAAACATACAGATTGTTTTTAGTAATAAAATTTATGGAGAAAAATAAATGCCTGAAATAAGCAGATTCTTTGGTATTATAATTGCTATGTTTTATAAAGATCATAATCCACCGCATTTCCATGTGCGCTATAGTGAATATAAGGCAACTATAGAAATTGAAAATTTAGTGATATTGAGTGGAAAACTACCGCCTCGTGTTTATGGTTTAGTCATAGAGTGGGCTAGTATGCATAAAAATGAATTAATGGATGACTGGGAAAGAGCAGAGAAATTACAGGAATTAAATAAAATAGCGCCCTTGGAGTAAATATGTTGGAACATGCTGATATTGTTAAGGTAAAAGTTTTAGAAGGATATAAGTTAAAGCTTTTTTTTGAAGATGGAAGTTGTGGTGATGTTAATTTAGAGGAATTAATACCGTTCCAAGGAATATTTGAGCCATTGGGGGATTTAGAATTTTTTAATAAAGTTTTTGTTAATACTGATATTGGCACGATATGTTGGGAAAATGGAGCAGATCTATCACCAGAATTTTTATATTCACAAATTAAAAATAATATCCAGTGAGCCTTTAACCAAGTTTTATTGTATTTAATAAACTTCAATGCATGAATTTTAGATCATGCAAAGATCTTAGAGTTTCATAAGTGTTCTTTAAAGCCATATGTTAAGCACAATATTATTTTGTAATAGTATTCTTCTTGCTAATAAAAACACTATATTTTAGGATTATCTCCGATGCTGGTGACTTAACAGCTAAAGCATCGGCGGTATTGTCTCCGCATTATTAGCGTGAAGCGCAGGAGTTAGTACCTCCCACGCTCCACTGAACACAAATAACTAAATTGGAGTTACTTATGTCTAAAGGCATTGTACAAAAAAATATAGAAGAAATCCCAGAGCATTTAAAAATCTTTCTGATGAATAGAATTATTTGATTAGATTTAATTCTAAACAGGAAGCATATAAATGGTTCAGGTATATCTATATTCCTTGGAAGTTCACCTATGTGAACAAAAATATCTATTGTTGGGCAATAATCGTGCAACACATTCGTCTGTGGGGAATCTATCGTCTTTATGTGGAGTGATAGGTGAGTATTGCCCAAATAGATATTATCAAGGATACGGTGTCTTTACTATTAATGCGGAGCAATGCCCTTTTAAAGAAATCTTAAAAGGAGCTTGCTATGTCAATCAAAGAAGATTGGAACAGAGGAACAAAATTTGAAAAACATTTTAATGATTTATCAACAAAAGCATATCTGCTATTAGGGGAGTTAAGAAGAATTGCTATTTATCGCCTTGATGATGAAGGTAATGGCTTCTACGCCTCGAATAGACCAGATGTGGCAGAAGAAGCCCTATACAAGAAATACTTCCTGTATCAAAGTAATTGGCAATATATAGAGAAATTTACTTCAAGAATACAAACTTTCTCAACTCAGTTTGGACATGAAGGCTCAAGAGTATATCAAGAAAGATTCAAATGTACATCGGTCTACATCAGAGAGCAGATAGATAAACATACCCAACAAATAACATTATTTAATTCCACAAACCCATTAGCAATATTTGATGTTTTAGCAAATAACTCTATAGCTGTAAAAAAGCTACTACAGTTTTTCAAAGAAGAAAGCAAACATGTTATCAATTATCATAAAGACTATAAGTTCAATATAGCCTCTATGCGACCTGGGTATTTTGTAAAAGAAGATAATCCGTATATATCTGAAAGAGATAAAATGAATTATTTATTTCAAACAACTGGGGTATTACAAAAAGGAAAGATATTAACCGAACGAGAATACCAATGCTTTGAGCTATATATTTCAGGGAAATCAGCACAGCAAACCTCTACAATATTAGGAATATCAAGACGAACGGTGGAAGGACATTTTGTTAGTATTAAGAAAAAGCTTAGGGCTAGTTCCAAATGTGAATTAAACAATTTATTGAGTTGAGCACAATGTTATAAATGATGCCAAATAGAATTATTTATTAACATATCCCCCCCCCTTATTTTAAATAACTTAGGCAAATTTAAAAATACTTCACTATATTTAAGTTATGTATTTCATGTGAGTTTAATCAATTATTGTAGGTTTTGAAATTTGAATAAACATTTGTTAAAAACATTTTTTACTGGGATTATACTAGTATGGCCCTTGATTTCTAATGCCTACTTTTACCATCAAATACAAACTGAATACAAAGCAGGCTCTAGGCATATAGGACGTTTAAATATTCTTACTTCACTATATGGAACTTCTAAAAATTTATTATATATAGATGCAATAGGCGTTATTACCTCTAAAGATACAAAAGAAGGTAATCTAGGTTTAGGTTATCGTCATATTGTCTCTATGAACTCTGTGCCTTTTATAGCTGGGAGTTATTTATTTTATGATGCTAGAAAAACCCAAAACAATAATATCGGCCACCAAATTACAGGAGGCATAGAATTGCTTAACACATTTGGAGAGTTTAGAATTAATGGTTACTTTCCTGTAGGCAAAAAGACATTTACGCTTAATACTCAAGATGGAGTTGTTCATGACAATACAAATATTTATTTTGGCAAGAAGAACAGAGTGGAAAAAATATTAGGAGGGTTTGATGTAGAGGCTGGAGCTAAGATCCCAAGATTACCTATTAATGCTTATATAAGTTTTTATCATTTTAGCAGAAATAGTGTGAAAGTAAATGGTGTAAGGCCTAGAGTAGAATATAAACCTCTTCGTTGGCTAGTTGCCGGCGGAGAATATAGTTATGACAAAATAAGAAAACATAATTGGTATTTAAGCATAGGAACTCGTATCGCAATATCATCTAATAGTAACAAACTTCACTCACCTTTCACTATCAAAGGAAAAATAACACAACCACCAATAAGAGATATAGATATTATGACGGCAGATACAGATGAGTTTCAGGATATTAAAATAGCTACTATAGTAACCAGTGCAGAGGGATTAAAAAAAGCAATCCAAGACGGAAAAACAGAAATAGTAATTATTAATGATATAGACTTTCAAGGGGAAGTCATCACTAATCAATATGGTTCATTATCAGCCCCTATTAAAAACACTAAAATAGCAGGAGTTAAAGTTACTAAATCTGGTAATACTATACTGAAAACAGAATTTCATCCTGTAAGTTTGTTGAATTATACTGTACAACAAGCAGTAGGCGCGCAAGTAATAGTAAATATTGGTGGTATAGATTATACTGCACCTGGCGGTTTGTTTCCTTATATTGAATCAACAGAAATATCATACCTAATTACCAACAATGTTGTTGTTGATGATAGCGGCGCACATATAGGTAGTCACTTAGTAGGGTTTGCAAAAAATAGCCATATACATCACATAGAAAATAAATCTATAGTTTCTACTGAGTGTGCAACAGGGGTTGTTTGGTTTGCTGATAATTCAACTATAGAAAACAATATAAATAATGGAGCTATAACTAGCAGAGAAGGAACGGGTATTGCGTTTATATTATATAATGGTTCAAAAGCCAGAGATAATAAAAATTACGGAGCGATTGAAGGTGAAAACGCCAGTGGTATTGCCGGCTTGCTAGCAAATTCATCAACAGCAGAAGATAATAAAAACTTTAGTGGGATCACAGGCGATGGTGCAGTTGGTATCTCTGGGGTATTAAGAAGCAAATCAAAACTTTTAAGGAATGAGAATTTTGGAACAATATGGGGCGATGAAGCCGCTGGCATTACAGCTTTGCTTCGTGATGACTCATTGGCTCAAGATAATAAAAATTATGGCTCAATAGCAGGTGATAACTCTGGCATTGCTAATGAATTATCAGGCACTGCAGTTGCGCAAGGGAATATAAATAACGGGGAGGTTTTAGGAGCAAATGCAACGGGAACAATTAAATTTTTAACAGAAAACTCTGAAGCGCTTAAAAATATAAATAATGGAACGATTTCTGCAGATAATGCTTCGGGAATTATATTCGAAATAAGTGATACTGCAAAAGCAAAAGATAATATAAATAACGGAACAGTTTCAGGAGACAACTCAGCTGGTGTTATTTATAGAATGGGTAATACATCTAAAGCAATAAGTAATAAAAATACAAGCGTAATTTCTGGAAACTTATCTGCTGGCTTAATTGGCGGACTGAATGATAATGCAATAGCAGAAAATAATGCTAATACAGGTCAAGTGACAGGATTTGGATCTACTGGCACAATCTTACTAACTGTTCCAACAGCAACCTCAACTAATAACACAACTGTTTAGTTGATGTATATCTAATAATGGTGTAGTAGACACTACTTAATTTGACACATGGTCAATATGATTTGTGTTAAAATTTGCTGGTCTGAATTGCAGTTCTATTTTCTCTAGCTTTATTTAGGTAATTATAGAAAGACGGTCTGCTGATATTAAAGATTTTACAAATCTCATCAACAGTACTTTTTTGATCATCGTATAATTCTATAAGTCTTTTAACCTGTCGAGAATTTAATAATAGTGGTCTACCGCCTAAACGCCCCCGAGTCCTTGCAGCTTTTAGTCCCGCTTGAGTACGCTCTCTAATTAAGTCTCGTTCAAATTCGGCCAATGCTCCAAAGATATGAAATACTAATTTACCGCCACTAGTATTTGTATCGATATTTTCTTGCAAGCTGTGGAATCCAATTTGTTTACTATTTAGTTCATTAACAATTTGGATCAGATGTTGAATGGAACGACCTAAACGATCCAGTTTCCAAACAACTAGAGAATCTCCAGTACGTATATATTCTAAAGCTTGTTCCAATCCTGGGCGGTCAGTTTTTGCGCCACTGGCAATGTCGGTAAATATCTCATCACAACCATAGGATTTTAAAACATCCTTTTGCATATCCAGATTTTGCTCATGAGTAGAAACCCTGACATAACCTATTTTCATTTTGTAGATCCCCTTATAATTTGTATAAGAACCGATTATAACTAACCATAAACTTAACATTAATATTTAGATGGGTTTTTAAATAAAATATTACAGCTGAGACAGCAATTACATGTCATCAATTGAAACGTAAAGAAAACGACCCTTTATTAGACAAACAAATCCAATCAATCTCAGGATTGCGCACTTAACTGTTGTTCCAACAGTTCTTGCTTTGACAAGTAAGCAATTACATTTTTGCATTACTAATGTATAAAAATTTGGGATTTACCAATAGCAAAGACAA
>JANQLB010000128.1 GCA_028280805.1 Tissierellales bacterium
GCTAATAATCATACTATATTATCAAATAAAATCAAAGAAAATGGAAGAGGTATATTCCTTAGGCAACCTTTCAATATGACAATAGCTAAGAATAAAATTGCCAAAAACATAGGTAGAGGGATTGATCTAATAAACTCTGATAATAACACCATTAAAAGAAATAAAATTTTAGACAATGGCGATGTTGGGATTTTCTTAGATATAGACTCTGATGAAAATCGTGTTCTATTCAATCGAGTATTTGGTAATACACCATTTGATATCCAAGATGAAGGTACCGATAATGTTTTTAAAGGGAATAGATGTGGCACATCATCACCTGCTAATATATGTATAAACTAATATATTAGGTACACCTTACATCATAACTTATAGATCGAAAATCTCTAGTCTAGTAAAATCACTGAAAATACTAAATTATATTGTATTCTCAGTGGTTTTTTTGAATTTAAATATAATCATAATCCTCTGTAACTAGCAAAGGAATTAGGAAAGATAGCAGTAAAACAAGAAGGTTATAACGAGTATCGAATAAAGCAAACGAACCGTCCCGAAGCTTCTATGTAACATGCCTTGGTTGTTGTGACTATTTTGTAACTGTTACCCCTATTCGTATATCAGAAGGAGAGATTATAGCAACGGTTAGTAACGGAAGAATTGTGGTAGTAGCTCAGGAAAAGTATTAGAAGGGACATGAGCTAAAGATTGTGATTTATATGATTATTTTGTAATAAATGAGATAAAAGCTATAAGTCAGTATCAAAATGCTTGTGGCGTTTTGTTGTAAGTAACTAATCAGTTAAGTTTGCATATAATACAGTGAAGATGGAGTATAAGCTAGTTTTGGGTGTCGAAGATAAATAGCATATTTAAAAAAATACTTCATAAAGCTCAAAAGGAGGTATATAAATGGATTATAGCCATGGTTACAGAGATCATATTACCTGTGAACCAGGAATGGAATGTGTTAAATGTAAAGCTATGCACTCTAAGCCTAAATGTATATTATTAGAATGTGGTGAGGGAACAGGAAGTAGAACCTTTACAACTTCAAATGATGCTGCATTTCAGTTAGCTCATGTCACAGTTGATGCATCTAGTATAAGAAAACCAAAAATTTTAATAAAATTTTCAAGCATTGTCAGTATGGAGAGATTGGATTCAACAGCAACAGTCAGATTGCAATACGAATTGTTTAGAATATGTGATGGTGGAGAGCCAACTTCACTAGGTATTTGGATATTTGAGCAAGTTAATGTATTTATATCGGGCTTTAGCCGTCAAGATGAGTCATTTAGTTTTATATTTTGTGAGTGTGCAAATATATCAAAATGTTGTGAATACTTTGTTACCGTCACACCAATAGAAATATCAAGTGCAGCTGCAACTGTTAGTAATGGAAGAATGGCAGCATTATATAAGTCTTTATGTGACTTTGAAAGTGAGGAATATAAAACATCTGATGACGGATATGATGATATTAAACCTATACTAAAGCATCCTAAAGCAAAAGAAATATTGCTATCATGTGGGCAGGGAAACGGAGATATTATTTTTAGAGATTCTGGTTTCCTATTTGAGTTCATACCACCAGCTGATATTGCTCATGTTACTATTGATACCAATTGTTTAAGTAAGCCTAAGGTATTAATAGAGTTTTCAAGTGTTATTATAATAGATACATTTATAACTGATGTTATTTTAGAATTTGAGTTATTCAGAGTCTGTAGTGGAGAAGAGCCTTTATCACGTGGAATTTGGACATTTATTAGAACTGATGCTAGCGAAGCAGTAGCTCTAGAAAAGGTATTTGATTTTACTTTTTGTGAGTGTGATACTCCTTCAAGCTGTTGTGAGTACTTTGTAAAAGTTACCCCCATTGAAATAGATGCTAGTGGTTTCCTGCAAAGTGTAGTGGTCAGCAATGTAAGAATAACAGCCTTAGCACAATCAACAGGAGATTGTCATTATTACGATAACTGCAAAATTCTTAATAGAAAAAACAGCTGTATTGACTGTGTTCAAATAAATCCTAAACCTAAAGATATAATATTAGAATGTGGTGAAGGAAATGGAAGGAGAAGCTTTGTATCATCAAATGACCCTGCTTTTCAATTAGCACACGTTAATATAGATACTACCTGTTTATGCAAGCCAGTAGTTAATATTGAGTTTTCAAGTATCGTAAGCTTTGAGAAAACTGCCCTCGGTAGTAGTGGACGAATAAGATATGAGTTGTTTAGAGTATGTGATAATAGAAAGCCTATATCACTAGGGATCTGGGTATTGGAAAGACTAGAACTCGAAGCTATCGATAAAAC
>JANQLB010000007.1 GCA_028280805.1 Tissierellales bacterium
TCCCTTAATGAATGGATTTTCCACAAACTTTTCTTTTGTTAATTCAGGTCTGTTTAGATACCCTTTTGCTAACCCGTCTCCACTTATACACAATTCTCCCTCTACACCTGATGGTACGATATTGTTATTTTTATCTAAAATATATATTTGTGTATTTGACAATGGAGTCCCTATTGGTACTGTTCCCAGCTTTTCATCTATTTTATTTATATGATAATAAGTTGCATATACTGTGCTTTCCGTAGGTCCATAAACATGGATTATTTTATCTTTACCTACATAATTAAGTGCTTTTTTAGTATGTTTAAGTGATACTCTCTCTCCTCCAAATAATATCTTTCTCCTATTCTTTAAGTATTTAATGTTTATGTCAACTAATGTATTGAATAATGCAGTAGTCACAAAAAATACTGTTATATTTTCATCTTCAATAAAACTTCCAAGTTCATTTATGTTTAGCAATATCTCTTTTTTAACCATCACTAGTTTTGCTCCGTTTAATAATGCTCCGTATATATCAAACGTAGATCCATCAAAAGCATAGTTTGATAGTTGTAGTATGTTATCGCTATCATAAATTTCTATATAATTAGTATTTTTTACAACTCTAGTTACGTTATAATGCATTGTCATGTTTCCCTTTGGACGTCCAGTACTACCTGAAGTGTATATTATATATGCTAAATTATCTGATTTGTTCAATACTCCCAAATTACTATTATCTTGTTCAAATAACTCCTGATTTTCAATATTTATTATGACTCTGTGTTTTTCAAATTTTTCTTTCATATCATCATTAGTTATTAGAATTTTTACTTTACTATCTTCTAACATATAATTCATTCTTTCTTCAGGGTAGGTTGGATCTATTGGTAAATATGCCCCTCCAGCCTTTAGTATACCTAGTATTCCTACTATCATTTCTAAAGATCTTTCTACCATTATCCCTACTATAATATCAGGCTTAACACATTTATCTCTTAATACTCTCGCCAGGCTATTAGCTTTTTCATTTAATTCTTTATATGTAAGACTTTCATCTTCATATACTACTGCTGTATTATCAGGTGTTTTTTCAACTTGTTCTTCAAATAACTGTTGTATTGTCCTGTTTTTTGGATATTCTGACTCTGTATCATTGAACTCTACTAATAATTGATGTTTTTCTTTTTCAGACAGAATATCAATATCTTTTATCTTAATATCTATATCCTTTGATATTTCTTTTAGTACATTTGTAAAATGGTCAACCAATCTTTCAATGGTACTTTCTTTATAAAGACTTGTTGCATAGTTAATATTTAATGATATCTCTTCATTTATCTCTATTGCTGTAATTGTTATATCAAATTTTGCGATTTGGTTTTCTAAATCATAGGCTGATATTTCTAATCCTTCTAAATCTAAGTTTTTTTCATTGACTGCTGTATTTTGAAGAACAAACATTATATCAAACAGTGGATTTCTACTGATATCTCTTTTAACAGTAAGTTTTTCTACCAATTCTTCAAACTGTATATCCTGATTATCATATGCTCTTAAAGAATTTTCCTTTACTTCTCTTAAAAATTCTCTAAATACTTTATCAGAACTTGGATAATTTCTCATCGCAAGGGTATTTACAAACATTCCCACTATATTTGTTAAATCATTATGATTTCTTCCTGCTATTGGTGACCCTATTACTATATCTTCTTGTCCTGTATATTTAGAAAGTAATATATTTACTGCCGATAACAATACCATATACAGGGTTGACCCCGTTTCTTTAGCTATTTTATTTAAAGCTGTTGTTATCTTCTTATCAATTACAAAGTTCTTTGAAGCTCCCTTATTACTTCGTACAGCAGGTCTTTTATAGTCTGTCTGCATATTAAGCACAGGTATTTCTCCTTCAAATCTTTCTAACCAATACTCTTCTTGTTCTTTTATCTTTCCTGATTTAAATAACTCATTCTGCCATACTGCATAGTCCTTATATTGAATCTTTAATGGTCGCAGTTCTTCTCCTGCATAAATTTTTGTAAATTCTTCTATTACTATCCCCATTGATACTCTATCTGATATTATATGATGCATATCAGTCATTAAAATATGTTCATCTTTTCTTAACTTTAATAAGCCTATCCTTAACAAAGGTGATTTGCTTAGATCAAAAGATCTTATGAAAGTCTTTACTATATCTTGTATTTCTTCTTCATTTACTTCTCTGTACTCTATTTTAAATTCTACTTCTGATACTTCTTTTACTATCTGCACTAACTCATCTTCTACTGTAGTAAATGAAGTCCTTAATGATTCATGCCTGTTTATAAGCTTTTTAAAAGTATTTTCTATTTTCATTCTATCTAAGTTACCTGTTAACTTTAATACACCGAGCATATTATATGTTTTTGAAACTTTATCCATCTGATTAATGATATACATTCTCTTTTGTGCTGCTGACATTTTATAGTATTTTCTTTTTTCTACCGGCTTAATTTCATCATAGATACTCTTCTCTGATACTTTGATTAAT
>JANQLB010000065.1 GCA_028280805.1 Tissierellales bacterium
TAACTATGCAACAAGTCTTTATAAAGAAAGTACTATTGAAAGACTTACTGATCATTTTACAAATATATTAGAAGAAATATCAAAGGATATAGATATTAAAATAAAAGACATTGATATTTTATCAGAAAAAGAAAAACATCAGTTATTAGTAGAATTTAATGATACTGAGTCAGATTATCCAAAAGATAAAACAATTCATCAGTTATTTGAAGAACAAGTTTCAAAAGCACCTGATAATATAGCAGTAGTATATGAAGATGAAAGTCTTACATATAAAGAATTAAATGAAAAAGGTAATAGTCTAGGAAAGGTATTAATGAACAAAGGTGTTAAGCCCGATAATATAGTAGGGATAATGATAGAAAGATCTATTGAGATGATAGTAGGAATTTTTGGGATACTAAAGGCAGGTGGAGCATATTTACCAATAGATTCTGATTATCCAAAAGAAAGAATCAAATATATGCTAGAAGACAGTGAAATTAATATATTATTAACTAATTCACAATTACTAGAAAACATTAGCTTTGAAGGACAGATAATAGATTTAGAAGACGAAGAAGTATATATAGAAGATAAAACAAATATAGAAAATATAAATAAATCAAATAATTTAGCATATGTAATATATACCTCAGGGTCAACAGGAAAACCAAAAGGTGTATTGATAGAGCATAAATCTGCACTAAATACATTATTAACTTTAGAAGATAAATATCCACTTAAAGAAGAAGATGCATATTTACTAAAAACAGCATATACCTTTGATGTTTCAGTAACTGAATTATTTGGATGGTTTATTGGAAAAGGAAAACTTGTAATCTTAAAAAAAGATAAAGAAAAAGATCAAAGAGCAATTTATCAAGCAATAATACAAAACGATGTTACTCACATTAATTTTGCACCATCTACATTAAATGCTTTTATTAATATAATAGATAAAAAAAATATTAGAAATATGAACAAGTTAAAATATGTTATGGTAGCGGGTGAAGCTTTTTCGGAAAAATTATGGAAACAGTGTAAGAACATTTTTAAAGGAGTACAAATAGAAAATATATATGGACCTACAGAGGCTGCAATATATACTACGGGTTATTCATTAAAAGATTTAAAAGATAAAGAAAATATAACTGTACCAATAGGAAAACCATTTAATAATGTGAGAGTATATATATTAGATAAAAGTAATAAATTAGCTTCAATAGGAGTGGTAGGAGAACTATGTATAAGTGGTGATGGATTAGCAAGAGGTTATCTAAATAGACCACAACTGACAAATGAAAAATTTATTAACAGTCCATTTAAACGTGAAGAAAGAATATATAAAACAGGAGACTTGGCAATATGGTTACCTGATGGAAACATAGAATTTATAGGAAGAATAGATAATCAGGTAAAGATAAGAGGATTTAGAATAGAGCTTGGAGAGATAGAAAGTAGTTTATTAAAACATAAAGATGTTAAAGAAGCAGTGGTAATGATTAGAAAAGATGATAATGATGACAAATATTTGTGTGGATATATAGTAGGAAAAGAA
>JANQLB010000073.1 GCA_028280805.1 Tissierellales bacterium
AAAATGAAACTCAGAAAGATAAAGCTTCTGAGTACTACACTTACATCAAATCTAAGATTTGAGTAATTGCAGCAATTTTGTGCTAGTCACTTATACAGCGTGATGCGTTCAGATGGAGTTAAAACTCCACCTGAACTGAGTCTTACTTTATGCAGGTCAAGTATTTTCGCTTTTAAGTTCAAGTGTTGTTTAGTTTTCAATCATCTGGTTGATTACAGTACAAACAAGCCAGCAACATTTACAATTGCAAGTGTTGTTGGCTTACTTCCATGGGAGTCAAGAAGAAGTAGCTTGTAAGCTTGCTCATATAAAAAAATGGTAGTTATTATTGATTATTCAACCTTATATTTGAAATATTTATAATTCTCTATCTATATATGTTTACACCAATATTAAACAGAAGTTAACCTTTGCAGAAAATTATTCCACTGGTAAAAACACTGAAAACGTACTCCCTTTACCTAAGTTAGATTTTACTTTAATATATCCTCCTTGTTCAGCAATAATTTCTCTAGATAGAAATAGTCCAATACCTACTCCTTCTATATAATTTGTGTTATCTCCTCTATAAAATCGGGTAAATATCTTGTTTATATCTGGTTCAGCTATTCCACTTCCTTCATCTGAAATATCTATCCTGCAAAACAACTCATATTTTTCTAAAAATAAAGAAATAACAGTATTTTCGGGACTATACTTTACCGCATTATCAAGAATATTAAACATAGCTTCTTGTGTCCATTTTGTGTCATGATTAACCCTTATAGATTCATCTCCTTTAAAGGTTATATCAATACTTTTCTTTTCTGCCTTAGGTGCTACCATATTTACAGCCTGTAGTAATGTCTGTAATATAGGAATTCTTTGACACTTTAAATCTATAAGTCCTGTTTCAAGACGTGACATTTTTATTAGTGCTTCCATAAGCCAATTTAATTTTTCAATCTGACTCTGCATGTTTTTCAAAAACTCATTTTTTTTAACCTCTGAAAGACTATTATCAAATAGTAGATTATTATACATATTTAGATTAGAAAGTGGTGTTCTTAATTGGTGGGATATATCAGATATCAATGCTGTTATTTTTTCCTTTTCCAATTTTTCCTTCTTACTCTGAGATTTTAAAATATCTGATAGCTTCATAATTTGGTACTGTATTTTTGACAACATCATATCATCAAGTTCCGAGAAAGTATTCATTGGACTGTCATTTATCATATTTTGAATTGTCTCACTCAGACCCTCAAGAATTATGTTCACTTGTTTTGACATTAACCAATAGAAAACAATACAAACAGTCATTAAGCTAACAATAAATACAATTATTAATGACTTGAAATCAGATTGAATATTTGAAAACAAAATAAGTATTAAAAAACTAACTGAAAGAATGAATATCAATGCAATAGCAGAGTTCACTAACCGCTTTACAGAATTACTCATCGCTCATCTCCCCATATATATCCTATACCAAAAACTGTCTTGATAATTGTTGGTTTAGTAGGATCATCCTCTATCTTTTTTCTCAACCTACGTATATTTACATTCAGTGTATTTTCGTCAATAAAATCTCCTTCTATTTCCCAAACTCTATCAAGTATCTGATTCCTTGTAAGTACCCTTCCTCTATTTTTAATAAATAGCTGAATCAATTTTATTTCTGTTGCAGTAAGCGGAATTTCTTGATTGTTTTTGGTTAAAATCAACTTATTAAAATCGAAAGAAATATCTCTCCAGACATAATAATTATTGTCTTTTTTAGACCTATTCAGTACAGCCTTTATTCTTTCTTTTAGGACGGGTAATGAAAAGGGTTTTGTAACATAATCGTCTCCCCCTACTTTAAATCCTTTAATCGTATCCTCTTCGGTATCCTTTGCAGTAAGGAAAATTATCGCTGTATTAATACTCTCTCTAATATAGGTGCATAATTTAAATCCACTTGTATCAGGAAGATTAATATCTAAAATAATCAAATTAGGTCTCCTATCTAGAAGTGATTTTGCTTCTTCTCCGTTGAAGGCCTGAAATATATCATATCCATCATTCTTTAGTGAAAATGCTATACCTTCATTTAATAACTTATCATCTTCAATAATTAATATTTTATTATTACTCATATCATCATTTCCTTTACTGATTTCTTACAATATTATAGGTCAAAACGGACTTTAATCAGTCCGTTTATTGCCTATCTATCCTTATTCTATTGCCCTTAATCTTTCAATTATACTTATTTTATTTTCACTTGAAAAACTAATAATTGGAATTAATACTGCGATAACTGACAACACCGGAACACAAAGCATGATTGGAAGCCCTGTAAACTTATAGGTGAAGAACGCCATATGACGAGTTATAGCAGTGACTCCAAAGTAAGCAATAGGTACGCCTGCTGCAAAAGCTGTTATAGTTGTTATGAATGTATAGTATAACCCTTCATAGGATAACATTTTACGGAGCTGCTTCGTGGTCATACCTATACTTTGCATAGTAGCAAACTCTAGTCTTCGTGAAATGATACCCGTAATCATAACATTTGTAAAATTAAGGATACCAATTAATCCGATGATAAAGCTCAAGGTATATCCTACAGAGTTAAATGTCATAATCATACCCTTGTATTCCTTCTCGTAGATTGCTCTAGAGCGGTAATCAAGGCTAGGGATTTGTTGTGATTTATTCTTCAAATATTGCTCCATGTTTAAAATATTATCATTGTCAACATTTATTAATGCTGTCATGATAGAGGGTGTATCAACAACATTTAGAAATTCATCCGATGGCAAGTATACTGAAACTCCTCCTACTACTGTTGACCCAGTATAAAGGTATAGTGGAAGATCTTCAACGATAGCCAATATTGTGTACTCTTTATTTTCTTCATCATTAATAGATAGGGAAATCTTATCTCCCACTTTATACATGTCACCAATAATACTATCCTTTTTAATAATTACAGAGTCATTATTTTTAATTATATCTCTGTTAATTTCACCTTCTGTAACATAATTATTGAGTAGTTCATATATCCCGCTATCAACACCATATATATCCACGGGTATTATTTTTTTATTCAATTGATATTCTAAAACCTGTCTATAAATATTATTCACCGTTTCTAACTTTCCCTTTATTAAATCTTCCATTTCCTTTGTAATATACATGTTCATATTACTATAATAAATCCTTTCAATACTTTCCACACCCTCAACCGTTGATACCTCGTCAATAATTTGTGGTGTAAGAGCGTTAGACTCTTTATGATTAAACTGCCATCTATAATAACTAACGTCACCTATAGTAAAATCAGAACCAGCTATTGTTTGTAAATATGTGTTAATATCAAACCCACTGACAATTGTATAAACAGAATTAAGCAAAATAAGACTTAATGACAGTGAAGTTATGGCTAAGATTATTTTTCCTTTATTCCTAAAAAGATTGGAAAATGCCATCCTATGAAGCTTAGCTCCATGTACTGAATTTTTTACTTTTTTCCTTACTGTTTGTCTAATTCCTGTATACCTTACTGCCTCTACAGGTGATATACCCGATGCAATTTTGGCAGGTTTTAGACAACTTATAATAACAGTTACTAAAGCAAACAATGAAGAAGCTATAAAAATAATAGGGTTTATTGATATAGTTAAGTGTGTTGTTGTCAAAATATTCATAACCACAGGAGTCAGAAGTCTACCAATTAAATATCCAATAGCTAAACCCATAGGTATACCTATAAGTGAAAGCTTTATTGCCTGTTTCATAATAAGTTTTTTCAGCTGCTTGGGTGTCGTTCCAATTGTTTTTAGCAGACCATAAAACCTTATATCCTTTACAACGGATACATAAAATATATTATAAACAATTAAATATCCTGTTAGCATAATCAAAGCCAGCATACCAACGATAGGGATAATATTGCTCGGCTCAGAAAATAAGTTGCCTCCCATATATCCCCAATTTACGCCATATAAAACATCCTTTGTTGAAAATCCACTATCATATAATATTTTTAAAAGCTTATTTTCAATATCGAATTTATTGTTTAACATAACATTAAGATTAATAAGTCCTATAAAGGAACCATCCTTTTTTGAAGCATCTAAGTCAATTCCTGCAATCGTTTTATCCACAAGTTCTTTTGAAACACAGACTATACTTGATTTTGATATATTGTCTCCTTTATAATAACCACTCAAAGTAAATTCTTTGCTGTATGGCTTGCCGTTTATAGAATAATTTAATGTAATCTTTTGACCGAGGTCACGACTTAGATCCATCATATCCAGTACTATCGTATCTAAAACTATCTCACTTTCAGTCTTTGGCATGGAGCCTTCAACAAGGGGTGTTATGAATTGATATTTCGCATCATTATCATCTAAATACTGTATTTGAACCTGCCTCTTAGCAAGCTCAGCATTTTCTGCAAATCCAATCACAATATTTACTCCATACTCCTCTATATCTTTATGTTTTCTTAAAACTTCAAATTGTTCTTCTGTGAGATACTTAAATACTCCATGAGCACTCAAGCCTATCTGTCTCATGGTACTATATTCAAAAGATTTTACCATACTCATACCTACGGTGAACAGTGAGGTAAATAGTACAGTTGTAAGAGCTATGGCTATGATTGCAAAAACATTTCTCATTCTATTTACTTTAATACTTCTATTAGAAATTTTGTTAATAATTGCTTTATTGTTGTTTTGATACATTACCTCTTACCTCCAGCAATTTTACCATCCTCAATCCTGATAATCCTGTCTGCAAGCTGAGCAATTTCTTCATCATGAGTAATCATTACTATTGTTTGATTAAATTTTTGGCTTGTAATCTTTAGAAGCCCTAAAACTTCCTGCCCGGTTTTACTGTCAAGATTACCTGTAGGCTCATCTGCAAGGACAATAGAAGGCTTTGTTGAAAGGGCTCTTGCTATGGCAACACGCTGCTGCTGTCCTCCCGAAAGATTATTTGGCAGATTTTTCAATCTTTCTGTAAGACCTAAGGTATTAATTATATTGTCTAAATATACTTTGTCTACTTTATTTCCATCAAGCTCTACTGGTAAAATGATATTTTCATAGGAATTTAGTATGGGAACGAGGTTATAACTTTGAAAAATAAAACCGATTTTTCTGCGGCGGAATACGGTAAGTTGATTATCTGTCATTTCAAATATATCCTTTCCATCAACCAAAACCTTTCCATCGGTAGGTCTATCAAGTCCCCCTAGCAGGTGTAATAATGTGCTTTTACCACTTCCTGAAGTACCAACAATCGAAATAAATTCGCCTTGCTTTATTTCAATATTCACTCCATCAAGTGCTTTTACTTGATTTGGTAATTTGCCATAATATTTTTTAAGATTTTTACTTTTTAATGTGATCATAATAATCTCTCCATTCTATTATAAAATAGATATTCTTTTTTCCACAGCTTATATTATAATCACCATTTCTTACAACCTTATTACAATACATTAATTATAAAATATATTTTATCACATTTACAAACTATTAATTTTAGTATATTCTATGTCATTAAAATCAATTAAAATATCAGGCTTCACAAATTTTCAGTACGTTTTTAGCATGGTTATTATATAACATTTATTAATATATTTAAATTGTTGAATATAATTTACTAAGTAGGGCATATCTTTTACGCTTATTATAATACTATTGTTATGTTTTTCACATAGAAACTAAAAATATGGTTAACACAAAAAGGGCTTTCGCCCTTCTTCTTTTCACACTAAACGATATTGACATGAAGTACGAAAATATCATTCTTATCACAATGATCATAGTTAATTTATTAAATCCTTTGTACTAATAACTTTAATCCCTTCAGTAGTTAATTTATCATTCCATTCATTTATTAATTCTTTTGCATTTATATTAAAGCTACTATGAGCATCTCCTATCAGAGTTACTCCTAATCCTATTTTTTTTGCACTTAAACATGCTGCTTTTACACATCCATGTGTTACCAAACCAACAACAACTATTTCTGTAACGTTTTTTTCTTTAAGCAACTTAGGCAATGTTTTTTCATTAAATACATTACTTTTACTTTTATTTATTTTAGTATCACTATCTAAACATTTAACGCCATAATGTATCTGCCAATTATCAGAACCTTCGATAAGCATACTTTTATTAGTATGACGAATAAAAATAATAGGATGTTTTTCCTTTCGGAATTTTTCGATAATACTATTTATATTTTCAATTAATTCTACTTCTTTATACACTTTTGTCTTCTTATTAAATAATCCCTGTTGAACATCCACAACAATTAATGCAACATTAGTTTCCATTATCTCATCCTTTCTGTTTGATTAACTTAGTATTTCAGCTAACTATGGTATTAGCACACATGTCGTTAATACCTATCTATTGATGTGTTTCTGACATCCGTCTATACCCTTACAACTCAATAGTTATAATGTTCTATAAAATATAGATAATTCCTCTAAAAAGATAGCCTCCGCTATCTCAGACTAAGACAAAGTGCTATTAAAGTTAATGACTTTGGTAGCACTTTTCTTTTTTATTCGGATTTATTTAAAAAATATGTAATTCAAATTGTCAAGAAATTTGGTTAGATTATTTATGTTGCGAATATTAAAATAACACTTGACACCATATGAGACACCATATATAATGTAAATAGAAAGGGGGATAAAAAGTGAGTAAATTAGAAAAACTTCTCGAAAGAATAAAAAATAACCCTAAAGATGTAAAATTTAATGATTTACACAAAATACTCACTAGCATGGACTTTAAAGCAAGACAGCCCAAAGGAGGTTCAAGCCATTACACTTACATAAAAAAAGATCTAAGAATCACGATACCAAAACGAAATCCAGTAAAACTAATATATGTTAAAAAAGTTTTAGAACTGTTGGAGGAGAATAAGGGATAATGTACTTCCCTTAAATCTTTTTCAGGAATAAATTATTATAAAAATGAAAGGAGTGAAACAATTGAGAGATTTAAATTACTACTTAAAGCTAGAATACCCTTTTAACATAGAGCCTATAAGCAAGGAAGATGGTGGTGGATATCTTATAAGTTTTCCTGATCTAAAAGGGTGCATCAGTGATGGTGATACAATTGAAAAAGCAATAAAAAATGGGGAAGATGCAAGAAGAGTATGGATAGAAGCAAGTTTTGAAAACAACTTAGAAATTCCTGAACCAAGATCTACAGATAGTTATTCTGGTCAATTTAAACTTAGGATACCTAAGATACTTCATAAGGAATTATCAAATTTAGCTAAAATAGAAGGTATTAGTATGAATCAATACTGTTTATACTTACTTAGCAAAAGTGTTGGATACAAGCAAAATAAAGAGTTGTAGAAATTTAAAAAAGAATATCATATATAACCTGTCACTCTTGTAAGAGTGACAGGTTATTTTTATTCTTATTTTAAAAAAGTTTGGGATAGGTGTCTGTAATTACTTTATCATAATTAGTAATAATAAGCTCTCCATAACTCTTTCTACCAGAAGTGTTTTTGCTAATAGAATAACTTACCTCAACTTCTTTGATAAACAAATCCTTATACCATTCCTTTACTTCTGGATGATCATTAATTGTCAATAAGAACATCCCATTAATGTTTTTAAGAATATTTGAAAGCTTCTTGTGGTCTTCTTTATAGAATTTATCTTTGTACTGAGCTGTTTTATGATAAGGAGGATCACAATAAAAAAATGTTTTTGGTCGGTCATATTTCTTTATTAAAATGTCAAAAGGTAAGTTTTCAATATAACAGCTTTTAAGCCTATCCCTAATTTTTTCTACAAAATAAGCATCAAAAATACCCTGATGACGTATTTTTTTTACACTATATCCAAAACAATCTCCTTTGCTTGCAAAACTGTGTTTTACAATATAATAGAATCTTACAGCTCACTGAATGTCAATAAAATACTTTTCTAGAATGTCTTTATACTCTTCAAATATTTAACGACTTACAATATCTTTTTTTAGCCAGAACTTAAATTCTTCAGAATGATACTTTAAAACTCTGAAAAAATTCACTAAATCACTATTTATATCATTATATACCTCTGTTTTAGAAAGTTCCTGTTCCTTTCCAAACAGTACCCACGCAGCTCCTCCAAATACCTCAACATAGGATTGATGACCTTTATGTATCAATTCGATTATCTTCTTCCTTAGCCTATACTTTCCTCCCATCCAGGATAAAGGACTATTTAACATTTTTATCACTCTCATCAACATATATAAATATCTAATGTTTGATAGGTAATTGATGAAAGATGTAAATGTATTAGAAAAGCCAGGCTAACATTTCACCTGACTTTAATGATTAACTTATGAATGAAGAGAATTTACTACTTCATCAGGAATAAAGCCTCTGAACTGTGCATTATAGAGCTGTGAATAAAGCCCTTCCTGTTTAATAAGTTCTTCATGATTTCCTCTTTCTTTTACTCCCTTATCTGTCAATACTATAATTTTATCTGCATTTCTAATTGTAGACAGTCTATGAGCTATTACCAGAGTAGTTCTGCCCTCAGAAAGTTTTTGTAAAGCTTGCTGTATTATAATCTCAGTAGTGTTATCTAACGCAGAAGTTGCTTCATCTAAAATTAGTATAGGAGGATTTTTTAAAAATACTCTAGCTATAGATATTCTTTGTTTTTGACCGCCGGATAGCTTAACCCCTTTTTCTCCAATATAAGTATCATAACCATCGGGTAATGTCATAACAAAATCATGAATATTAGCATCTTTAGCTGCTTTAACTACTTCTTCATGAGTTGCATCAACCCTGCCGTATAGAATATTATCCTTAATAGTCCCCGTAAATAAAAATACATCCTGTTGCACTAAACCGATATTCTTTCTAAGTGACTTTAAAGTAATATCTTTTATATTTTTACCATCTATTAATATTTCTCCTTCATTTAAATCGTAGAATCTAGGTATTAAGTGACATAAAGTCGTCTTCCCTCCACCGGAAGGTCCTACTAATGCTACTGTCTTTCCAGCTTCAACAGTAATATTGAGGTTAGAAAGAACTCTTTTTTCATCGCTATAGCTAAAGGTAGCATCTTTTATTTCTATTTTTCCATTTACATTCTCTAAATCTTTAGCATTTGGTAAGTCTTCAATTTCCGGCTTAATATTAAGTATTTCTACAAACCTTTGAAAACCTGTCATACCGTTTTGAAACTGCTCTACAAACATAGCAAGTCTCCTAATAGGCTGTAAGAAAAAATTCACAAACAATAAAAATGCAGTCAATGTACCAAAATTCATAATACCTCTAACAACAAATATACCTCCAATACTTATTACCGTAACATTTAATATATTAGAGAAAAAATGGATTCCCGAAGAAAATTCACCCATAGTTTTAAAAGCTTGTTCCCTTGATATTCTAAACTCATTATTGCCTTCATAAAATTTCTCAATTTCAAATTCCTCATTAGTAAATGACTTTGCAACTCTTACACCAGATATGCTATTTTCCAGTTGAGCGTTTACATTAGCGATTTTTTTTCTTACATTCATAAATGCATCCTGCATCTTTTTTCTCTTTTTCATAGCAAACCAAATCATAATAGGAATAAAGGCAAACACTATTAAGGTTAACCTCCATTCATAATTAATCATAATTATAAAAGAACCTATAAGCATAATTGAGGAAATAAATAAATCTTCTGGTCCGTGGTGAGCTAATTCAGATATTTCTCTAAGATCACTAACTATCCTTGACATTATTTTACCTGTTCTCGTTTTATCAAAAAAGCTAAAGGACAGTGTCTGAAGATGAGTAAAAATATCTCTTCTCATATCATACTCCATTCTTGTTCCTACAACATGTCCCCAGTATTGTACTGTGTATTGAAATATAGATCTAAGTATATACATTAATACCAGACCTATAGTTACTATATATATAATTTGAAGCTTACCTTCCGGAATTAAAACATTTATAAATCTCTCAGTAACTACAGGAAATACTAAATCTATCGAAGCAATTAAGAATGCACAGGTCATATCTAATGCAAATAATTTCCAATGGGGCTTATAATATGATATAAATTTTTTAATCATTAATATCCTCCTTTTCAACTTCTAAGTTTTTAGCCAAAAGCTCAAGTCCCTTTAAGAGTGTAGTTGATATTTCATCTTCAACTTTACATAATGCTTTAAAAACAAATTCATTACTTGCTTCATAGTTAACTGATTCTATTAATTCTTTTCCCTTATCAGTAACTATTACTCTACTTACCCTTCTATCAATTTTATCGCTTACTCTCATCAAAAGTCCCTTTTCTTCAAGACGTGTAACTCTCTCTGAGATGGTATTTTGTGACCTGTTAGATTTTTTAGCAATATCACCTATTGTCGGATTCTCTTTTTTATAATCTAAATGCACAAGTAAGTGAAACTGATCTAAAGATAAATTATACTGCTGAGCTACTTCATGATGCTTCATATGTATCATTTGGTTTATCTTTCTAATATTCTCAACTATCTTATTTGTCTTGTCTCTTATTTTCAATTTTATCCTCCTTCCTTCTATGAATTTAATATCGTCTCACGATATTTTAGCCTTGCGAAGATTTTATATTAATTTATTTAATTTGTCAATAGGTATATTAAAAATTTTTTAAAAATTAATACTCCACTCTATTTAGAGTGGAGCATGGAAATCTTGTAATTTTAAAAACTATTACTCTTTACATATTAACTCCTTATCTACATCAATAAGAGATGAAGCTTCACTTTTATAGTAAATAAAGAGCTTATGTAAAGTTCTCGTTATTGAAACATATAAAAGCTTAGCATTTAATTCATCCTCAAAATATTTATTCTTAGAGCAGTCGTAGATTATAACCACATCAAATTCCAATCCTTTTGACATATATGCAGGTATAACTACAATTCCTCCAGTGTATGCATTATCTTTATGTGTAATTAGATGTATATCCTCTTTTGCATTTTTCTTAATTGAATAATATACTTCACTGCTTTCCTTATTGTCCTTACAAATAATAGCTATAGATTTATGTCCTTGCTGTTTAAATAAATTCACCTTATCTATAATATCATCAATTATCTGGCTGTCATTTTGCTTTTTGATTATTCTGGGCTTATCTCCAGACCTTAGAACCGGCTCTGCTAATGTTATACCATCTTTCTTCCATTTTGTAATAACTGCATTGGCAAATTCCATTATCTCTATAGTAGAACGATAGCATTTTCTAAGGGTTAAAAACTCCATATCTCGATTTTTAAATACCTGCTTTATAAAGCTATCCCAGGTTTTTATACCTTTATATGAATGAATTCCCTGTGATAAATCCCCTACTATCGTAAATGAGCTGTTACTGCTAAGTTCATTTAGGATATACATTTGAAACTCACTATAATCTTGAGCCTCGTCTACAACTATGTGATTAAATTTTCCTTTTGTATCACTTCCATTAAGTTTCATGTAAAGATATAAAAATGGTGCTAAATCTTCTCCCTCAAACTCTTCTTTAGATATAATCTCTTTTGAATAATCAGCAATAAAATTAATATATTCTTCTTCAATTTTTCCCATACAATATTTTCTAAGGACAGTTTTATTGGTAATAAAATCAGTGTAAGCTTTTGTTACATCAATTGTTGGAAATTCTTTAAAGTAATTATTTACAGCCATCACTGTGGATTTTTCCAGTCTATCTTTAATCCTGTCTCTCTCATCATATAATTCAACAAGCTTTTGTCTAAGTTCATCATCATCATTTATATTCTGCTTAACGCTTTGTGCTTTTTTATTATATTCTAAAGATATTTCATGTTGTTTTTCTTTAACCCTGTATTTTATATTATTCTTAACATATTTCTTAATCCTTTGAAGCCTTGGTATTAATGACAGATAAGTATACTGAACATTAAACATATCTGACATCTCTTTTTTAGGAAAAATAGTATATTCACAAACCTTTAGTTCTTTATCTGGACATAATTCTTTAGAAGCATCTTTAATATAATTGTCTAGTATATCCTTTAAAAGTAATGAACCTTTAAACCAAGATGTAAACTTTAATTTATCCCTGTAATCCTCTGTGGAACTATAATTGTTAATAAGCTTATAAAATTTTTCTTCACTGCTGATTATTCTTAATTCCTTATCTAAAAGAGTCATTGTTAAATCCTCAAATGTTGTCTGGTTTATTTCCTCCACACCTAAATCCGGCAGTACATCAGAGATATAGTTAAGAAACAACCTATTTGGTACTACAATTAAAAGCTTTTCAGCGTCAAACATTTCTTGATAAGTGTACATTAAATAAGCTATTCTATGAAGTACTATAGTGGTCTTTCCACTTCCCGCAACACCTTGTACTATTATAACTTTATTCTCATCTGCTCGTATTATACTGTTCTGTTCTGTTTGAATGGTTGTAACAATATCCCTGAGTTTATTATCTTTTTTCTCCCAAAGAGCTTCCTGAAGATATTCATCCATAGGTGTCAAGCCTTTATCAAAAATGTTTGCAAGATTTCTATTATCTATTTCATATTGTCTTTTCAATCTTAGATCTCCCATTATAAGACCCTCAGGTGCATTATACATAACATCTCCTATCTCACCGCTGTAATATAAACTTGCCATGGGAGTACGCCAATCTATAACATATCTTTTATCATCCTTTCTGTTAGTTATGCTCGTTTTTCCAATATAAAATGTTTCATAATCATCCTTAGTTAAATCTTTGAAGTCAATTCTTCCAAAGTATGGTTTATTCACAGCCCTTTTAAGCATTTTAAGCTTTCTTTTATATGTATCTTGCATAGTAAGCTTAACTATAAGCTCGTCGCTGTAATCACCTCCGACCTGCTTTTTTAAACTAATAAGCTCATCTTCAGACTCATTAACCTTTTTAGATAAATAACCAATTTCAGTGTCTAATACTTGGATAGTCCGAGTCAAATATTTCTCCTCATTTTCATAGTCATAATGTTTATCAGCTAACATTATACTCCTCCTCTCTAAAACATGGTATCCTAATTCTATTAGAAAACTATAAAAAAGAAAAGAGTTGAATTAGGCTGAATATTTTGTATGAAAGGTTAAAGCAGATAATATATAATGTTTTAAATTTTTCTCTTAGATTCTTTAAATTTCTCTTGCATAAATTATGATTTTATTCTATAATATAATTACCAAAAAGAGAGAGGGACTTGCATTAGGACAAGTCTCTTTTTTCTATGTTATGTAAACTAGATAAGCTTGCAATTAAAAAAGTATTCATATAGGTAAAAGTTATAATTCCCGTATCATTTATTAATAAACCTATAACAGATACATAAAAAATGATTTTAGCCTCTTTTACTTTACTTACCCGGTTATAATTTGACTTTATAAAAAAAATCTGACTTATCAGTATAATAATCCATGGAGATAATAATGTCATAAATATTATTTGTTTTATCTTTATCGTTAATATATTTATCAATTCTATAACTCCATAATCCTTAATCCTTAAAATCAAATCTCCTGCATGACTATTTTTTGTACTGATTATATCTATATAAAAATTAGTAATAAACAAGCTTGATATTATTAAAGCAATGAGTAAAAACTTTAGTTTTCTTGACTTTATGTCTACATAATTTTCATACAATATAAAAACGAATAGAATTACAGCAGTAAAATATCCTCCAATGTTAGCTCCATACCTTCCGGATAAAGCTATAATATTTACAGCAGGTATAATTAACAGAAACCACTTTGTTATATTTTGACTTTTAAATTTTTTTCTCAAGATATAGTAAAATAATATAGATGAAGATAGAAAAACTCCTGCTATTCCGTTATTTAAACCATAAAATCTTCCTCCTATTAAGATGTTATTATATCCCATAAATGATGTATACAGTATGTTATCGTTTATAAAAACACCATAAATTATGACAAGATATATACCGATCGAAATAATATAAGTTAAGGGAAATTTATAAAATCTGAATTTATCCGAAAGAATGACTGAGCATGTTACTGACAATATAATTAATATAGTTAAATACAATATAATATTACTATATATTTTAAATAGTCCTAATATAAAGGAAAATAAAATTATTAATAAAATACTATTCATAATTACTTTATAAGTAAAAGGATTCATCCTTTTTCTAATCTTCCAATAAAGTATAACAAAAAGCTGAGATGCTATAACTAAGCCATGAAGAATATATTTAATGGTATTTAAATTATAGCTTTGTAAAAGATTATCTTCTAAAATAGCTGCTGCATCTACTGAAGGAATAGTATTTATCTTACTTCCAATATAAAAAGTATTGTTTAATCCATAAATATGAGCAATATGAGGAAGTATATCCAGATTGCTTATTATTCCCAGTCTTTTTGTTGTATCGCTTTTTATAGTACCGCCATTACATTGATAACTTTTATAAGCTATTGGAGATAATTGATTAAAAGAAGCGACCATTAAGTTAATCCCTTTTAATTCTTGTAAGTAATCTAATAAAAGCTTTTTTCTATCTTTGTTATTAGATATCTCATAACCTAATACTACTAAATTACAATTATTAAAAAGCTTTATTGTATTTTCGATTAACCACTCTTTTTCATATTTTATTTCATTTACTCCAAATTCAATAATTCCATCTTTATCAACTGCCAAAATAGCTGTACTATCATTTCCTATATAACCGATATTTACGCCATGAGTTTTCAAATATTCTCCCATTAAAAATTTATCTTCAATAAAAGTCTTGGAGTTTTTTCTAATGCTTAACAAGATATCTGTAAACCCTTTAACTTTTAACTTCCCATTGTTCAAATTTTCAATACCCTTGAATAGATTATCCTCAGCCTTTACCCTTCTTCCTATACTTAAAGTCATTAACTGGCTGACTTTTCCATCAAAAGCATATATGCTTGAAGTTCTATTATTTATTAATCCGATACAAGTATTTTGATTATCTAAACTTTTTGCTAAATCTAAACTGAATTTATCTAAAATTACTAAAATAGTTTTTGGAGGGTTAGCTGCTATAACCGCAGGTTGAATTCCTAGAAAACTAATTAAAATTACAATAACTATTATAAATATTTTATATCTCATAAATACACCCTTAAAAAAATAGATAATTTGTTATGTATAGTACACCTATTACTATAAAAAAAACTCCAAGTATAGTTTTAAAAATAGTATATGAGTTTCTGTTTTCTTTAAAAAAACTTAAAATGCAATATATACCAATAACCATAGAGAAACTTCCTAAAAATAACAATTCACCACACCTCTATTTTAAATAATTAAGAGCATATATGAAATATTGTAGACTTTTAAATATGTTTATATACAATAATGAATTAAAGATAATTTGTATTAAAACTCTAGACATCTAAATTCTAAACCTACTTTATTTAAGAAAAATACATGTTAGAAGCAGTTGAACGTGTATTTTTTATCATGTTTTGAGTTATATATACTAAAAATAAAAAAGTGCAAGGCTTACAGTATACCTCACACTTTAATTAATATCTTAGTTCATTAAGGATTAACTAAAATCTTTATTAATTATCTTATGTAAATCCATGAGCATCTCACTTTTTTCATAATTATTTTCAACTATTCTACCAGCAATATCATTTTGACCTAGTTTGTAATAACATAATGCTTGATAATATATAAGCTCGGTATCGTATTTAAAATCTTTTAATACACCTGATTTTATAAGACTATTGCATAAATTAAAAAATATAATAGCTTCACTTAAACTTTGTTGATTAAATAATATAATACCCATATTTTTATATACTTCTTTAATTGCAAAAAAATTATTTTCCCTTGCAAAATAAATAATAGAATCAAGAATTTGAGTCATAGCACAAACAGGTCTCTTATTATTAAAAGAGTTTATACCCTTTAAAAAAAGTGCTTTTCCTCTAAAATGAAATAAATCATATTCAGAAGAAACTAAAATAGTTTTGTATAAATTGACATTGATACGATACTCTGACAGCTTTAAATTTGACTCTACTTCAAGTAACCATTCTTCACATTTTTCCACAGCTAAATCTGCCTCACATTTCAAAAAATAAGATGGAGTTACATTAATATCTTTCCCTCTCTGGCTGGCTATTTTGTTAATTTTTCTTGATAAATAAAGAGCATTTACTGAATTGATACTTCTTTTGTTATTTTCAAACATAGATATATAATTTTTTGAAAATTTTTTACCTGCTAACTCCTGCTGTTTTAAGTTAAGCTCGTTCCTTAATAATTTTAATCTTTCTCCTCGACTTAAAATTTTAATATCCTCCATTTAATCACCCCCAAATAAAATTTCTAAGATGCAGTGTTATTCTGTATATTTAAAGATACAGCTTCCCCCAACACTATCATCTAATCTATATAAAAACTCCATAATTAATTTCCATAATAACAATTATAAATAATACTATTATGTTAAAATATACCTTTAATTAATTCAATAAAAGTTTTCAAAATCCTTCATTTTTTCAAAAAATATAGTTTTTTTATATCTTTTAATTTTAATGAAAAAATGGATAATAAAAAATAACTTAAATCCTACAACTTATAAAATGTTAAAGGGATAGTTTTGACATTTTTATTATCAAAACTATCCCTTTTATCAACCTTCTTTAAATTCATTTTTACTTAATAATTATTTCCTCAATAATATGACCAGCACTGCACACGCCGCCGCTGTCATCACCGTCTGTAGCAGATACAATGCTTACTGATAATATAAACACTAATGATATACAAGCTAAGCTTTTAAATAATTTTTTCATTTTCTAATTCCTCCTTTTACGCTTTTTATAAAATAAATACCTTAATCTCCCCAGATAACTGTATAGTTTTTCACTATAGTAATTATCTTCTATATCCTCATCATCATTCTGTTTTATCAGATGAATAAGGATGTTTTTTAACTTAATACCGTATTCTTCATTTTTAAATTTACTTATTCTATCTACTACAAGGTCAAGAGCATCTAAAATATATCTTTTGTTAAATGAATAATTATCTGATAGTTTAATAAACTCTAACAGCTTATCCACTGCTTCACCAAAATCATGCTTTCTTAATATAATACGTATGTATGTATCAAAAAACATAACACACTGTTTAGCATTCCCTCTATCAAATATCTCAAAGCATTTCTCTATCCACTCAGAAGCCTGTTCATTTTTTTTAGTAGTATAGTACAGCATAGCTATATTATTATAGATAAGTGCTAATCTATCATTGTCATTTTCAGCTTTAAACAGTTTTAATGCCTTATCATAAGCACGTCTGCTGTCAATAGATCTTTTTACCTTCCAATAGTATCTTCCTAGTTCATTGTATATACGTCCTTTTTTAATATTATCATCAGCATACTCTAAAGCTTTATCTGCCAGTTTTTTGGCATTATCGTAATCTTTAGCATAGATACAGGCAATAGTGTATTCATGATAATATCTCCATAATACGTTTCTGGGTAGTTTATTATCAATTAATTTGCTGCATTTTTTAAAAGTGTTTATGGAAGATTGGTAACTAAGAATTTCAAAATAAGCTACCCCTATACTAATCAGATAATTTACTAATGCCTCTTTTATACGAATGTCAGAGTCATCACTGATATTTTGCAAAATATATGCTGCATTTTCTATATATCTGATAGTTTTAGGCATATTACCTTCCTTATAATATGATATGCCGATTTCTTTAGTTATATGAGCAGTTTCAAACATCATCTTATGCTCTATGAAAATGTCTTTTACTTTAAAGAGCAGTTCTCTGTCATTGTAATAACCATGCTTGTCCAAACCATTTGCAATGTTTTCATGCAAACTTTTAAGCTCATCATTATTAAAGCTGTCTTTCTCCTCTAAGTCTTCCAGGAAAATCTTTCTAGATTTTTCCATGCTATCCCCCCATAGTTTTTTATATAAATTCCACATTAAGTGTAATATAATCATACTACAATTAAGCATATAAATCAATAATTAGCATTAAAAAAATTATCAGGAAAATTTAAGATATATTGTTAACTTTGTTTTTGGAGAATATGTTACCTTATGTCGTCGGGACGTTTCGATTGACATATTTATAAACACCTTTATTTTACTAGTGTTTAAAGTCTTTTAGCAACAAAACAGGTATATAATCTACATTGAATCAGGAATGAATCAAGAAGCAATTTCCTTACTTTATTCTTATTTAAATTTTCTGCAAAGCAAAAAAGAGGACATCTTAAAAATCTTTTAAAATCTTCTCTCTCTACAGAAATTTGGTATTTTCATAAAATCCTCATAAATGACCTTCAATTTTTTTTAGAATACACAAATAGTTATATTCTTTAGGTAAAATATCAGTTTGACAACAATTATTTAGTACTTTACCAATAAATAATTTATTCTATATTTATAATTTTTTGAAACAATTTATTAATATCTTCTTTTTCCCATATGTATACTTCTTCTTTGATTTTTTTAGATCTAATTATTAACCTGACTATATCTCCTTCTTTTATACATTCAATTAACATTGAATTTTCTGTTTCTATATATTTTTCTGTTTTTGTGTATATTAATTCTACATCTGGTTCTAAAGCATATTCTAATTGTTGTCTTCTTATAGAATTAGTTAAATTTTCAAAGTAGTATATATCATATAGAGCGGCTTCTAAGTAGTCTGAAATAGCAAAGCAATTAAATCCATCTTCTAGGAAATTATCCCTTAATTGAGTGATGATAAAGTACACAACCTCTTTCTTTCCTTTAAAATATATAGTGCCGCAATCATTTAAGTCGGTAGTAGAAACACAAATTGGATAGACATCATCAGATGGCAATAACCAAAATTCAAATGGGTAAGATGTCATTATTGACTCAATACTGCTATCCACGACACCTACGTAAAATATACGAATTCTATTATGATTTACAGGTAACAGATTTAAAAATTTTCTTAGCTTTTTAATGTTATTTTCTTTATTGTTATGAGGAATAAATATGTAATCTCCACTATCTAAGGTGAATACCATATCATCATAGATGTTTCTAACCTCAAAAGATAAAATCTCTTCTAGAATAACTTCACTGCCAAGATTAATTATAGTAACCTTATCTAAAAAATAAGGTAATTCACATAAAAATACATTATTATCTATGCCTATATTACTTAATATTCTTTTTATATTCTTATCACCACAAGTTCTAATATAATTATATATATTTGCAGTTAAAAATGGTGCTGCATAACTATTGGCTATTTGAGTAACATAGCTTAAGTTTTCGTTTATATTTATTTTATGCTTTGAAGTCGGAGTAAAACTATAGCCCCATCTATTCTTAACATCATCATAAGAATTAAACAATTCATAAGCTCTAGCAGAAAAAACACCCGGATAAAGTGCCGGAAAAGAAAGACCTTTATTGTTACTATGAGCTGCCACGATTATTTGATTATTACTTATAATCTTCTTAATTACATCCCTTAAAAGATAATCATCAAAAAGATTTACCGTGCCTCCACTTAAATGAATAATAGGAACTCTTTTATCTAAGCAGTACTGAAAAGCAGCTATTAAAGCTTCTATACTTGTCTTCATTTCTAAAGTGCTAAATATTCTTATACTTATGATCTCTACTTCTTGTGTGTATATATTTATTATTTTACATACATTGTACCCATGATCTGTAATGCTTTGAATATCCTCTGGTCTGTTAACCACTGAATATTCATTATTCACCATCAAATCTTCAACTATATTTAATTCATCTTTAAATACAGGTATTACCCCTTCATCTATTACTGCTATTTTCATAAGTTATCCTACACCTTTTACTATATATTTCTTTTGCTGGTATCTAAATAATTCAGCATATCGTTTATTATCTTTTAATAGCTTTTCCGGTTTTCCATCCTCAATAATTTTACCTTTTTCTAATACTATAACTCTATCTGCCAGTGATAAATTAGAAAGTCTATGGGATGTAAATAAAGTTAGCCTGTCTTTTGTTATCTCTTGTAATTTATTAAAGATTTCATGTTCTGCTTTAGGGTCTAAGTTAGAAGATACTTCATCTAGTATAAGAATAGTATTTTTTCTATATAATACTCTGGCTAAAGCTAGTTTTTGTACTTGTCCTCCTGATAAAATTAAACCCTCTGGAGTAAAAAATTTTGATATATAAGCATCTAATCCATGATCCTTTAAGTTTAATATTTCAAGAAAATCCGATTTATCTAATGCTTCGATTATTTCATCATCTCGACTTATTTCATTTGGATTTGTCAAATGAAAATTTTCTCTAATACTAAAAGCAAAATTACTCATATCTTGAAAATAAACACTAAAAGCACTTCTTAAAGAAGAAATAGAATATTTTCTTATATCAATACCATTAATCTTAATAGTTCCAGAAGTTGCCTCATAAAACCTTAGTAATAATTTTATAAAAGTTGACTTTCCTGAACCATTTAATCCTACAAAAGCTACGTGTTCAGGGGATTTAATATGC
This sequence comes from Tissierellales bacterium, assembly GCA_028280805.1. GTDB lineage: Bacteria > Bacillota > Clostridia > Tissierellales > VENL01 > JANQLB01. Next base: position 20,575 of record JANQLB010000073.1, read on the forward strand.
AAACTAATATCTTTTAAAGCATACTTATCACTAAGTGGATATATAAAACTAACATTTTCAAAAGCAATACTCTCTACTTTATTTAACTCCAATTCGCCTTTATCTTGAATCTTGTTAATGTATTTAAATAAAGATTGATAATTATTCATCCTCAACTTGTTCTCAACTATTTTCATGGTAGAGGATATAAAACCAGATGTAGAATGCCATAATTGACCTAGTAATCCACTTAGGAATACATAATCTCCTATTAATAATTTCCCATCTAGTATATTAAAAATAATATGTCCACTAATAATAACCAAGACTATTTCTGGCAAGAAATCTAATATAAGTGTAACTTTTGACCTTTCTTTTAAAATCTTCTTACGCTGAGTAAATAACTTTCCCCATAAACTATCATAAGTATCTTTAAGTATTTTACTGGAGCGGAATAGTCTCATATCTTGGCTATATCTCTTGTCAAAAGAGATATTTTGAATATATGATAACTTTCTCCTATTGGATATTTGGTCTAGGCTTAAATCATAAAGAGATTCTGTATAATATTTTAGGGCTATGCCGGATGGTACGGCAACTGCTACCATTAATAGAGCATAAATTATATTTTCTTGTGAAAGAATTATAAAAGCTATTAAAAATGATATAGCAGCACTTATGGAAGAAATACTTGATCCTAGGGCTTGAACAAGTATTGAACCATCTCTCATAGCTGATGTAATTTTATCTTGATAGTTTGGATCATCAAAATAAGCTAAATCTACATCAAAAGAAAAATCTATCATATTTCTTATCATCCATTGGTCTAATTTTTCTGAATGAACCATTCTTGTATAAATTTGAACCTTTATCATAATTACTTTTGTAAGTGCCACTATTCCCATTAGGATTAAAAGACTGTATATGTGTTTACTATGTAAAATACCTGTAGAGCCAGATATATAGTTTATTATCTGTCTTGAAATAAAAACACCTATTATGTTCAGTAAAGGATTAAATAATTCTGAAAACACTCTTAATATTGTATATATAGGAGATACTCTCCAAGAAAGGGATATACACCAAGAAAAAACTTGTATAAAGTCCTTCATTTTCTTTTTAAATTTATTTCTAAAATCTTTAAACATAACAATACCTCTCTTATAGAAGAAAGACTTTAATATCTAATCCCTCTCCTAAATTTTTATTTTGTCATCTCAATAGTACCATCTTTTATTCTCCATACATTATCTGTAAATTTTACTATGTTCATATCATGAGTTACTATGACTATACAAAATCCTTGTTCATTAGCTAATTTTTTTTAATATCTATAATTCTATCACTATTTTCATCATCAGGATTTCCTGAAGATTCGTATCATCTTTGCTCCAGTAGCAAGAGTTCTACCTAAAGTCCTGCCATTATATAAAGAAGTGTGGTTTTCCCACTACCAGATGGTTCTACAATGGTATTTAATTTTCCTCCTTCAAAAACACAATTAATATCCCTTAGTACATCTTTATCTGCACCTTTATATCTATAATATATATTTTCCAATTCTAGTTTTGCCATATTAAGCCCCTCCTCTATTCTTTTACCTGTAACATTTCTAGTGGTTTTTTGTTAGTTACCTTTCCTATACCAAGTAGAATTCCTGCAATTGTTCCCAGTAAGTATCCTCCT
>JANQLB010000086.1 GCA_028280805.1 Tissierellales bacterium
AATTTACTTATAAGTCTTTTAGTTAGAAATCCCCTAAAAAAGATTTCCTCAGCTAGACCTGTTTTTATGAAAGAAAATATTAGGGCAGGGATTAAGGCAGAAAAACCTTTTCCTGCGAACTGGGCTGTTGCATTATTAGAAACATCAATATAAGAGGGGAATATAACAAACACTACTAGAAATGAAAGAAATATCATAACCAATACCGCTACAACATATTTTTTATAATCTTTTATGATTATTCTCTTAAAGCCCAACCAACGTAAAAAACTCGAATTTCTTCCACTTATTATCCACCAAATAAATGGTATGATTGAAAATATAATAACCTGAATTATAGCACTTATAAATAACTCAAAATTTTCCACATTTATTACCTCCTATTTCTTCTTACTTTAACTATATTATAGCTAGCATTATTAAGCATAAATACCCATTTCCTTTTTTACCCAAGAGGACTTCCAAAAATGATGGGACAATGTCATATAACGTTCCATATTTGAGACGCCTTCGAACTGGATCCTAAAGGAATACTACTTGGTGCAGATTGACTCCCAGTGAGAAGGTAATGTACAAACCTCTGATTGATAAACATCAAAAGAGACACTATCCTTTAATAATAATTAATAATATCAAACATTTTCAATCTGCACAAATATCCATTATCATTAATTCCATAGCAAATTGCTCAGCTTCTTTAATACTACTCTTTGTTACAATAATTTCATATCCCTCCGATGAACTCCAATTACTAGTTTTGCCATTAATTCTAAACGGGATAATAATTAAATCTTCAAACCCGTCTGAAAAGTATATAGTACCAAACGTGAATAGTTCTAATTCACCATTGTTTAGATAGAAATATGAAACATCTATCCCGAAATATTCTACCCCTGTGCGATTTCGTTTCCAAATTCTTTCATCCATCATTGGGTTTTTATAAGACTTAACATCTTCTAATGAAAATGTTCTTTCTCTAAATTGACCTGGTACTACATGTTTCCCTTCTTCATTGAAGGGAATTCTGTTGCCATCAATAAACACTTCATATCTTAAACGATCATCTCTGAAAAAACTCCAAAACAATATCCCATTTATCCTAACATCGACTTCTTCAAATTCTTTCTCCCCTATAACAAATCTAATTGCTTGATACGAAATGTCAATGGGTTTCTGCCAATACATAAGACCTAATATTATGATAATTATGATAATCGAAACAATAAGCATTACTTTTTTATTTCGCATACTAATCCTCCAAATCAATTGTCTTCAAAAACACAGAAGTAAAAATGTTGTCTAACGTCTCGTGTTTGCGATGTCCCTGAAACAGATCCTAAAGGAATACCGTCTTGGTGGTGCTTCGCACTTATTGAAAGGATGTGTTGCCTACTGGCTTTTACCCCAAAAACTTTCCTCTAGGCACCCTTGTGCAAACATTTTGTTATATGAAGTTTACAACTTAATGCTTTAGCCTCTGATAACTTCTTGTTAACCCCTCTCTTTTAAATCTATTTCGTTCATAATATCTTTGAGCTATAACATTGTCTATTCCTGTATCAGTGTGCATAGTCTTATAACCCTTCGATATATAGTAGTTCTGAATTAATTCTATAAACTGTGTTCCAATGCCTTTTCCCTTTACCTTATCTTCAACATAAATCCAATCTAAATATATTATTTTATTTGATGGTATCCCTGTATAACTATCTATAAACTTAACTACTGCTCCACCAATATTATCACCATTCCATATCAACTCAATTTTTTCTTTATTATCATTTTCTTTATAAATAGAGATTGAAACATTCTGTTTAACTTCATTATTTTTCATAGTAAGAGTATAATAAACATTCTCATGCTCAACTTCAAAACCGTTTTTAGTTAATAACTTCGCTATATATTGGTAGCACTCGTGTAATTTACCATGATTTCCATTACAGCTCATTCCCATAGCATGATAAAATGCATAAATGTCAACAATCTGTCTCTCCTCAAAGAATCTTAATGCAAGTTTTAATAGCTCTCTTCCTATGTCATTTCTTGATTCTTCAAAATAGATATTTCGTACTATTCCTATATTAGGACTGTTTACCATTTTCTGATTTTTAAAATAAAAACCAGGTATTCCATATTGTATGAATCCATTTATACTGTTTTCTTCAACAACAGCATATATAATTATCATTTAAAATCTTTGCACTGTTAAAGGTATCTTTAAAAAGTGAGTTATTAAACTCCTCTATACACGTTTTAAAAAAATAAGGGATGTTTTTCCCAATTTTCTTCCAATAATCAAAAAGTAACTCTGTATTCTCTCTATCAATGCTTATTAGTTCCATAATATGACATCTCCTTTGTATGTTATTTATGATCCAAAAGTAATACTTCCAAATGAGTTGTAAATTTCATATAACGTTTTGTATTTCTGATGTCACTGAATTGGACCCTTAGAGACCTTCTTCTTGGTGGTGTTCGCACCCAGTGAAATGATGTCTGCTAATCTTTTGTTATGTTACGTTTCTTACAACTACTAATTTTCTATCGATATATCAATACAGATCTAGTATCTTTTTAAAAGCTTTTTCTAGCTCTCCTCTAAAAACAGCATTTAAAGACTCCTGAGCCCATCCAGGAAATTTAGGTCTTTTATATGCAAATATTAAAGTAATAAGAATTGAAAGAGCATCATCGATTACTTTTTCAGTTTCATTAATCTCGCCATATTCTTCTATAAATACTCTTCCAGCCTCTTCTGATAATGATGAGCATACATTTCTAATGTCACTATACCTAAAACCTATTCCTAATAAGTTATAGTCAAACATCATTGCTTTTTTTGTATCTTTACTTACCGCAAGATTAGTCCAATAAAAATCATTGTATGTTAACGTTTTTTCGAGCTCTTCGACTTTATTAAAAATCATATCATAGTTATCAAGTATTATGTTCCATACTTTATAATCTCTAGTATTGGAGCTGTGTTTTAAAAATTCAACATTCTCTTTTGTAATAATATCAATTTCTCTATAAAGATTATCATGTTTCTCAATTATGTATCTTTCTCCTTTATTGTGTAAATCTATATACCATGCTGCTAATACTTTTGCTACTTCAATATCTGATAAATCAGCCGCTACTCCTAATCTATAATCTTCACTTCTTTCTAAATCTTCAAGCAAAATGCTTCTATCTGTATGAGCAAATACTTTAATTGTTGATATATTTAGTTCTTTAAGAATAGAATAGTTTTTTATTTCTCTTGTATATTCTTTCTTCAAAAAATACTTAACTACATAATGTTTATTCTTATAAGCAACTCTGAATAAATAAATTCCATCTTTATTTCGTATTTCTTTTAAATCAATATGGTTATTGTCAGACAATCCAAGTTTGGCTAATTCTATATATATATCTTCAATAATATTCATATTTTTTTCCTTTCTTGCACTTATATTTATTATGGTCATATACATTCTAAATGTCACATAATGTTCCGTATTTGCGATGCCTTCGAACTAGACCCCAAATGAATACTGTCTTGGCGGAACCTCGTTCCCAGTGAGAAGGTGTGGAGCTTATTATCCTAGGCTTTTCCTTCCCGTGAGCGACCTTGCGCAAAAACATTTTTAGAAGACGTATGGATACCCATCTTATCATTAGTTAAAATGCTCATATGTATTGCCTAATATAATTATAAAAATATCTAAAACCATCTATAGATTTTATATCCAATATAAAAGAAGACCTCTCTTCCTAAAAATAATAGTTTGTTTTTTAGGGTTATATATTTGCTTGTAGGCGTAGGGGAAGAATATGCCTTTAACCCATTGTCTTTTGCCATTTGCATAGCTCTTCTCATATGCAACGGATCACTCACAATAATAACACTGTTAATTTCATTATCTTCTACAATTTGGGTGGCATAAAATATATTTTCTTGAGTTATTCTAGATTGTTCTTCTATAAAAATATCTTCACTAGGCACTAAAATTTCCATTGCATACTCTCTTGCTACACTTGATTCTGAATTTTTCTCATTTTCTCCTTTCCCACCAGTAAAAATCAATTTGTCAACATACCCTTTTTTGTATAACCAAATCCCATGTTTAATTCTCTCTTCAAAGACTGGTGATGGCTTATCTCCCCAAATTGCAGCTCCTAATACTATAGCTGCATCAGCTTTTACAGCTTCATTAATATTTCCAAACAAATATATGTCAACAGAAACATAAGCAACATAACTAATAGCAATAATTACTATAATCCCAAAATATCTTTTAAACTTTCTTAACTCAGCTTTCATATAACCCTCCTGCAAAGATCTACAAATAATATTTAATTGCACAACAACACATGTAACTAGTCTAATAGTGTTGTCTAACGGTTTGGTATTTAAGACGTTTCACATGCTTTTGTGAAATGTATTAAATACTGTGTTAGATGAAGTTCTTTCAGTCACTTCATAGACATATCCTAGCATAAGTAACCGTCAATTATGATAAGGTTCATCCTATCGTGCCTTAGTACGTTTTTAGTTCTATATTACTTCAATTAGATAATTATAATAATGTATGCTACGACAACTCTTCAATTTCAATTATTGGATTTAAATACCTTTCCATAGTATCTGAGCCAAATTGTATAGCGCTTTGTGGACATAAATGATAACACCTTGCACAATTAATACATTGATGCAACCACTCCACATGACCTTTATCCAATGAGATATTGTTCACAGGACAGTATGCAACACATTTTCTGCAATTAACACAAGATTCATTAACTGAAAACACCTTGTCTAATTCACCTAATTGAGATTGCATATATGGCTTCTTAAAAGCAAATCGTGTAATTAACCCACCGATAATCATTGGAGATACAACAAGTTCATTAGGTTTTTTATGCTCTACTACTATCTTAATCTTTTCCATTTTGCTACTAGCGACCTGCAAAATTTCATTATTGGTACGCTTCTGGAGGTGAGCAATTTTGGGATGATTACTTGGCATTTTTATTAGATATCCTGCATCAAGCTGACTGTTTTTCTTGATTAGTATCTTATTAAGCTCTTTAAGTAATGAGCCAAACAGTCCACCACCAGTAATAATCGAAAATGTGAAATTTGCTTGTATGCAATCAATCCTCTCCATAAAATTCTGTACTACTACAGGTAGTCTGGCAAAATAAACTGGAAAAATGAATCCTACTCTATCTCCTTTGATTACAATTTTATCCTTTGCACTCAGTACATCAGTAACAGATATCAGCTCAGTATCTTCAATACTCTGTTGAATGGTTTTTGCAATATGAAGTGAATTACCTGTTCCAGTGAAATAATAAATTCTATTCATAATTTTCCTCCTTTATAGTTTTGTAACATGCCATCCAATTATTTAACCATTAGTTATAATATTGTTATTTATGGTATGATTAATATTATCACAAATAGTTATTTACATGTGTATGAAAACTGAAAGCTTTGACCCTCTCTGAAAGAATTTCATCTAACGTTCCTTATTTCCGACGTCACAGCGCCTTAGAAGTATTCGCTCATGCATGCGAGTTCTCGAGCGACTAATACGAATACTGCCCCCGACGGGTTAGGCGGTGGGATGTTGGAAATAAATTGTTAGGCGTAGTAATTCACGGAAACTATCTATAGCCTTAATAATTATCCAACTTTTCTCTAATTGTAGATAGCGCCTTTTCATAGTCATTTTTATAACCACCGAACGCCTCATCCTTAACTAGCCTGTATCCTGCTTGAATATAAATATTAATTGCTTTATAACTCCAAGTCTGAGTATGCAGAAAAAAATCCCTATCTCCTTCGAGCTCAATCATTCTTTTCATCCCTTCAAATACAATTGCTTTTCCAAGACCTAAACCTTGATACTCTTCCTGTACCCCTACCCAATGTATAGATGGGTCTCTCCTTCCTTGTGTAAAATTCCACCAATTTGTTAATGTTGCAACTTTCTTCTTATCTTCAGTCTCTATAAAAATTAATCTTTTTTTCAACTCGTTGGGATATGGTAAATACTCTTTTCCAAAATAATCTAATGCTTCTTCAATACTGTCAAATTCTCCTACTGAAGTCTCTATTTTAGCCCAATATATTTCATCACCTTCAGTATATAGATTGAATGAAAATCCTTTTGGTAATATTGGATTTGGAGCCTTTGTTCCTTTTTGTCTTTTCATAATTATATTATAGTATGGTAGTGTTTTGTCTAACATAGTACCCTCCTAAACATGTAGTGATATACATAGTGAATTATTAGGCTTAACGTTCTCGTGTTTGCTACGCCTTTGAACTGGACTCGAAAGGAATACCGTCTTGGTGGAGCTTAACTCCCAGTGAGACGGTGTGGGTGTATAATCTTCAAAAACCTACCCCAGTAACCCTTTGCGCAAAAACAGTGTTAGCTGATGTAACTTTTGTACCTCAATATCTATCAGCAACCATAGTTCTTATTTTTATATTAGAATCCCATTTTAAATGATTTAGAATCTCTCTTTCACTAAATCCATCTCTTAACATATATTTAAGCATTTCTTCCCTACATATTGAACATGGATTTGAGTAGTACAGTTTAGTATATAACTGGTGACAATTTACATTAGTATGAATTTCAAATAACTCATTAAGTCCTAATTGTATTGAGTGCCATTCAAATTTATCGTACTCCCTATGACACAGCTCCAGCATCAGTTCATAGTCCTCATCTCGAAAATTATTGCAAAATAGCGGTATGTACTCAAACCAGTTATCCTTTGTTTGAATAAGTTTTAATCCTTTCTTACGTATCCTTATATCAGAAAACCATTTTAATATTTCAACTGACGATTCAGACAGATTATATGCTTCTTCATCCAAGAACTTAATAATTCTAGTAATATCTTGAGTGTATTTATGTTTATGAAAAGCATGCATGAGCTTTGTTATAAGCTCATAGTCGTCGGAATTTTTAATGTCTTCTTCTACTAATTTTAATTCATTATAACTTGCTTTTCTTGCCCACACTCTTATAATTCCATAATGAGAATCCTTTAGCTTACTTTTTATGGAATTATAACTCTCTCTTTCTCTTTTTCTAGGATTATAGCTATTTTCAGAGAGGCTCTTATTAACATAAGCTGTAAATCTTTCACTATACTCCATAATTGGTTTTAGAATATTCCTCAATTTATCAACGTCATAATTATCTTTTAATCCACGAATAAAGAAGTATTCTCCTTCATAAGCATTATCCTCATTCAATCTATTACAAATTTGTTGGGACACAAATAGAATACCCTCTTCCCCTAATAACTTAACAATTTCATCTTCCCCGACAAATCCATCTTTAGTTTCATGATAACGAAAATTCTCCATTAATGTATTAAGACAATTGAAATCACCTTGATTTATGAAAATTAAACCTAGTTGATATATTTGATAATGATCAATATGGTAATCATTATCAGACAAAGTATTGATAATTCTTAATTGCAATTCTGGTATTCTGCCAGTGGCACATATCAAATCCCAAAGATAGTGAACCCTACTTCCTTCGCATTGTGGATCAAATGTATAGTTGTGTACACAAAAATCATATATGATGTCTATAAACTCTTGATTATTCTCATTTTCTCTTAAAAATAACACTGCACTTCCTAATCCTAATGTTAATGCATGTATGAACTCTTCTCTATTCATCAAAATCCTCCATATTACTTTTTGCTATCATAAATAACAAGTTATTTCAGCTAACGTCTCAAATTTGCGACGTTTCTCAACCTTAGAACGAAGGTACTCATGCCACGGACGTGGCTAATGTGTCGAGTGTTCCGACGGACTTAGGTTGAGGAATGTGTGAGGACAATACTCATGAGGTTTTACGACCCTCGTCCGAATCTTGCGCAAATCCTTTGTTAGCTTATGTAAATCCACATGTCCCCAGAGCCTTACTCATTACTATAATCTACTCAATCTAAGGTTCTCATTTGATTAGATTAGTACATTACTTTTTGCAACACAAGAAATATTGAATCATGCCGGCTACTTTCTCGGTTTTTTCTATTTCAAAATAATCTTGCAGCATAACATCAAATTCATGAGATGACATATTAAACTTATCAGCTCTACCTAAATGCTCCTCAATTAACATCGTAATTCGGAAAACTGGGCTATCAAAGTTAGGAATATCAAGAACAAATTTTCCATAAGGTTTTATTATTCGATGAACTTCTACTATTGCTTTTTCAACAAAGTCTTTTTCAAAATACTCAAGTACACCGACACATGCTCCAATGTCAAAAAAATCATCTTCGAAAGGCATTTCATGTATACTTCCGCATACTAACAATCCAATAGGCAATTCCTTCTTTGTAACAAATTCATTAAGTAACTCAATAGTTTTGCTACTTATGTCCACTCCATGATATATTGAGAGCTATTTATCATACCTATTAAACATTAGATTTAGACAACACCCTAAATCAATAAAGTTCATATTTGTATTTGGGGCAAGATAATCTTTTATTTCCTTACGTCCACTATCTGAAAGTACCCCTTCCGTTCTAAGCCTCCGAAACATGGGGTGGTCAGGATGATTTGTAATATGCTTTGGTAAATCATCGTACAAATCAATACCCTTTATTCCAAAATCAATGGCTTCATCGTAAGATTTTGCAACCAAATCCAACTGTTTTTTCACTATATTTCTATCTTCCTTCACTTTACTTCAGTATTAACTTTCCTCTAAATAAGAGCGATTAATATTTAAATAACCCCAAATATTATCCCTAATTCATGTGGATTTATTTCAGCTAATGTTTCGTGTTTGCGACGTCTTCGAACTGGATCACAGAGGAATACTCCCTGGTGGAGCTTGCTCCCAGTGAGAAGATGTGGAGCTCATTGCCCTATGATTTTCCTTACCTTGAGCGACCTTGCGCAAAAACAGTGTTGGTATTATTGACTCATACCAGTTTAGTCATGGTATAAGTCTTTTTTAATTATAATCTCATTATTAAGCTAGGTGTAGAACTTAATATATTGTTGGGACATTGATCCCGTCGCTTAAAGTGTTCACGCCTAGTCTAGACTTGTTACCTCAATTAAGCTGGTTGAGGTCTTAAACCCGTATTACAAGCCAACCTGAGAGACAACTCTTGCTTAGGGCCTAGTAATTTTAAGGAAGTTTTCTATGAATCCAATTTTATCTATTGATGTATCAAAATCTAATAGTTATGCTGCTACTTTTCTCTCTAATTCTAAACCCTTTACTAAACCCTTTAAGTTTAAACATTCTCCAGATAATCTAAATGAACTTCTAGCCATTCTTAGTGCGATGCAGAATAAAACAGGTGCTTGTCCAAGTGTAGTTTTTGAGACCACTGGTAATTACTCTAAACCTATTACAACTTACTTTATTGACCACGGTTATGATGTAGTAGTTCTTGATCCTCTTTTGACCCATGAACATAAAAAGAAATCTATACGTAAGATTAAGATTGACACTATTGATACTAACAGAATTGCTAAAGTTTATTATAACAATGACTTTGCTCCTACTAAGCTACCTGATTCTATAACTATTAACCTAAGAAACTTATGCCGTAATTACGAAGATTTCAACATGCTATATACTGAAGCTATTCTTAGATTCAGAAGTATTCTATAGGTTTATTTGCCATGCTTATTTTTACTATATTCTACTTTTTTCACAAAAACCCTTGACAACTATTAGCTGGTTTAAGTGACGTTTAGTTGTTCTATTTTAATCTTTATTGATTTCACATAATATACCTAAAACATACCTTTCCCTAAAAAACTTAGATACTAAATTCTTCAATTTATAAAGCCTAATAAAAATATGAAACTGTATCTTTTTATAATGTTCACTTTACTATTATTAAGTTGCTAAAAAAAGAGAACTTGTAACCTTAATCTAACTAAAAGACCATATCTATTCTGACAAATAAGAATGTTATTCTTTTAGAATAACATAAGGCACGAAGTAATTACTCCTCATAACTAGTATTAAGAACAGCAAAATCAATTGGATATCTTTTTTTTATTACTTTAAAATACATCTCTTTTGTTAGTGAAAGAAGTTTCCCACTTTTTAAGACAATAGATATTCTCTTATGAAATGCCATATCTGCGCCAAATTCCAATATTCCTTCTTCATCATTATTGTTATAATAATAGGTAAATGATGTTAATACATATATTGGTATTAAGTATACTTCTAAGTTACCAAAGCTATTTTCATTTACTCTTATCTTACTGAATTTCTCCAGTGCAGGTTTAATATCTCCTTTACCATGGTCATCAATTATTGTAATATCATTTCCCTTAAGTGTTGGATCTGCAATAACTACTTTTATAGTAATATTTTTCTCGTTTATAGCTTTTTCCATCATTTGATACTCATTCGCCCATACAATAGCAGACCTACATACAACTAAAATTGTTGTATTTGGTGTTGTCCTTTCGATTAAACTCCCTATACTTGGCGAGTATTTTAGAAGACCATCTCTAGAAAACATAATGTGCTTAATACCAGCCTCAATAACTCTTTTGTGCCAACTATTTCGTTTAATCAAATATATAATTATTGATATAATCAAAATTGTAACTAGTAAAACAACTGATGCTAATAGAATAATTAATATATCCTTATTAGGTTGATTTGGTTGTATTCTTTTTGTTAAGAAGTAAATAAAAACATTCAGAAAAAAAGTAAACATAATTGATACTATTAATCCTTGTAAAATTGAGTTTATACATCTATAATTATTTTTCATTTATAATCTCCTTATAAACATCTGTAATAGTTTTATTAAATAAGCAAAATCTAGTACATGCACCACATTCTTGGGATATACGCCGTGGAAATTCCATTATACTATCATAAAAAAAACACTTAATGCGTCCGATAACATAATCGATACTTTCAGTTATTATATTACCAATTTTGAATTGATTCATTATTTTTTCATTCCATGATCTATTACAATATTGTAAATAGCAACAAGGATATATATCACCTTCTGCGGATATTGTGAAATGAAATATTGAGACAAAGCATTTTATATTATTCTCCTGATAAAATTTCTGTACTGGATAGCCTTGCGACAAACTTTTGTAATCGTATATGTTAGAACTAAAAAAGTAGTATAAATTTTGAATGTTTGTAATAATTCCATTGTATTGGCGAACTGCTTTTTTTAGCCAGCTCCCAACTTCTTTCCATTGAGAAATACTAAGTTGATACTGCCCCATTCCATGAGCTACCTTAAAAAACAAAAAGTCAACCTGGAGTGAAATACATTTTATAATGATTTTATCTAAACGTTGATAGTTATTATTTTGAATCACACAGTTACAACCTACTTTTAGTTTGGAATTTCCTTTATAATAATTTAATATTTTAACAGACTTGCATAGTTTTTCAAATGAACCAGGACTTCTAATTTTATCATGTACAGCTTCGTTGTTTCCACTAATGGAAAACCTAATCCAATCACAGTTATCTACAATTGATTTGGCAAGAGTTTCATTCATAATACTACCATTTGTAATAACTCCTATTGAAAAACCCTTTTTTTTAGAAAGAGACAAAATTTTTAAGATATCAGGGTGCAAAAGAGGCTCTCCTCCTCCAAAAGTTATTTCATTTACACCTAGTTTCATTAAAATCTCAAGTAGTTTTTCTATTCTACTAAATGGCATTGAGTCATTTCTAGGCCATTGCCATCTATAACAATGGTTACAAGTTAAATTGCAAAATGAACACAAATCAACATCAACGGATATAGGTTTTATATTAAACTTACCGTTTGCTAGCTCATAAAATATATCTTTCAGTTCATGTTCTTTTATTCTTAACTCCCTAAAAATATCATATTTGCCTTTGATATACTCTTTTATTCCTTTATTTTTATATGAATGAATAACATAACCTCCTTTTTCATTTTGAAATTCCGATAATTCTTAAGTTTATAATCTAAGTAATTAACGTTATCTATTAATCTACCTATCATAAGCTGAGATAACTATTACGCACAAATGTCACTTAACGTTTCGTGTTTGCGATGCCTTCGAACTAGACCCCAGAGGAATACATTCTTGCAGAACTTCGTTCTCAGTGAGAAGGTGTGGGTATATAATCTCCAAAAACCAGCCCTAGTAACCCCTTGCACAAAAACTTTGTTAAGCGATGTACCTGTTGTCATTACTCTGTCAAATACCCTTTATCTACAGCATCTTCAATAATATCCTGTATATATTTCCATAATATATTTGAACCTTTTCCTATTCTTTTATTTTTAAGAAGTACTTTATCACTGGTCACATTTAATCTTTTCCATTGTAATCCTTTTGTCTTATAGTTATGTAGTATAGGCATAAAACTATCCATAGCTTGTGCAAATTTTGACTCTTCAGTAATTCCATCTTCATATTCAAACCAAATATCAAAACATTCTTCAGCTTGATCTTTAGGTAATAATCCGAAAATTCTTTCAGCTGCTTTTAATTCTCTTTCATGTTTTCCAACAGCACCTTTTTCATCATATGCAAAAACATCACCGCAATCTATCTCAACTATATCGTGAAGTAAAATCATCTTGAATATTTTTAACATGTCCAAGTTCTCTTCATTTGCATATTCTGATAATAACATTGCTCCAACAGCCATGTGCCATGAGTGTTCAGCATCATTTTCTGTTCTTGAAGCATCAAATAATATGGTATTTCTGAAAATGTCCTTGACCTTATCTATCTCCATTATGAAATCAATTTGTTTATTAAATCTTTCAAAATCCATGTTTTTCCACCTCAATTGATTAAACTTCTAAAGACTGCTAATTTCATGTTTCCTAAATAATAATTTTATTTATATCTACTTGGTATTATGTAATGTCTTAATCCACAGTATGTAAAAAGTATGTCGCTTAACGTTTAGTGTTTACTACGTTTCTCAACCTTAGAAGGATGCACTCATGCCACCCTTGTAGTGGCTAATGTGCCGACTGTCCCGATGGGCTTAGGTTGAGGAATGTGTGAGGAAGATCCATTAGAACTCCCCTACCCGAACGGGCGTAAACACATTGTTAGATGGTGGAGTGATATCACTCGCCAACGCCTTTCTTAAAAAGTTTCTATTTTCAATTTTTATGTTTAACTTCTAGTTCTATTAATCAATAATATAGATATGTTGAGTTACAAAAAACGTATAACATAATGCATATTTCGTGTTATGCTCATAATAGTTATTTTATTTAATTTTCAAATAAAATATTACAGATGTTTCCTGTTTCGCAATTATAATGGAAAGTTCCTTCATTTTGGTTGTTATTATAATCTGTAAAGGTAAATTTAACTTTCATAGTTGCTTTTTCATCTACCCAATTCAAGAATATAAATTTTAAAGTTTCCCAATTTTCTGTTTTTGTCATAAGAGTTGTGAATTCTTCATATCCAGACATACTCATGTTCAAATAGACATTCAGATTAGCAACACTATTTTTAGTGTAGTGTTTTAACTCTAAGTAGCGTTCCTCATCACAAATCGTAGAAACAATCATATATTCACTGCAAGGTGACCACCATAAATCTTCAAAAGTATAGCCGTCACTGTAAATTTTAGTTCTCTTGGAAGAACCGGAATCCTTGATAGTAAAACCTGTATTTTTAGGAAAAGTATCAGAAATATCACGATTATAAACTGTTGTAGTTATCTCTCCATTAGGTGATTTTTGTTTTTCAATAATATAGAAAACTCCTTTCATCCATGCTATGAATAAAAGAACAGCAACTAAAAACAGTATTGATATTGCTATGATTATTTTTTTAGAATTATGGCTCCTTTTCATATATGTACCTCTCATCTATTAGATAAATTATCTTCGGTTCCCAAATATATCAAATTTAATAACCCGTATTGACCTCAAAGTTGTTTTCTGAAATGATATCACTCTTTCATCTAACGGTTTCCCATCTGTGACGCCGTCAAAACTTATAACTTCCTCCCCATATACAACTGGAAAACATAATCCACCTTGTGACACCCGCCGTGCCTTAGTATGGCTTCTTTTATTCCTGTATAAAGGGCCGCTCTGTGGCCATCTGACAGGCTCCTGTGGTCAGCTAGAGTATCGAGAAAAGCTATGTATTCGTCCGCACTGAACATCCGCGTCACATCGTATAGCTTCATCAATACGTCCCTGAACCCGTACCTCCTTAAGTCCTCAAACCCATATCCTTCTATAATTTTGGAGGATTCCATAAACTCCTCTTTAGACCTTCTAACCGGCCTTGTATTCGACTTATAATAACTATAATAATATTTATCATAAACTGCTTGAATCTCTTCGTAGAGCTCTTCACCGTCCGCTGGAATGGCATTGTAGCGAAGGAGGGCTATTGTCCCACCATTTTTTAATAGACGAAATGCTTTGGGACACCCGATTTCTGCATCTACCCAATGGAAGGCAGAAGCGGCGTATATCAAGTCGTAGCTTTCCTCTTCCAATAAAGCATCCTCAAAGGCAGAAACGATTACATTAAACTCCTTATACCCCTTAAACTTTTCCAGTAGAAACTTCGCCATGTTTGCACCTACTTCCACGGTGGTCACATCGTATCCCACGTCCAAGAAAGGAGTTGTTGCCTTCCCTGTTCCAGCTCCTATCTCAAGGGCCTTTTTTCCTTTTTCCGATTCGGAATATTTGAAAATATCTTCAAACAACTCACCGGGATATTCCGGTCGTATTTTATCGTAATTCACAACAAACTCATCAAAGTGCTTCCTTTTATCAAGTTCCCATCCCGTTCCAGTATCCCTCATTTTATCTCTCCTCATACTAATGCGTTTTATCACACAAATCCAATTCTAACAAACTCGCCCTCGGATCGGTCAGTCAATGCAAGAAATTTCGTCTGAAATTTTCGTGTTTGCGACGCCTTCGAGCTGGACCTCGTAGGAATACCGTCTTTGCAAAACTTCATTCCCAGTGAGAAGGTGTGGATCTCATTACCCTAAGCTTTCCTTCTCTAGAGCGATCTTGCACAAAAAAGATTTATAAAATTTACCCCATCTTTCATGATTATATCTTCCCATCCCAATCTTCCATTTTATTGGATCATGTTCGAAATTTGCTTCGGGCCACACCCAAACCATATCTTCATGAAAAATTGAAAGCAACAACTCAGTATCTTTTGAGTTCCAAGCGTTTGTTTCTCTATTTACAATTTCAACAATTTCGTCTTCTATAGTCATATGCATTCCCCCTGTTTGCTACTACTATGAACTTACTCACACGTAATTTCACTATATAGAATAAATGTCGTCTAACGTCCCGCATCTGCGATGTCCCTGAACTGGACCATCAAAGTCTTTCTTTCTAGCTGTGCTTGCACCCGGCGAAGAAATGTGCATAGCGAACGGAAACATTTTGTTAGATGATGTACAACGACTACTTGTTTAAAAAGCCAGACGAACGTGTTTCTCCTGCTTCATTATTATGAATTACTATGTTTACTACATGACTTTTTATCATCTAATACCAAATATAGTACAGCGGTAATTAAAGTGATTACTATTAGTGTTATTACTAATCTCGAAATATCTATTTCAAAGACAGGATTTTCTCCGTTAATACTATAATTAGTATCGACAAGCTTCCAAATAGGAACATATTTATATGTATCTATATATCTTTTCAATCCCCAAATAGACTTGACTGGTACAGACAGAATACCTGCAAAAAGCAGTGCTATTGAATATCCAATTAATAATATTTTTCTTTTAATGTTCATTGATATATACTCCCTTTCCATATAAGTAATAGTTCATAATAGAAAATATAAAATTATAGAAACCGTTCTTGAAATATATGTTGTTAAAAAGCTATTGCAATCAATCATTTTTTATCTTTCGACTTTGTATATCTTCTTCACAAAAAATAATCAATTTTTCAGAACTACCAAATTCTTCAGGCAAGTTTTCAATAAAACCAAAATGATAAGCTATCACATCTCTAATCCGCTTTGAAGCTTTTCCATCTCCAAAAGGATTCGATTCAATTGTAAGACTTTCATAGAATTCAGGATCATTCAGTAACTTAGTTGTCACTTCATAAATTGGTTCTTCGTCAATACCTGCCAAATAGACAGTACCCTTTTCAATTGCTTCTGGTCTCTCAGTTGTATCTCTCATTAATACAAGCGGTTTGTTAAAGACAGATGCCTCTTCTTGTAAGCCACCTGAATCACTTATTATAAAATGTGATCTAGCTTGTAGATTAATTAAGTCAAAGAAATCTACAGGTTCTATCAATAATATGCGATCATGATTTGATAGTAAATCATATGCATGTTTACGTACGATTGGACTTAAGTGAACTGGATAAATAACTAATACATCTGGATGATCGTCAACTACTCTTCTAATGGCTCTGAACATCTGCTCCATCGGTTTTCCTCTGTTTTCTCTTCGATGAGCAGTCATAGTTATAACTCTTTTAGCACTGAAATCAATTGCATTCAATTTATCAATCTTGAAAATATGGTCCTTTTTGTATGCTATAATTGCAGCATCAATTGCTGTTTGACCAGTAATATATATATTTTCCCTCACATAACCTTCTTGCTTGAGATTCTCGACACTATTCTCTGTAGGTGCAAACAAGTAATCAGTGACTACATCTACAAGTTTACGATTAATTTCTTCAGGCCAAGGAGAATATTTGTTATGTGATCGAAGTCCTGCTTCAACATGACCAACAGGTATTTGGTGTAAGAATCCAACTAAAGCTCCTGAGAAAGATGTTTGAGTATCACCATGCACCAGTATAAAATCTGGTTTCTCTTCACTTACAATGTCATCAAGCCCTGAGATAGCTCTAGTAGTAATATAAGCCAAACTTTGATTCTCTTTCATAATTTCTAGATCAATATCTGGTTCAATATCAAAATTATCCATAACCTGATAAAGCTGTTCTTTATGCTGACCTGTTACAACTACTTTTACATCAAACCACTCTGTACAAGATTTCATTTCTTGAATCAAGGTGCCCATTTTTGTAGCTTCAGGTCTAGTTCCAATAATTATCATAATCTTCTTCATAAAATCCTCCTTAGAAATGTAAATTAATATTATTAAATCACTAAATACACTGAATTAATATAATTTTAGTTCAATTTAATTATCCACTGAAATACTAATATTATATAACTTCATAACTATTAATATATAACTGACTACTTAAAAGACCCAAAAGACTTTCTTATAGGTACCCTTGTACAAACATTTTGTTATTTGATGTATTGTGTCATTTCCTTTATTAATCTTTTACTAAATATCCCTTT
>JANQLB010000087.1 GCA_028280805.1 Tissierellales bacterium
AATTTACTTATAAGTCTTTTAGTTAGAAATCCCCTAAAAAAGATTTCCTCAGCTAGACCTGTTTTTATGAAAGAAAATATTAGGGCAGGGATTAAGGCAAAAAAACCTTTTCCTGCGAACTGATCTGTTGCATTATTAGAAACATCAATATAAGAGGGGAATATAACAAACACTACGAGAAATGAAAGAAATATCATAACCAATACCACTACAACATATTTTTTATAATCTTTTATGATTATTCTTTTGAAGCCCAATCAACGTAAAAAATTTGAATTTTTTCTTCCAATTATTATCTACCAAATAAATGGTATGATTGAAAATATAATAACCTGAATTATAGCACTTATAAGTAACCCAAAATTCCCCACAATCATTACCTCCTATTTCTTCTTATTTTAACTATATCATAGCTAGCATTATTAAGCATAAATATCCATTTCCTTTTTTAGCCAAGAAGATTACCAAAAAATGATGGAACAATGTCTTATAACGTCCTTTTGTTCACGACGTCACTGAACCGGACCCAATAGATAGACCGTCTTGGTGGTGGTTACACCCGGTGAAGGGATGTGGTCTGACTTGCCCTCTTGACGTTCCATCTAAGACCCTTGCGTGAACATATTGTTAGAAGATGTTACTAACTCAGCTACTTCGCATGACCTAAGTAAATATTATTTATATGTTCATCTTAATTCCAAACAAACTATTTTTTCTAGAAATATAATGATATCGTATTTTTAAACCATCTATTCATACTTAGGATTAAGCAATTCTATTAGCATAATGTATTGATACTCACCAACTCTATACAAACCATATCTTTCTACTCCTCTTATCATTGATATTTTCCATTCATCATCTTCTTTAGATAAAAAAACAATTTCTTGAAGTGATGCACCTCTAGTATTTTTATATCTTAAATTAAATGAAATTGAAACAGCATATTTTTTAACTTCTTCATAATAATTAATTTTGTTAGCTTTATATTCCAACTTAAAATCTTCAATAATATTACTCCAAACTTCTTCTAATACTATAATCCTCGATTCATAATCTATGCCACCCCCATCTAAATTACACACTTCTAATGCACTATAAAAGTTACGATTTTCTAATGCATCATAATATTGATTAACAACTTGAAGTATTTTTTCTTTATCATCATCGGATAACTTAACCTTAGAATTGATATTGATATAAACCGTAGTAATTAATATTATTAATGTGATTAACGATAATAAAATTATTCTTCTAAACTTGATAAACTTTTTTAACATTGTATACCTCCAAATCAAACCTTTTATATTCCAATAATTAAATTATGGATAACTGAAATTAAGACCGCACAAAAAACACCCCGAAATGAGTTGGCAATTTCTTCTAACGTTCTGTGTTTCCGACGTCCCTGAGCCAGACCCAAAAGATAGACTGTCTTGTTAGAGCTTCGCTCCCGGTGAAGGGATGTGGTACGCTGATCCTACCCTAAAAATGTGCCCTCCAGCACCCCTGTGTAAACACAGTGTTATGTGTAGGACTAATATAAGCTACTCGACTATCCATCATAATTTAATTTTATCATTTTAACAGCTTCATATTATGGTCATAATAAATACTACAATTCGAATGTCGATTGCCCAATATCATTAACAAAGATATCAATCTTATTACCGTTACTTAAATTGGGTTTATCCCATAACAAGCAACTTTTATTATGGTGAATTTTGTCTTTAAATGAATATGTATAGTAAACTATGAATGGTGATTTTTTCCCAAACGTTATCCCTTTTTGTAAAGATATTCTTTTTATTGTACCAACAATTTTAGCTCCCGTTGAAATTAACTCACTATGTAGCTTTGCTTGTTTATAGCTAAAAATTCTGAATACTGCTTGTATAACAAAAAAAGTTGTTCCCATAAAAAAAGATATTTGTCCTAACAAAATCGGGTCTTGCACAAGTGAACGTGCTGTCGGTTTTATAATATTTAAAAAGCTTAAACAACCCAAGATAATACATCCCAATCCTAAAGACAAAAATACAAATGCGTATACGTCACTCTTATATTTAGGCTTCTTCATAAATATACCTCTTCCTGTTATATAAATAATCTTTGCTAACTTAATAGCAATTTTAAATACTCTAAACTATATTTAATTCGTCCATAAAAATTCACTCTGAAATTACATTAGTCTTTCACATAACGGTTTCGAACTGGATCCCAGAGAAATAACTTCCTTGGCGGTGCTTCGCACCCAGTGAAGGAATGTGGTGCCGACTAGCTAGACCCAAAAGACTTTCTTATAGGTACCCTTGTACAAACATTTTGTTATTTGATGTATTGTGTCATTTCCTTTATTAATCTTTTACTAAATATCCCTTT
>JANQLB010000116.1 GCA_028280805.1 Tissierellales bacterium
TGCTTTAATAGGACCATCAGGTAGTGGTAAATCAACAACTGCAAAGTTAATAGCCAGATTTTGGGATGTAAGCAAAGGTGAAATAAAAATTGGTGGAACGAATATTAAGAGTATTCCTCTGAAACAACTTTCTGATATCGTTAGTTTTGTTACACAAGATAATTTTCTGTTTGATTGTTCGTTAATGGACAACATTCGTATGGGTAATCCTAATGCTACTGATGAGGAAGTCGTTAGAGTTGCAAAAGCAGCTAGATGTCACGATTTTATTTCTAAACTTGATAAAGGTTATGAAACTGAGGCTGGAGAAGCAGGAAATAAGTTATCAGGTGGGGAGAAGCAAAGAATTACTGTTGCAAGGGCTATGCTTAAGAATGCACCAATAGTTATTTTAGATGAAGCAACTACGTACACTGATCCTGAAAATGAATATGAAATTCAGAAATCAGTATCAGAATTAGCAAAAGATAAGACGCTTATTGTTATTGCCCATAGACTTTCTACAATAAAAAATGCAGATAAAATAGTAATAATTGATGGTGGAAAGATAAAAGAAGAGGGAACACACAGGTCGTTGAGTGATTCTTGTGAAATTTATCGTGATATGTGGAATGCACATATTGGTCAAGAAGTGACAACTATGGAGGGAGGTGAAATTTGTGTTTAAGACAGCTTTTAGAATTGTCAATTGGACAGGAAAGTATAAATATAGAATGTACCTTGGATTTCTTTGTTCCTTTTTCATTGGAATAAGTAACTCTTTACCCATAGTAATAGCTGCTTATACGATGAATACTATTCTAATGGATTATAATGGTGAAAAAACAATGCCTGAGAATTTCACCATGTGGATGACCTTAGCGATTGTTGCTGCAATATTGCTACGTTTTTTGTTTGTCCAGTTAAGATCAATAGCTCAAGATTCACTTGGTTATGAAGTAACTGCTAAGGAAAGATTAGCTGTGGGAAATATACTAAAAAGAGTACCCCTTGGGTACTTTGAGGAGAATAAAACTGGTGACATTACTTCTATAATAACAACAGAATTAACCCTTCTTCAGATGTTCATAACCAAAATGGTAGATAGAATCATTGGTGGTTACTCAATGACAGCTGCAATGCTTATATGGCTATTCTTCTTCAATGTTAAAGCTGCATTCATTGCGGTGTCGGCAGTATTAGTATCATCGTTTTTCTTAAATATTATTTATAGAAATGGTAAGGTTATTTTTAAAAACGTACATCAATGTCAGGAAGACATGATTAGACATGTTCTAGAATATCTGCGTGGTATGAGTCAAGTCAAGTCATATGGTAATGAAGGTGAAGCTCTTAATGCTATTAGAAAAGCGTTTGCCAATATTAGAGATATGAATATTAAGAATGAAGTTAAATATATGCCAATGAAAGCTTGCCATCAGTTTACATTTAAGCTTGGTATATGTGGAATAATTTATATTGTTACCTTACTTAGTACAAGTGGAGAACTATCACTTGGGTTTACCATACTATTACTAATGTTTGTTTTTACAATTTTTGCACAAGTTGATGGTGCTAATGAACCAGCTCTATTGATGGCCGTTGTTGAATCTAATATGAGTAATTTAAATCGATTGAAGGAAGCAAAATTTATTGATGAAGACGGTAGAGATGTGGTTCTTAAATCCTATGATATTAAATTTAATGGAGTTTCCTTTGCTTATGAAGAAGAAGATGTTATTAGAAATATGACACTTAGTATACCTGAAGGAACAACTACTGCTCTTGTCGGACCTTCTGGATGCGGTAAGTCAACACTTTGCAATCTTGTGGCCAGATTTTATGATGTTCAAAAAGGAAGTATAACAATAGGAGGACATAACCTGAAAGAATTCACGTGTGACAGTCTTTTGTCACAAATCAGTATGGTATTTCAGAATGTTTACTTATTTCATGACACTATAAGAAATAATATTTTATTTGGGAAACCATCAGCAACCGAAGAAGAAATAATTGAGGCTGCAAAAAAAGCTCGATGCCATGAGTTTATAATTAATCTACCGGAGGGTTATGACACTATTGTTGGTGAAAGTGGTGCGACTTTATCAGGAGGAGAAAAGCAGAGAATATCTATTGCAAGAGCTATTCTAAAGGATGCACCAATTATTATGTTAGATGAAGCTACAGCAAGTATTGACCCTGAAAATGAAGGTTATATACAGCAGGCGATTTATGAGTTGACTAGAGGAAAGACTGTCATTACAATTGCTCATAAGTTAGCTACTGTAAGAAATGCAGATCAAATCATTGTTATGAAAAATGGGGAGATTCATGAACAAGGTAAACATGAAGCTCTTATGAATCAAGACGGGTTGTATAAGAGATTTATTGATATTAGAAAAAGTGCTGAAGGATGGACAATATAATAACTTTAACAAGTATATGATTGGAGGATTATCATGAGTGAAACAGGTTTAACGAGTAAGAAAAAAGTTAAGAATAAGGGAAAATTGACTGTACGAGATTATATTACATTAGGCATGATGATGATTTTGGTTTATGTAATCTATACAATTATTGGGTTACCGTTGGCTACAACAATAATCGGCAATATATTTTTGCATGCCGTATGCTCTCTTCTATGGGGAACTGTTTTTATGTTGATGTATGTGAGAGTGAACAAAAAGTGGGGACCTTTGATATTTGGGATACTAATAGGGATAATGCAAATATTTAACTTATGGATTACCGCTGTAGCAATTGTGATTGGTGCGATAGTAGCGGAGATTATTTGGCAGAGATGGAATAAAGAAAGCTTTAAAACAATGACTGTGTGTTTTTCAGTTCAAATTACCTCATGGTACTTAGGTATGTTTATTCCTCTTATTATAATTGCAGATATTGAATCAATTGCAGCCGAAAACTATCTGGAACTATTCACTAAAGTTAAAGAACTTGTGGTCGGTCCACTATTTTTTGTAGGTCTGTTTTCAGTGATTACTTGTACTGTAATTGGGGCATTTATTGGTAAACGACTACTAAAGAAACATTTTGAAAAAGCAGGGTTGATCTAAAATGACAACTAATGCGATTAAAAGAGATACAACAAAAATCGTTACAGAAACAGGGAGCTTTTTTGAAGAATTTGATCCAAGATTGAAACTTCTTCTTGTCGTATGTGTTAGTACGTTAACTTTTATAGCTCCTACTTCTAAAGCTCTGCTGATTAATTACTCTATAATCGTATTACTGTATATGCTTTCAGGGTTATATCGCAGTGGTGTGAAAGTGATTATTTTTGTTTCAGTGTTTTATACGATAAGTTTGTGGGAGCCATCCGGTGCATCAGAATGGATAAAATTTGCATTAAATTTAATAGGTCCCCTTGCCATTCGCATCATGTCATATTTTATAATGGGTACTTGGATGGCTGGTAAAATGAGAATTGGTGACTTTGTTTCATCACTGGAGCAAATGCATATACCTAAAGGTATTATTATTACTGTGGCAGTTGTTTTTAGGTATTTACCAACAGCCAGAGATGAATTGTACTACATTAGCAGCACAATGAAACTTAGAGGTATTGGTATTAGTTTTAAAAATATTATACTTCATCCTATCAGAACTTTAGAATATTCAATTATTCCTCTTATATTAAGATGCCTTACCATTGCAGATGAATTATCTGTATCAGCAATGACTAGAGGACTTGATTTGGAGACCAAGAGAATACCTTACAGGGAAGTGAAGATAACCATTCAGGAAGCAGTGATAACGATTGTTATTTTAACAATCGTTGTATCATCGAGATTTATAACTTAGGAAGAAAGGAAGATTACCTTGATTGAATTACAGAACGTTAGTTTTTCATATGATTCGAGTGATGAAATGATACTTAATAATGTTAATCTGAGTATTAAAGAAGGTGAATTTGTTCTTTTGGTTGGTAACAGCGGTTGTGGTAAGACAACAATCACCCGTTTTCTTAACGTTTTAGCACCGGATTTTTTTGAAGGAGAACTAAAAGGAACTGTTATTGTTGATGGAAAAAACACCAATGACGTCACTATCCAGGAGATGTCCCGCTCTGTAGGCAGTGTATTTCAAGATCCGCGAAGTCAATTTTTTACGTTGGATACAACTGCTGAGCTGGCATTTTCTTGTGAAAATGTGGGGTTGAATCGGCAAGACACTATTAAAAGAGTTGTTGAATCAGCAGAGTTGATTAATGTTACACATTTGCTTGGTAAGTCTGTTTTTGAATTGTCAAGTGGTGAAAAACAAGCAATTGCTCTTGCTTCTGCTTGTGCTCATAAACCGAAGATTCTTGTTCTGGATGAACCATCAGCTAATTTGGACCAAGATGCCATGGTAAGGCTTAAGCATAATCTTGAATCACTTAAGACAAGAGGACATACAATAGTTGTTTCCGAACACCGTATACATTATCTTAAAGATCTGTGTGATAAAGTAGTGCATATCAGTAATGGTGTGATTGAAAGTATATTAACAGGTGATGAATTTCAAAAAAAGAGCAATGAAGAACTTAATTCATCCGGATTACGTTCATTAAGCGTTGATGGATTGAAAAAGGGTTTAACTCAAAAAACAATAAGTGCAGTTCACCTTGAAAAAGATAAGAAAAATTTGCTTGTATTAGAGCAGGTAGATTTTAGCTATAATAGGGCAGAACCTCTTCTGAAAAACATCAATCTAAGTGTTAATCAAGGAGAAATCATTGGCTTAATTGGAAACAATGGAACAGGAAAAACAACATTGATGGAACTGATATGCGGCTTAAAAAAACAAAAATCAGGCAACATCTATATTGGTGGTAAAAAGGTAAAAGCAAAATCTAGAATAGAGCAAACCTATTATGTCATGCAGGACAGTGATTATCAGCTTTTTACTGAAAGTGTTGAAAAAGAAATATTTCTGGACAATAAGAAAACTGAATCTTCTGTTGAAACTGGTGTGGAGATTTTAAAACTTATGGGTTTGTCTGATTTTCTTGAAAGACATCCTGCATCCTTATCTGGAGGTCAAAAGCAAAGACTTTCCATAGCAATATCTTTTATGAAAGATGTAGAGATTATCTGCTTCGATGAACCTACAAGTGGGTTAGATTACAATTCCATGCAACGAATTGTAAAATTATTCAAGAGACTTTCATCTATGGGAAAAGGTATTATTGTCGCAACCCATGATTTGGAATTTATAACAGCGTGTTGCACAGCAGTTTATAATATGTGACTGAATTGGTGTAATAAGTTCTATGGTAGAGATATACGGAGAAATGGCGTAGTATTGTGGAGAAAATGAGTAGATTAGAATACTCTTTAGCCCGATTGGAGTAAATGAAGTATTAGTAAATAAAGACGAGTATCTGGTTGAACAAAATCAGCTGTAACAGTTTTAAGAACTAAAGATAATTCTAAACAGTAAGATTTTTCCAACTTAAAAGTGTAAAAAACATACATTTTGAAATAATAAGGTATTTACCAAATAAAAAACCTATGATAATGAAAAAAATATTCATTTTCATGGGATTTATTTCTTAAATTCAATTTTGATGTTTATATAAGAGACAAGTGACATTTACTGAAAAAAATTAAAGATAACGGGATTAATCAGCTGTTGATAGGAAGCAAATAGAAAAGTGTGTTGGTATAAGACCGGTACACTTCTTTTTTTTGCTCTTAATACTGTAGTAGTCGATATATCAACAAATAGTACAATTTTTTTCAACATCTTCAATAACTTGACAGTATCAAATAAACTTTAACCTTGATATTATTTTGTATGCATGATAACATGATAATGATAATCATTATTAAAACTTAAAGAATAATTGACAATTACTTATGAAATTGATGCCAATTGTAGCATAATGTATTAGATATTAATAATAAATATACTCTAAAGCTAGAGATATTCTTTACAAAACTTATGCAATGACTGAATTAAAAATATACTTGACAGAGTACTTTTTATATATTCAAGGAAGGGGTTACTAATGTACGAAAATACCAAAACAAAATACGAACTTTTTCATGACCAACACGTATATCAGGATACTTGTTTTCCTATGACACAGCAGTTTTGTGGCATCATGAAGGACCACGTCATTTCGCTGCCTCCAAATATTGGGGTTGGGTATTTTCGCTATATTTCACCCTCCAAGCACATGGAACTTTACATCAGTGATGTGACCTTTAATAAAAAGTCGGTTTTGAGTGAACGAACATGCAGAAATTCTTACTCAATTTCGTTTTGTTTTTCCGATGCTCTTGAATGGGGAAATCCAGAGATTAAAAGCCGTGTTCTACTTAAAAGAGGAGAATGCTGTGTTTATGGTAAAGGCAGCTATCAGGCGGAAAACTACTATGAAGCTGGAGAGAGATATATTGGGATCGGCTTGGAACTCCACCCTTGTCGTTTCCAGCCTGTAATGGATTGTTTGATGGAGAAAAAAGTTGTTTCGTATTTTGACAGATCTGCTTCCAATATTCAAAAACTCAAAGCAACACGAACAATAGAATCCATTTTAAGTCAAATTATTTGTTGTAATTATACCGACAGCTTAAAATCACTTTACCTTGAGGGCAAAATTTTAGAATTGGTCTCTAATTTTTCAAATGAAATAATTTTGGAAAAATATTCGGTAAATAAACAAAATGAAATGAGTATATCCGACGATGCCAACTTGATTTTTATTCAAAAAATTATTAATGAAAATTATGCTAAACCTTTAACGATTTCAGAATTAGCAAAAAAAGTTTATATGAGCGAGTCCAAGCTAAGGGCTGCTTTTCGGCAGCGATTTGGAATCACGATTTATCAATATGTGCTAGATAAACGGATGGAGAAAGCACGAGAAATGCTGGAACAACAAAATTGCCGGGTTAGGGATGCTGCCAGCTCCGTAGGATACAGTAACATGAGTCATTTCAGTGAAAAATTTCGAAAAAGATTCGGATATAACCCCAGTGAGTACTTGAAAAACTTTTAAAAATAAAATTATATGTACCAAAATGCAGCTAACCAAATTGGTTCGGCTGCATTTTTATGTTTTAACGTTTTTTCACTATATTTAACATTTTGGGGCATTTAAAAAAACGTTTTCGGGTAGAAAAGCGATACTGTATTCACCTATAATAGTTAGTAGAATCTAACAAATTCAATACAGATAAAGGAGGAATTCTATTGGAGGAAGATAAACGAAATTGGCTTACGGGTATCTTCGAGTTTATTGGAAAATACAGAGGCAGCATGATCGGTTCTGTAATACTTGCAATAATCAGTGTTGCCTGCGGATTGGTTCCTTACTTTGCAGTATCGAAAATCATTATTTTGTTCCTGCAAAATCAAGCTGATGCCCAGCGTATTGGAGTAATAGTAGCTCTTGCACTTTTCGGATATGCTTTAAACCGGATTCTATTCAGCGTTGCCACCGTATTATCTCACAAGTCTGCATTTGCAGTGCTAAAGAATATCAGAAGTTCCATAGCCGAAAAAATGATTCGAATGCCCATGGGTTCTATTTTGGGAAAATCATCTGGACAATACAAGGATATTCTTGTAGATGAGGTAGAGCGTATTGAATTTCCAATTGCTCATATGCTTCCGGAGTTTACATCGAATTTGTTGATTCCAGTTGCTGTTTTTATCTATATGCTGGTTTTAGATTGGAGGCTGGCACTTAGTTCACTGATTACCGTAGCTCTGGGTATGATTTTCTTTGCATTGATGATGAGTGGCTACAAAACACGTTACGCAAAATACACAGCAGCCTGCGAAAATTTAAATTCTACAGTAGTTGAATATGTAAATGGAATTGAGGTAATTAAAGCCTTTGGACAATCCAGCTCTTCTTATGAAAAGTATGCTGGAGCAGTAAGGGATTATCGGGATTACACACTTGATTGGTACAAAAGGTCATGGAAATACAGCTCTGCTGCTTATGCAGTCATGCCATCTGTTTTGCTGGCTGTTCTGCCAATTGGTGCAATGCTTTATTCTAAAGGTTCTTTAGGACTCTCAGCTTACATTTTGTGCATGATTCTTTCCTTGGGGCTGGTACCTCCGCTGATCAAGGTAGTGGAATTTTTAGATAATTTTGCGATTATGGAGCAAACCGAAGGAATGGTGCATGGACTGTTAACAGCAAAAGAACTGCCTCAGCCTTCAAATCCAAAGAAACCTGAAAATTATTCCTTTGAGTTCAACAATGTGAGTTTTTCCTACGACAAAACAGAGGTACTAAAAAACATAAACTTCTCCATTAAAGAAGGCACTATGACTGCTTTTGTCGGACCATCTGGTTCTGGCAAATCTACCATTGCAAAGCTGATGGTTCGTTTTTGGGATGTCGGTACAGGAGAAATTCGGCTTGGAGGGAAGAGGCTGCAGGATATTTCCCAAAATGCATTGATGGACAGCATCAGTTATGTTTCACAGGACAATTATCTTTTTAATATTCCAATTATGGAGAATATCCGAATTGGTAAAACAGGTGCAACTGATCAAGAGGTTATTGATGCATCAAAAAAGGCCTGCTGTCATGACTTTATTCAAAAATTGGAACAAGGGTATAAGACTTTGGCGGGTGATGCAGGAGGGCAGCTGTCAGGCGGAGAGAGGCAACGTATTACTATTGCAAGAGCAATATTGAAAAATGCACCAGTGGTCATTTTAGATGAAGCAACTGCCCTTACCGACCCAGAGAATGAGGATAAAATTCAAGCTTCTATCGCTGCTCTGACAAAGGGAAAAACTCTGGTTGTAATTGCTCACCGTCTGTCTACCATAGGAGGTGCAGATCAAATTATTGTTCTTAATGATGGAGAGGTTGAATCGAAAGGCAAGCATACGGAGCTTCTAAAAATCTCGCCTTTATATTACAAGTTATGGCAAACACATATAGAAGCACTTAACTGGGGTGTAGGTGGAAAGGAGGAAGATGCATGCTGAGTATTATAAAAAGGCTTCTGAAACTTGCTGGAAAAGATGCTTACCGTATCAGACTCGGTTTTCTGTTTAGCTTTTTAGGGTCTATTTTTCAGTCCATGCCTTTAATTTCTGTGTTTTATATTCTGAGAGAAATTGACCGGGGTCAAGGTGAGGGAGGTAATATACAATTTTCTGTAATCTGGCTTTGCCTGACACTTTTAGTAATTGGGGTATTAGGAAACATGATATTTCGCTACCTGCTTTCCCGTTTTCAAAGCGGAACTGGATACGATATCTTTGCAAAGCAAAGGCTCGTAGTCGGTAACCTTCTTAAACGTGTCCCCATGGGATATTTTAGCGAAAAAAATCTCGGTAAAATTACATCTGCAATTACTACAGATATGACCTTTGTAGAAACTTATGCTATGCATCTTTTGGATAAGGTGGTAAATGGTTATATTGAAGCAACTCTATTTAGTGTGATTATGCTGCTTTTCGACTGGCGAATCGGACTGATTTTTTTAGGAGCGGTTGTAATAGCGGCTATCGTATACCGTTACCTTCAACATCGTGGGAAAGAGCTGGCTCCAAAACGTCAAGCTGCTCAGGCAGGATTAGTATCTTCTGTGTTGGAATACATACAGGGAATGGCTGTTGTGAAAGCTTTTCATATGACGGAAAGCAGTTCCCAGCGTATTCACAGCAGCTTTGAGAAAAGTCGTATGGCTAATTTTAAAATGGAAAAAACACTAATCCCGATTGTTACAATATATGATTTTATTTTTAAGATTGCAAGTTGTTTGATTTTATTTGTAGTACCTTACTTGGCACTGCACGGGAGTATAACGGTTTCTGTTATGCTAATGTTTCTTGTTGCATCTTTTACCATCTTTTCTTCTATAGAAAACATGGGGGGCGTGACAGTCATGGTACGAATGATGGAGGCGTCCTTAGATCGTGTAGAAAACATCAAAAATGTTCAAATCATAGACGAGCATGGAAAGGATATCAAATTAGAATGCTATGACATTAAATTTAAAGATGTATCCTTTTCTTATGGTAATAGGGAAGTTATTCACGATGTAAGCTTTACAATACCTCAAAACACAGTCACGGCGGTTGTTGGTCCATCTGGCGGCGGAAAAACTACATTATGTAGCCTCATTGCTCGATTTTGGGATGTACAAAAGGGTGAGGTTCAAGTTGGTGGTGTAAATGTTAAGGAAATAACCTGTGACAGCCTGCTAAAGAATATAAGCATTGTTTTTCAGAAAGTGTACTTATTTAACGATACTGTATTTAATAACATCCGCTTCGGTAGACCGGATGCTACTTATGAACAGGTGGTTGAAGCTGGGAAAAGGGCTTGCTGCCACGATTTCATCATGGATCTTGAAAACGGCTATGACACTGTAATCAGGGAAGGTGGATCTAGCCTTTCTGGAGGCGAAAAACAGAGGATTTCTATTGCACGTGCAATTTTAAAGGATGCCCCAATTGTTATTTTAGATGAGGCTACAGCCAGTATTGATCCTGAGAATGAACGTGACATTCAAAAAGCAATCGAAGAGCTGACACAGGGCAAGACAAGAATAGTCATTGCCCATCGACTTACTACCATCCAAAATGCCGATCAGATTTTGGTTGTGAATAGTGGAAGAATCGCACAACGGGGTACACATACCGAACTGATGCAGCATGAAGGTATCTATCGTAACTTTTGGGACATTCGGCAAAAAGCAGCCAATTGGACATTATAAATACTTTTTAAAAGGAGGATTTTTATTATGGAAAGCAATCAACAGTTAAACAAAAAACTTGGAATTAAAGATTTTGTATTGATGGGAATCTTCAGTGCCATTATTTTTGCACTTGCCACGGTGCTTATGATTATAACAGGTGTTACACCTGCAGTTTACCTCTTATATCCTGCCATATTCGCTTTGATTTGCAGTCCGATTTTTATGCTGGTGGCCGTTAAGGTACAAAAGTTTGGAGCATTCCTTATCCCTTCGGTTGTCATGGGGATATTATTCGGATTGATGGGGGCACAGACACTGATTATTACATTGATCGTATTTGGAATTATCGCAGAATTAATTGCTAACTCTAGAAAATATAACGATTATAACCGCATTGCAATTGCTTATGTAGTATTAATGCTTGGATTTTATGCCGGTAGTATCGCTCCAATTTATGTGTTTACCGACTGGTATATCAAACAGGCAACAGGCGGCGTAGCCGGTACCGATATGACATACTTAAATTCATTGATTGAAGCAGCAAAAAGCTGGCTTGGAGCAATGTCAGTCATTACTTGCGTTATTACCGCTTGGCTTGGAACAGTAATAGGAAAAAGAATCCTGAAAAAACATTTTGAAAAAGCCGGCTTGGTTTAAGCTTAGGCGAGAATTATGAGGGTCTGCCGTAATATCTGCTGAATTTTATTGATTCAGGGTGTTACGGCAATTCTCTTGAAAGGAGGAATTTACTTTTGAATCAAGAGCTTATAGTGACAAATCCGTCTAATATTAACTATATCGATCCAAGAGTTAAACTTATTCACACATTAATAGCGGGAATTCTGTTGTTTGTTGTTCGCTCCAACGAAGGAGTTTTACTGAATGTTGCTTTTATGATCGTTGTATTAGTTTTTCTGGGTTTATACGGCTGTGTTCTAAGACTGATAACTTATACGGGAGTATTGTTTCTTTTAACAAAATTTCTTTCCTATTTTACAGATGGTCCAGCGGCACTTATAGGTGTCACAGTCTACATTTTTTTAAAATTTGCACCTGTGTTAGGAATTTATTATATGATGACAAAAAGCATCAGTGCCAGCGAGTTGGTAAATGCTTTGGAGAGGATTAGGTTACCAAGGTCTATCACAATTACACTAGCCGTCACCTTACGCTTTATGCCTACTATTGGACAAGAAATGAAAATAATTCGGGACTCCATGAAGATACGAAATATTCCGTTTAATTTGTGGAGTGTTTTGAAGGCACCAATTATGATGATGGAATTTGTCCTAGTTCCTCTTATGATGAGGTTTGTAAAGGTAGCTGAGGAACTTGCTGCAGCAGCAGTGGTCAGAGGAATCGAAAAATCGGGACGCCGTGGCTCCATGTTTGACGTTAGATTTAGAAAGCAGGATTTTATATATTTGTTAATCGTAATTTTGTATGCAATCTTTCTCTATAATTTTGAAATGGGGGTAATCATATGAATGTCATTGAAATTAGCAATGTCAATTTTACTTATCAAGGAACCAAGGATTCTGGCTTAAAGAATATTAATCTAAAAGTGAAAAAAGGTGAATTTGTTTTGCTTACTGGTCGCAGCGGCTGTGGGAAAACAACCTTGACTCGTCTAATCAATGGATTAATACCTCACTTTTTCTCAGGTGAATTAACTGGAAAGGTTGCCGTTGATGGAACAGAAGTTCATCAGTCATTCACTTACGAACTTGCTGAGAAGGTTGGCTCAGTTTTTCAGGACCCTCGTTCACAGTTTTTTACCACCAACACCATTTCAGAAGTAGCCTTTGGTTGTGAGAATCTAGGGCTTTCATCAGCCGAAATTAATCAGAGAATATCAGATGCATTTTCCACCCTTCAGATAGAAAATCTTAAAAACAGGAGTATATTCAGTTTGTCAAGTGGTGAAAAGCAAAAAATAGCACTGGCATCAACTTATGCTATGCGACCGAGCATTTATGTTTTGGATGAGCCTTCTGCTAATCTGGATATTCATGCTACAAAGAGGTTGGGAGAATTACTCAAATCTCTCAAGGAACAAGGTTATACAATTATTGTTTCTGAACACAGGCTTTATTATCTAATGGAGCTTGTTGACAGGATTTTATACATGAAAGATGGTGAGATTATTGATGAATGGACATCAGAGCAAGCTCTGGCACTTTCTGATCATGAAATTGTCAAAAGAGGATTAAGAGCGTTCAGCCTTAACAATTTGAAACAAATAGAAGAACGTTTAGAACAGCCTTTTGAATCTATGAACCCTCCCGAATTTATCGCGAAAGATATTTCCGTTACCTTTTCAGGTCACCATTTGCTTAATCAGGTGGGCTTTTCTGTGACCAAACAGGATATACAATGCATTATTGGAATTACAGGTGCAAACGGTGTAGGAAAAACTACTTTGATTAAGTGCCTTTGCGGCCTTTTTAAAAAAAGGTTTGGTACAATTAAGATTAATAAAAAGGTATTATCCAACCGCAAGCGTTCAGATGAAATGTACTTTGTAATGCAGGATACAGATTATCAACTGTTTACTGAAAGCGTAGAATATGAACTGATGTTAGGTAACAATAAAGTAAAGGACTTGAATAAGAAAATAGATGAGGTGCTCAACATGCTGGGGCTAACTGCATATCGTAGTACACATCCTATGGCGCTTTCAGGTGGTCAGAAGCAACGAGTTACAATCGCTTCAGCAGCTGTAAACTCAGCAAAAGTACTGTTTTTTGATGAACCCACTAGTGGTTTAGATGGTAAAAATATGAGGAGTGTCAGCCGAATTCTTACAAATTTGCACCAAAGAGGAAAGCTAATTTTTGTAATATCTCATGATTTGGAATTTTTGATTAATACGTGTGGTAGAATTATTCATCTGCAAAACGGTTCAGTGGATGAAGACTTTCCATTGAACTCAGATACAGTGAGCAAGCTTAAATCTTTGCTTTCTTATGAGAACAGTAACTTATAGTGTTTGTTTACAACATGATTTCTAATTAATGGTCTTTCGGTTGTAGCAGAATTAAAGATTAAATTATTTTATACGATTGATTAGGTAGGAACATTTATGATTGGTAATTAGTCTATCATTGAATTGTTGATAATTAGTACTGAAACTGCACTTGGAATATACACTGCTGCCTTATAGCAGATAATGTTTTTCAAGGAGTTATTATAGCAACCTAAACAGCACAAGCAATTGTTATTGGTGGCAGGCTAGAACACATAAATTATACAATGTGATTACGAAAGAAAATAATAGAGAACACGTATTTAAATGTGAAAAACTAAAATTAAAGAATAAATTTATTAAAGAAGTACTGAAATATAAAGCAATTAATCAAGTTAAGCTTAAGGAGTTTTTAAGTATTTCAAGTTATTTAGTTTTCAAAATATGGAACAATGAATAGCTGTTTTAAATTACGTGTTCTAGCCTGACCCTATTATATTTTTACCTCTTTTTACTATTTCAAGCAATAAAGTCATATATAAAGTTATAGGATTTATTTAATATGAATTATAAATATATTAGTGTCAATATTTTTTACAGAATAGTTAATATATTAAGAAATATAATGTATATTTATTTTACATATATTTTTAATTCAAAATCAAATTATCAGAAAATTCTAAAAATTTTAAAATGGTATTATTCTTGCAATACTTTTATGAAAGAGTATTTAGACAATAATTTAGAAAGGAGGAAGAACTTGAGACCTATAATTGGTATAACATGTGCTTGGAGTATAGAAACATGGGAAGATTCATCCGACGGAGGGTACTATTATGTAGGAAAACCTTATGTTGAAGCGGTCTATAAGTATGGGGGAATTCCTTTATTAATTACACCACAACATAAAGAAGCTGATATAGAAACACTTATAGATGAAATACTAGATAATGTTGATGGCTTGCTTTTTTCAGGAGGTGGAGATGCTAGAAGATTTCTATCAGATGAGTTACCAACTTTAGAGGCACAACAACCAAGACGTTATTATTTTGAGAAAAATTTAATGCTGCAAGCTTGGAAAAGGAAAATGCCTGTTTTAGGAATCTGCAGAGGACATCAAATGATTGCAGAAGTATTTGAAGGAAGTATTTCAAAAAATACAGTAGAAGGACATAAACAAAATATACCAGGATATGAACCTTGGCATGAAATAACAATAGACAAGGAAAGTAAAATTTATGACATAATCAGTAAGGATAAATGGAATGTAAATAGCTTTCACAAGCAAGTTATAGGGGATATTCCAAAGGGATTTAAAGTGACAATGATGGCTGAAAATAACATAATAGAAGGAATTGAAGCATTAGATAATATTTTCTTTTTAGGAGTACAATTTCATCCGGAAGAATTAGAACAAATTGATAAAACTGCAGGAAAAATATTCATAAGATTTATTAAAGATGCAGTTCGTTATGCAAATAGTTAATATTAATTAGGAGGAGGTTTTATAAATGAATACATCTGACATTGATAAAAAGCAAAAAAAATCATTGCCAGAATTTTTGAGAAGACCAAATGCATATGTAATTATATTCATTTTAATCTTATTGGCAACTTTTGCTACTTGGGTTATTCCATCAGGTCAATATGATCGTGTAAAAGACGAGGCTTCTGGAAGAACAGTAGTATTGCCTGATTCATTTGAATATGTAGAAGATTCATCTGTTGGAATATTTGAAATGTTTCAAGCTATTCCAAAGGGGATTAGAGCATCTGCGGGCATTATAGCATTTATTTTCATAATTTCTGGAGCTATTCAAATAATAAGGGGGACTGGAGCTTTAGATGCTGGAATAATTAGGCTAGTAAAAAAACTGAAAGGGAAAGATACACCATTATTAGTCATAATAACATTTCTATTTACAATGTTAGGAGCTGCTTTTGGATTTGCTGAAGAAACAATTCCTTTTATTCCCCTTGGAGCAGCAATGGCTGTTGCATTAGGATACGATAGAGTTGTAGGTTTTCATATAGTTCGTACAGCGGCATGGATTGGTTTTGCAGGGGCTTTTCTAAATCCTTTTACTATAGGAGTTGCACATAATATTGCAGAACTTCCTTTATTCTCAGGTCTTGGATATAGGTTAATTTGCTATGCCATATTTTTTACAATAGGTTTATGGTTTATATTAAATTATGCTAAGAAAATAAAAAAGGATCCTGCTAAAAGTATATTATATGGTTACAAAGGAGAAAGAGATGTAAAGGATTTTGAATTGGATTATGAGAATTCTGATTTTACATTAAGGCATAAACTTGTATTACTCATTTTCTTAGTTAATATAATATTGTTAATATTCGGAGTAATAAAATATGAATGGTATACTACAGAATTAGCAGCCTTATTTTTAGGATTTGGAATTCTTTGTGGATTTGCCGGTGGTCTTAAAATTAATCAAATTGCTAAACAATTTAGTAAGGGAATGACAGGAGTTACTTTTGGAGCATTAATCGTAGGTTTTGCAAGAGCTGTGGTAGTAATATTACAAGAAGGAGTTATATTAGACACAATTATCCATGGATTGGCAGTGCCAATTACTAATGTCAGTTCTTCCATAGCAATAGTAGGAATGTTTATTATTCAATCCGTAATTAATTTCTTTATAGGATCAGGTAGTGGACAAGCAGCAGCTACGATGCCAATTATGGTTCCACTTAGTGATGTAATTGGAGTAACAAGACAATCAGCTGTATTAGCATTTCAATTCGGTGATGGTATAACAAATATGCTTTATCCTGCAATGGTATACTATTTAGCTTTTGCAGATATACCATATGACAGGTGGTTTAAGCATATATTAAAACTTGTAATTTACTTAACAATATCTGCAATTGTATTAGTAGCGATTTCAGCTATGATAAACTATGGACCATTTTAGAAAGTAAATTAAATGGAAACAATACTCAAAAAACTACCACATAGTTAAAGCTATATGGTAGTTTTTTTCATTAAAAGTGTATATTTTTTATATTGTTCTCATGCTTATTTTTTCTTCTTTGAATAATAGTACGCCTCTATTAGGAGTTGAAATCCGACACCAAATATAAACACTACCCAAGAAAACCACCATCCTAAAAAGAAACCCACTAGAAAGATACCAGTTGTAAATATCCATAGTGCACTGGACAGAGTAGCTTTTACCATCTGTGATTGTGGATTACTGTAGTACTCTATCCACTGTTTCTGCCATTCTACGTCCATTGCCTTTATTTTCCTTCTGCTTTTCTCAGTCAATCCCAAGTATATAAAAGCTAATACAGAAGGAATACAGAATAGTATAAAAACAGACAGTATTTCCATAGGTTTATTCCCATTAAAATATAACATGGGAGCTATAGAGATACCGGCAATTGTTCCTGCAGTAGCTAAACTATATGCCACAGCTCTTTTGCCTTGCATTCCATAATTACGTATGGTCTCTTGTGTTAATCCAAAATATACAAACAATGATGATGATATAATAATAAAAGGCACAAAAACTCCTGCAGCAGTTAATAAATTCTCCATTTGTAAATAAAAAATAACTGCAGCTATTATTCCACATAAAAAAATAGCCGTTGCTGCAACATAACCTAGTACATGCTTTTTATTAAGGGGTTTTTTCTTTAAAAGATTCTCCCGAACTTTTACTTGAGATGCTTTTTTCAGATTATCAACTAGTTCGTTCATATTTCCTAAACTTGATACGCCCTTATTAAAAGCTCCTTCCTCACTATCTCCACCGGCAATAAAGTCATTTATTTTTTCTAATAAATTAGAAGCCATTTCTTCTTTTAATTCACGTAATTGCTCCGTCTCATAAATATCATTAAATAAATTGTCTAGATATTTTTCAATCTTTCTTTTCATTGCTAATTCCTGGTTTCTAAAATAATGCTAAATAACTCCATAAATCACTATTTACTATGATTTTTCACTTTTAAAAAGTGGGAGCTTCACAGAATTCAACTACTAAGGTTTAGTCAATTGACTACAAGCTCCCCATACTTTTAATAAGCTTTAATTATATATAGTAACTAAGTACAGTAGAACTAGAAGTGTCACTTCTCCCTAATATTATATCTCTTACTACTAAAGATTTTTCTTTCTAGGTGTGCTTTGCAAGATATTAAATTTCTATATAATCATTAATTTAACTAATCTATTATACTATATTAAGAAACAATCTCCTGTGCTCTAGCCACAAACCAGGATATTCACCACCTTTCTTTTTAATTGTTTTACTTATGATACTTCACTGTTTCCAATTAATCTGTATGAACATATAATCTATATTAATGACAATACTTATAAAGACCTATTTCACTTGCAAACTACGGTTGGATCTTTGGTTTACCTTAGCTTCTAACTCCTTTTTATAATAATTTATCAATTATTTTTTTTGTGAACTCCCAATCTAACTTATTGTGTTGATAGACCTTTTCTCCTGCTAGAGTTATAGTATAATATTTTCTTCTTCCACCTTGTGTTTCATCTCCCCAATATGAATTAATACTACCTTCCTGTTCTAATCTTCTGTAACTTGAGTAAAGTGTTGTCTCCCTTAGTTCAAATAAACCATCACTTTTTTCAATTATTTTTTTGTATATCTCATATCCATAACTATCACCATCCTTCAAGATACTCAATACAATAGTATCAGTGTGACCTCTAAGAAGATCTGAAGAAATTTTACCGTTCAATCAATACACCTCCATGAGTATAGTATATAATACAATACTACGACTGTCAAGGTAATATTTCAGATATAGTTATGTGATAGTAATAGATTTTTTATCTTCCGTGATGTATCTGAAAGTATTATAAAAAAAGTAATTATAAGGGAGATTGACGAAGACGGAAATACAAATCCATATAAGCTGATCCTTGTTTATAAGATCGAATACTTTAATGCTGTTCATATTAAGAACACAATAGTCGAATTATAAAAGAAATTACAAAATAATTATTTTAATATATCTATTGATAAATTTATGGAAGTATAGTAGAATATAGAAGAATTAAAAAATAAATAATATGCTTAATAGATGCTTTGGTTGCTTAGTTTTATTAACTAAGGATTAAAAGGGAATCGGGTGAAAATCCTGAACGGACCGGCCACTGTAAATGGGGAGAAGCTTTTCTTTAAACCACTGTTCACCTCTTAATACTGCTAACATATTAAATAGTTACTTTTTCAAAGTATAACTAGGATGTTAATGGTATTAAATGATGGATGGGAAGGTGAAAAGTATTTTATAATCCATGAGTCAGGAGACCTGCCAAAAGCATTTAGTATTGACCTAACCGGGGATAAGGGTTATACACAGAATAATTGTGCGTAAGAGTACTACATACTTCTTTTTATGGCTTTTAGATGTTCATAACCTTGAATCCTTTATTGGAAGCAAGGTTTTTTTGTTACTACTATTTAAGATGGAGATGAGCTAAAATGCAAGAACCCAATAAGGTTAAGCAAATAAACAATATGAATGAAAGAGAAAAGAAGCTTATTGAGTTTATTCGTAACACAGAATATGGGGAAATAAAGGTTATTATACAAAACAAGGAACCTATACGAATAGAGGAAATAAAAAAATCAATAAAACTATAATAACAGGAAATGCTGACCAGAAAACTGGAGGCACTGCCATAGTATAAAGCTATGGTAGTG
Organism: Tissierellales bacterium; assembly: GCA_028280805.1. Classification (GTDB taxonomy): domain Bacteria; phylum Bacillota; class Clostridia; order Tissierellales; family VENL01; genus JANQLB01. Next base: position 19,356 of record JANQLB010000116.1, read on the forward strand.
CCTATTTTTGTTTGAAAACTGAGGTGTAGAGGGGGATAACATTTTGAATACGAAACAAGAAAAGATAATTATTAACGAAAAAGAAAAACACTTACTTGAATTAATCCGTAGTATTGAATATGGAGAACTAAAAATTGTGATTCAAAATTCTCTGCCAATAAGAGTAGAGGAGATTAAGAAGTCAATAAAGTTGTAGAAAAAGCATTAATGAGAAAACAGGAAGTACTGCTTTTCAGGTGATACTTGTTAGTTTTTGTATACACTAAAGTGAACACAAAACATAGAATACTCTATTTAATAGTTAATATATATTTGAAAGAGTATTGGATAATATTCAGAGAAAACAAATTAAGAGGAGGATAAAAAATGAAAAAAATATTTTCAATGGTATTAGTAATAACGCTTGTTTTAGGTTTTGGGGGTATACAATCATTTGCAGTTAGTATTGATGATATTACCTTTGACAATGGAACTATGTTTTCTGTAGGTTTAGGAATAAATGAAGAATTTACTTACACAGCTAAGGGATTAGAAGGGGGAAGCAAAGTTGATATTTCTGATCCACAAAATATTTCCTGGACAACTTCAAATTCAAGTGTAGTAGACTTTGTAGGAAGCACTACTGGAGAAACAGTAACAGTTGAAGCAAAAAGTGCAGGAAAAGCAGTAATAACTGCAACCTATAATGGAATGTCTGTCGAAAGCAATGTGTTTACAGCTAATGGCTATAGCTATGATTATGTTCAAAATATTAGTATGCAGGTAATTGGAGAAACAACAGACAATTTTACGATAAATATTCCTTTCTTAAATAACTTTTCTCTAAAGGATGTTTTTGGGTCCAGTTATAATGATTCAGGCATACTTAAAGATGAGGTAACTGCTATGCATGCCCTTTTATATGCTTTAGAAGTTTATTATGATACTGAAGGTCTTACTGATGGTTGGGACTGGGTATCTGCAAATGTTGAAGTTGGATACAATGGTGCTTTTGTATCTAAAATTGGAGCTGATAGTAATTATGGCATGACAGGCTGGATGTATAAAATAAAACCATCTGGAGAAACCAATTGGGAGTTACCTATGATTTCTGCTTCACAATACGTATTAGGAAATGGCGACCAAGAGAAGTGGGGCTTCGTTACTTGGGGCGAAGAGTGGTAAAAAATCAATAAATAAGTCTATTTCTGAATATTGTCCTACAAGTCAAGGAAAATTAGATATCTAATTTTCCTTTCTTGTAGTTATGAATAGCTATCAAAAAATTTAAGGGGGTAAAAAGTAATATGAAAAAACAGAAAAGTTTTGTATGTATTTTTCTAGCTATTATAATGATTATTTCAGTCATATATCCTGTGTTTGCAGCTGGAATAAATGTCGTGCCAGACAAACAAACCTATTCCTCGAGAGAGGAGGTAAATCTTTCATCAGACTTTGAAGCAGAAAATGGTATTGATTGGTACTACATAGATAAAAATGGTGATCAGCAGGAAATCTTAGGTGATGGCAAGGTTATTATCTTTACAATTCCTGAAAATGATACTAACCAAACAGTTTCTACTGTAGTTTATTCAGTGTACAATGAAGAGCAAAATTGGACAACTATAGCAATTGAACCAAATTTAGAAGAAATAACCCTAACAGCAGAGGAAACGTCTATGTATATATACTCATATATAGAGCTTAGTGCAGATGGATATGAGAATGAAGACTTAAACTTTGAATCCTCTGATGAAAGCATAGCAACAGTAGATGAAAATGGAGTAGTTACAGGAAGAGATATAGGAACTGTAACAATAACAGCAATATCAAAGGAAAGTTCAAATGCAGTAGGAGAAATAGAGATAACAGTAGAAGATCCTAGACCAGGGCCAACTCCATCTTTATATCAAATGTCAATAAAAGACGATTATGTAGAGACAATGAAGGTAGGAGAAACACAAAGACTAGGGATAGTATTAGGCGGATATGACATGAAAAAAGTAGCTATGAGTAGTGAATTAGTAGAGCATACATCATCTGATCCAGAGATAGCAGACTTTACTGAATATGGAGTATTAGAGGCTAAAAAGGCAGGAACGGTTGAGCTTACTCTTACAACTAAGATAGGCATAGGTATGCCTAGTATTATAGTACCCCAGACTTTTTCAATAGAAATTGAACCAAATCAAGAAGAAATAACCCTAACAGCAGAGGAAACATCTATGTATGTATACTCATATATAGAGCTTAGTGCAGATGGATATGAGAATACAGACTTAAACTTTGAATCCTCCGATGAAAACATAGCAACAATAGATGAAAATGGAGTAGTTACAGGGAGAGATATAGGAACTGTAACAATAACAGTAGCATCAAAGGAAAATGCAAATGCAGTAGGAGAAATAGAAATAACAGTAATGGACCCTAAACCAGTTCCTGCAGCTCCATTTTTTTATCAGATGGCAATAAAGGATATATATGTAGAGACAATGGAAGTTGGAGAAACTCAAAGGCTAGGACTAGTATTAAGTGGACATGGTAGGACAATAGCTATGAGTAGTGAATTAGTAGAGCATACATCATCTGATTCAGAGGTAGCAGACTTTACTGACTATGGAGTATTAGAGGCTAAAAAGGCAGGAACGGTTGATTTAACTCTTACAACTAAAGTAGGTATTGGTATGGGTAGTAGTATAGTATCCCAGACATACACTATTGAAATTGAAGGAGAAGACACAATACCTTATCAATTAGCACCTAAATGGACATATAAAGGAGATATAGATGAGTTTGTTGTTGCTTCTGATGGTTCAATATATTTATCCCTAGAGGATGAAATAAAAGCATTAAATGCAGCTGGAACAGAAAAAAAAGGCTTTAACGCATCTGTAAATGGTAAAGTTTCAATTGGTAACATAGATGGGCAGGATTATTTATTTGTTGTTCATACTAAAACCAATACCTTGTCAATTCTTGATATTGATACAGGGGCTATAGAAGGGCAGGTTACGATGAAGGACGACATAAGATCTAAGCCCTATGTAGACTCAGTAACAGGAAATATTTACATAGTAACTAAAGATTTCTATAATGATTATACAAGAACGTTGTATGCTTTAAATAAAGATTTGGACAAATGCCTATGGAAAAGAGATTTAGGCAAAAGAAAAAGAAACAGAGAAAGTGATATTAAATATACCACCAGTATAGACACCTATGGAGATAATGTATATGTGTTAAATGATTATGAGCTTTGGGCTTTTGACAATAAAGGAAACAAATTGTGGGATTTCACAAGTGAAAATGAGTTTGAAAGCACAACATATCCTAATGAGCTAGTTATTGACCAAGATACGATTTATTTTAAAGACACTAAAAAAATATATGCACTAAATACACAGAGTGGAAATAAAAAGTGGGATAAAGAGTTTAAGAGTATTACAAGTTTCATACCAGTAATTTCTCTTGATGGACAATACATTTATATAACTGCTGAGGATGAAAATGGTACAAATCTATTTAAAATAAATGCTCAAACAGGAAATGATGAAGATAGTTATACACCTGGTGGATTATATGCTGTTTTTGCACAAGATGGTTATCTTTATACTAGTACTAATATTTATGATGAAAATCTTAATATAGTTGCTAATTATAAAGATGTATTAGGTAATGAAAGAAAGGATGATTTTCATATTGGAGAAAATGGAGATTTGTATCGTCTTATTGAAGGAGAAAATGATTGGGTAGTTTCTGCAATTGAAGCAGTAGAACTCTTTGACTTTACAGACAAAGAAGCAACAGACATAAAAATAACAAATGAACTTTCTGTTAATATGTTCCCAGAAGAGGAATTAGATATCATTGCAGGAGCAGCTAACCAACACGGTGCATTTTTAAGTAATATAGAGCTGCAATGGGAATCAGACAATGAAACAGTTGCAACAGTAGTATATGGTGAAAAGGATGAGGATGAGAATAATAGCATTAATGCAACTATCATTGCCCTAAAAACTGGTAAAGCTAATATAACTATCAAAGTGAAGGATCTGGATATTAGTAAAAGCATAGAAGTAAACGTTAAGGAATCCCCTGTGCCACAAAAAATGTACTTTGTTTATGACCATGCCCATGATACCCTTCAAAATCCAAATAAAATCGAAAGTATAACTGGCTATGCCTATGAGAGTTTACCTTCTCCATGGATTTATATAGAGGATCAATACGGGAATTTTATGCAGAAGCAAAAAGTAGAATGGTCTTCTGATGGCATAAGTTTTTTACTTTATAAAGGTGGAAGTGGAGATAATAATATTAAATATCAGGGTCATTTAAATGCCCATAATCCAGTGGAAACTACTTTAAAAGCAAGCTTAGTAGATTATCCTGAGATCAGTTGTGAAATTCCTGTTTTTATAAAGCCTGTTCGTTCGGGAAAGGTGTGGACCTTTAATGACATAGAATATGGCACTTCTGATTCCTACAAACAAACATTTTTTACTATAAATAAACATGTAAATACCTTTTGCTTAACAGCCAATGGAAAACTGTTTGCTATAGATCCTAAGGATGGAGAAGAAAAATGGAGAATTGATGGTGGAGGTAATGTTTGGTTTTCTGAACCAATTATTGATATAGAAGGAAGTATTTATGTATACAACATAGGGGGTTCATATTCTGAAGTCTATAAATATAAGCATGATGGCACACTGTTAGAGAAAACCAATGAAGAATTCCCTGGTATTAATGGGTTTAAAATGGGAGATGACTATATCTATGTTTTAACCAAGGATAATGGATTGTACAAGCTAGATAAGCAGTTAAATAGGCTTTGGAATGATCCTGTTGAGATCGGAGAGGGAGATTACCAAAGGATGCTTCTAGTAAATGACAAGCTGTATATCTCTATAGAGGGCAAAATATATGAGATTACAGAGGATGGTCAGAAAAGTCTTTACTATGAGGATAAGTATACAGAACTGTGGTTAGAAGGATCAACAAGTGATGGTGATATAATTGTCCAAAGAAATGTATTGGGGAATTACAGTCTCTTATCACTAGACATTGAAGGAGATGAAAACTGGAGGTATGAGGTGTTAGAAACCAAGGTAATGGTAGGTATGGATGAAGATAATAATATCTATGCTGTGGAGTACAGTAAAAATCTTGAAAAGAAAATATACTTCCTAAATAGTGATGGAACAGAAAGGGTAAGAAATACTTTTGTAGATAGGGATTCTAAAGTAGGTTTGAAACCAATTATAGGAAAGGATGGAACTATATACGCAGCCACAGGTCAAATTAATGCCTTTTCTCAAGAGGGAGAATTACTATGGCAATCATCAACAGTACACGAGGATGGCTTTAGCCTCTATCCTCCACCTAAAAGTATCTATGTAGACGAAGAAAACACACTGTATGCTTCGTCCTATAATGGAGGTATGATTGCACTAAGGGGAAAACCTCAAACAGGTACAGAGTTATCAATTGAGGGTAAAGAAAATATTTCAATGGATACCTTTAAAGACTTAGAACTAGAGCTAACCAATCGGGGGGAAGAAATAGAGTTTTATATAAGAATTGCCCTAGAGGACTTAGATGGTGAAAAAGTAATAAGTGAAACCTTTTTAGAAGATTCATTGAAGAAGAATAGGGCTAAAAACTACAACTTTGGCGTTAAGATCCCTAAAGAGGGGAATTTTAGGTTCAAAATAGAGATTATAGACCGTATAACAGAAGAGGTTATATGCTCCGATAAAATGGAGCTATAATAAGAGGGGAGGAATATATAATGAAATACACAAATAAACTAAGCCATAAATTAACTTGTAAACTAATGGCCTTTGCTATTGCCATCTGTATGATATTTAGTATACTCACACCCTCTGTCTTTGCAGTTGTGGATGAAGTTACTATTGATGATGTGCAGGAAGCCATAGATATCACATTAGATTATTATAAGGGATTAGAACAAATAAATGATGATTGGGAAGCCTTTGCCATAAATTCTGTTGGAGAAGACGTACAGAAGTATGGGACTGGTGAAAAGTCATATCTTACACTTCTAAAAGAAGACATTAAAGAAAATGGTGTAGGTGGGGATATGACAGATTATGAGAGAAGAGTATTAGGAATATTATCAGCAGGAGAAGACCCTACTAATTTTGCAGGAGTAGATTTGATAGATGAAATTGTTAATTGGCCCAATTTAAATCAAGGAATAAACGCAGCAATTTTTGGATTGATAGCATTAGACGCTTCTAATGCCATTGTGTCTGATGGAGCTAAGCATACTAGAGAGTCACTAATCCGATATATACTGGATAATCCCAGTGGTGATGGTTGGCAGCTTGGTGGTGGAAATATCCCAGACCCTGATATAACAGGCATGGCCCTTTATGCACTGGCGCCATATAAGGATAGACAAGAAGTGAAGGTAATAGGAGAAAGGGCAATACAGTGGCTAAGTGAAAATCAGCTACCTTCAGGTGGTTATAAATCCTGGAATACTGTTAACTCAGAATCTTGTGCCCAGGTTATATGTGCCTTGACTGCTTGGGGAATCAATCCACAGGGGCCAGAGTTTACAAAGGAAAATGGAAACGTTGTAACAGCTTTATTAGATTTTCAAATTAAAGAAGGTAGTCAAAAGGGATTATTTGCCCATGAAAAGAAATACGGTGGTGACCCTGGCTTTGCAACACAGCAGGCATTATATGCATTAGGAGCAATGAAAGATTATTTAAACAATGGAAAATCAACTATTTTTTACAAAATAGCTTACAATCAATCTGAAGCTGAAGAAATAACTCATTTAGAGATATATCCAGAAAGGCTTGAAATGGAAAAAGGAATGAATTTTGAACTTGGTATAAAAAACCAAAACAATAGATTTATAAGCAATAATGAAGTTAATTGGAGCAGTAGCAATGAAGCTGTTGCTACTATCGATGAGAATGGTGTACTAAAGACACTAGATAGTGGAACAACAACAATTATTGCTAGATTAAAGAATAATGAAAAAACAAGAGATATAATTCAAATAAAAGTAATTGAACAAGATTTCCATGTACAACAATTCAGTAACGTAGACCTTGGAATGGATAAAAATATGGGATTTGTTATCACAAATATTTCCAACGAAGAAAAGGAAGCTGTATTTATTATAGGACTATATCACAAAGACAGCAAAAAACTAATTGAAATGAACTATATTTCAAAGAGCTTTCTACCTAGTGAAAGTCATACAATAGAAGCAGGATTTAATGTCCCCCAAGAAGGTAACTATGAGATGAAAGTATTGATATGGGATCATTTGTATAAGGGAAGACCACTAAGCGAAGCTTTTACACAATAGGATAATTTTAATTGACTACTAATGGGGATTTTTATACCCCATTAGTAGTGATAATTAAGGAGGGATAGAATGAATAGAATAATGAAAAATAGCTTGTCTTTACTGATAGTTTTCATGATGCTTTTTACGATGGCTCCCTTAAGCTATGCCCATGATGATTTAAGTATAAATTTAAGTATAGAGGGAGAACAAGTAACAATTAATGGAAAGACTACACCAGATACTTATGTAACATTGTTAATTACAAGGGCAATAGACCATGACAAAATGTATGTAGACCAGACAAGATCTGATGGAGATGGAAATTATAGCTTTCAGTTTGAAATAGAGGATGGAACATATGAAGCAGTAGTAACCAGTAATGGTATACAAAAAGAAAAAGAAATTATTATTTCCAATAACGATGGTGTTGATATACCAACACCTGATAAAGAAACAGTTACCTTATCAATAGATAAACTTACAATTAACAAAGGTTATGTTGTCAAAAATGCTATAGTCACACTTCGTGAGAATGACACAGTTTGGTCGGTACTGAAAAGAGAACTTGACAAGGCTGGAATAAATTATGCTTACAAATGGTATCAAATCTATGAAAGTGTATATATTCAATCCATTGATGGAGATGGCGAGTTTGACCACGGTTCTGGAAGTGGTTGGATGTACTCTGTAAATGGATGGTATCCTAACTATGGTGCAAGTAAATACAAACTTGAAGATGGAGATGTAATAAAGTGGCGATATACCACGAGATTAGGTAGAGATATTGGTGCAAATATCTTTGGGGGAGACTCAAGTGGAGATAATACGACAGATGTAGATAACCGGGATTATAAAGAAGAAAATGAGATAGTAAACAATCCAAAGTCTACGGAAAGTGAAGTAGTAAAAGCCGTAAAGGATATTGCAGGAAAGTTAAACAGTGAAGTAAATAGCATCAAAACAGAGGAGGATGCAAGGGAAACTGTAAAGACTGCTAAGGATGTTACATCAATCATTCAAAAAGCAGCTGAAAGAATAGAAACTGAAGAGGCAGCAAGGGCTGTAGCAAAGGATATTATAAACATAATTAAAGACCTAGGAAAGTCAGCAGAAAAGCTAACAAATTTTGAAGACAATAAAGAAGTAAGCAAATTGGCAGCAGAAAACATTCAAACAACAATTAAGATAATAGATAAAATAAAGGTTTCGGAGGAAATAAACAAGCTTTCTGAGGACATAATTAAAGTATCTGCAGACCTAATCAAAAGGCTTGGAAAAGAAAATTCTGATGAAATCCAACAAAAAGCAGTAGCTTCAGCTGCAATAGCAATAGAAAAGTCAAGTGTAGTAGAAATTGAAAAAAATCAATTAAAGGAAGAGAATAATAAAATAGTGGCACAGGTAGATGAAGGCATAATAAAGGTGAAGGCTGATAACAAAAAGGCCACTATTAAAATCATGAAGAATATACTTGAAGAAAATGGATTTAACTTCACAACTGAAATACAAAGCAAAGTAACAATAGCAGTTCCAAAATCTAATAAACAAGAAATAGAAACAAAACTACCATCGGGAATGATTAAAGCATTAAAGGAAAATGGCGTTGAAAAGGCTTCATTAAAAACAGAAATAGCCACAATAAATATAACGCCAAAGACCTTTGGAGAAAAGGCAGAGGGGAAAGAAATAAGCCTAAGTGCAAAGAAAGTAGATAGAAATCAATTGACTGATGCACAAAGAAGACAAATACCAGACCTTAGCCCGATGTTAGACCTAAACGTCAAAGTAGGGGAAGAAAAGGTAAGTGAATTTGAAGAAGCTATTGAGGTAAGTATCCCCTATGAAGGTGAGGTGGAGGAAGGACAAACAGTAGAGGTGTTTTTCTTAGCAGACGATGGAAGTATAGAGTCTAAGGGTGGAACTTATGACCATGAAAGGAAAATAGTAACCTTTACAACCTACCATTTTAGTAAATACTTTGCAAAGAAGGTGAAGACAACTGTAACCTTTAATGACCTTCAGGGATTTGATTGGGCAAATGAAGCAATTGAAACTATGGCCAGCAATAAAATAATAAATGGTCGTGGAGAAGGTATATTTGACCCAAGTGCAAATATTACAAGAGCAGAATTTGCAACCCTTGTAACGAAAATGATGGGTTACAGTAATAACAATACAGAGGTAACATTTACTGATGTACCTAAGGATGCATGGTACTACAGGTTTGTCGGAGCTGCATATAAAAATGGATTAATAAATGGAAGAAGTGCAGATATATTTGATCCAGATGGCAATATAACAAGAGAAGAGATGGCAGTAATTATAGGAAAGGTACTTGAGAAAAAAGGATATAAGAAGTCAAGTTTAAAAGAGCTGAATATCTTTAATGATAAAGAAAATATAGCTACTTGGGCGAAGGATTATGTAAGTCTATGCGTAAAGGAAAGTATAATAACAGGTATGGCAGATGGAACATTTGCTCCAAGACAAAATGCAAATCGTGCTCAAGCAGCAGTAATGCTATATAGGGTATATAAGCTGATAAAATAATGTAGTAGAAGTAGAAGTAGAAGTAGAAGTAGAAGTAGAATAGAAATTTTGGAACATAAGCGACAATGTTTTTACATTGACGCTTTGTTCCATTTTTAGAAATAAAAAAGTGAGGGGATAGTAAGTGAAAGATTTAATTAAAAAAAGCCTTAGTACGTTATTCATAATTATTATGTTAATAAGTATGGGGAATATTACCTCTGCAATAACCCCAAGTGAGCTTTCTCATGCTGTAAATGATACCGCAGAGTATATGTATAAGACGGTAAAATCTCCACAGGTAGGTTCTATTGGAGGCGAATGGGCAGTGTTAGGACTTGCAAGAAGTGGATATGAAGTACCTGATGAATATTATCAAAGGTATTATGAAAATGTAGAAAATTATGTAAAGGCATGTGAGGGTGTTTTGCACGATAAAAAGTATACTGAATATTCCAGATTGATTGTTGCACTTACATCCATTGGCAAAGATCCTTCGGATGTAGGTGGATACAACCTTTTAACAGCCCTTGGAGATTATGATAAAACCATCTGGCAGGGTATGAATGGTCCTATTTGGGCACTTATTGCCCTTGATAGTGGTAATTATCCTATGCCTAAAAATCCAAATGCCAAGGTACAGGCAACAAGGGAGATGTATATAAATAGAATTTTAGAATGCCAGCTATCCGATGGCGGATGGTCACTTTTTGGAGGAATAAAGGCTGAAGATTTTGGAAATAGTGTTTCCGATCCTGATATTACAGGCATGGCACTTCAGGCACTGGCAAAGTATCAGCATATACCAGAAGTAAAAAAAGCCTGCGAGGAAGCACTTTTATGTATGTCTAAAATGCAAAATAGCGAAGGTGGATTTCATAGCTGGGGTTCGGTTAATTCAGAAAGCTGTGTGCAGATAATTGTAGCACTATGTGAGCTGGGAATTCCCCTTGATGATGAACGTTTTGTAAAGAATGAAAAAACAATACTTGATAACTTAATGACCTTCTATGTTGAAGGTGAAGGGTTTCTCCATACATATGATGGAAGTGGTTCTAATCAAATGTCCACAGAACAAGCTTTTTATGGACTTATTGCATCACAGAGAGCAATAAATGGTCAAAACAGTCTTTATCGTATGGATGATGCAATAAGCGTTGGAAAAAAAGATAGTTCAAAAGTTACAGTAGGACTTTTAGATAAGCATGCAGATGTAAACCAACCAAAGATAATAAAAATAGGTAAAACCTTTGAAGATATTCAGGCCCACGATAATCAACCTGCTATTGAAGCCCTTGCGGCAAGAGGAATTATCAATGGAAAGACTCAAAATCTATTTGATCCTAATGAAACCATGACAAGGGCAGAATTTGCAACAATTATTGTAAAGGCCCTCGGTCTTCCTAAAAAAGGCAATAATACTTTTACAGATGTAAAAACCAGTGATTGGTTTGAGGACTATGTTACTATTGCTAATAGCTATGGTATTGTCTCAGGAAGAAACTCTACCACCTTTGACCCAAATGGTACTATTACCCGTGAGGAAGCAGCTACAATGGTGGCAAGAGCATCAAAGCTTTGTGGTATGAAAACAGAGTATGACACAATGGTAACAAGAAATGTACTTGCTCAGTTTACAGACTATGTAAAATGTAGTGATTGGTCAATGAGCTCCCTTGCCTTTTGTTACAATAATGAGATTTTAGATCCATCTGCCATGGAAATATTACCTAAGTCAGCTATCAAACGCTGTGAAATTGCACAGATGGTTTTTAATATGCTAGGTAGTGCAAAGCTTCTTTAAGGAGGTTGCTTAGATGAAATGGAGTAAAAATAAAATAATTGTTTCAATTTTATCTGCAGCAATTCTTGCAATAACCTTTTGGTGGGGTGGTAATGCACCGGGTTTGCAGGGCTGGGATATATCTTCCAAGACAGAAGAAGCTAATAATTCTATACCTGACGAGGCTTTAGAATCTCGATCAGATGGTCTTGACCGCGAGTTGACTGCACAGGAAAAAATAGACATTGCAAAAGAGCTTGTTGGTGTCACTTTACATGAAGTAGAAAAGGGAGATGCAAATTATTCAATTGCTCAAGGGATGAAAATTGATGAAAATACAGGTAAAGATAAATACCTCACAGATCCTGTACCCGAAGGAAAGCCTGTACCCATAGAGCCACAAAATGCAGTGATTACTGATAAGGAGCTTATATGCACTCTATTGGTACGCTGTGACACAATTCTAGATAATATAGAATGGCTTGATCCAGAAAAGGTTGAACTCGTACCCGAGGATGGGGTAATCTTTCCAAGACAGGATGTTACCTTTTTTGACGGAGAAAGTGTGTTCAATTTGCTTCTTCGTGAAATGAAGAAGAATAAAATACACATGGAGTTTGTTAACACTCCCATTTATAATAGTGTCTACATTGAGGGAATAAACAATCTTTATGAGTTTGATTGTGGTGAGCTATCGGGCTGGATGTATAAGGTCAATGGTTGGTTTCCTAACTACGGTTGTAGTCGCTATCAGCTTAAAGAGGGTGATGTTGTAGAATGGGTATATACTTGTAATTTAGGGGTAGATGTTGGTGGTTATTCTGCATTGGGAGGGGACTAATGATTAGTGCATTTGCAGGATACCATCCAACTATAAACTTTCTTTATTTTACATTGATATTCCTGTGTTCCGTATTTTTTATGCACCCTATTAGTCTTACTATTTCCCTTGTATGTGCTTTTTCTTATTCAGTAATCCTTCGTGGAAAAAGTGCAGTGCGATTTAATCTATTATATCTATTACCTATGATGATTATGGCGGCATTGATAAACCCTGCCTTTAACCATGAAGGAGCTACAATACTTACTTATTTAGGTAATGGAAATCCTCTCACCTTAGAATCCATTACCTATGGTATTGCTACGGCAGTGATGCTTGCTTCAGTAGTGTGTTGGTTTTCTTGTTATAATGTAATTATGACCTCAGATAAGTTTATATACATATTTGGCAGGGTAATTCCTGTCTTGTCCCTCGTTTTGTCTATGGCCATTCGGTTTGTACCAAAGTTTAAGGCACAAATCAAAGTCGTTTCCAATGCACAAAAATGTGTGGGACGAGATGTATCAAACGGAAGCATTTTGCAAAGGGCAAAGAATGGAATTAAAATTTTATCTATTATGATTACTTGGGCACTGGAAGATGCCATTGAAACAGCAGACTCCATGAAAACACGTGGATATGGACTTCCTGGGCGTACAGCCTTTTCTATCTATCATTTTGATAAGCGTGATAAAAAAGCTATTTTAATCATAGGTGGTACAGGGTTATATGTTCTTTTAGGAGCTTTTTTTGGAGGTATGTATTTTCGTTATTTTCCAAGTATGAAAAGCGTGCCTATTACACCCTTTTCTATAAGTGTTTTTGTAGCTTACTTAATATTTAGTATTTTACCTATAGTAATAGAAATATGGGAGGATAGGAAATGGAAGCAATTACAGTCAAAAATTTAACCTTCACTTATCCGAAACAAAGAGATCCTGCATTGAAAAGTATATGTTTCTCCATAAAGCAAGGAGAATTTATAACATTGTGTGGCAAATCGGGCTGTGGAAAATCTACTTTGCTTCGGCATTTTCGATCTACCCTTATGCCCCATGGGAAAAGAGAGGGAGAAATTTATTTTGAGAACACAACCTTAGACCAACTAAATCAGCGAGAACAAACAGAAAAGATTGGATTTGTCCAACAATCTCCTGATAATCAGATTGTAACAGACAAAGTATGGCACGAACTTGCATTTGGTCTTGAGAGTCTTGGTTATAACACTGATCAAATTAGGGGAAGAGTAGCAGAAATGGCATCATTTTTTGGTATACAAACTTGGTTTCATAAAAAAATAACAGAGCTTTCAGGAGGACAAAAACAGCTGCTCAATCTAGCATCTGTTATGGTTATGCAGCCATCCGTACTTATTTTAGATGAACCTACTAGTCAGCTTGATCCTATTGCAGCAGGAGATTTTTTAGCAACCCTAAAAAAAATAAATCGAGAGCTGGGCATCACTATTATTCTCACAGAGCATAGATTAGAGGATGCACTTCCGCTTTCCGACCGTGTTATTGTGATGGATGGTGGAAGTATTATTATAGATGATATACCGACAATGGTAGGAGAAAAACTAAAGAAAGTCAAACATGATATGTTTGCTGCAATGCCTACACCGATGCGTATTTATGCTGGGGTAGATAATAATCTACAATGTCCCATTACTGTAAGAGATGGACGGTATTGGATCACTAAGCTTGCAGAGAGTAAATCCCTTAATTCAGATACAATTCCAAAGGATAGTAATCTTGATTTTATAAAACCAATTATTGAAATGGACGAAGTTTGGTTTCGATATGAAAGGAATCTTCCAGATGTAGTCAAAGGATTGTCTGCTGTCATCCATGAGGGAGAGATATTTTCTATTGTAGGTGGTAATGGAACTGGTAAAACTACTAGCTTGTCTATCATGAGTGGAATACTGAGGCCTTATCGCGGAACCGTTAAGATAAATGATAAGCCAATGAAGGACTTAAAAAGGAAAGAACATTTTGAAAATATCATTGGTGTGCTACCTCAAAACCCTAAGGTATTATTTGTAAAAAAAACTGTAGAACTTGACTTGTATGAGATGCTATCTGGAAGAAAAATTTCTAAAAAGGAACAGCAAAGGCGTATTATTGAGGTAACAGAGCTTTGTGAGCTTGAGAACCTGATTCATATGCACCCTTATGATTTGTCTGGTGGAGAACAACAGAGGGCAGCACTTGCCAAGGTATTACTTTTATATCCAAGAATCCTTCTGCTTGATGAGCCTACCAAAGGTCTTGATGGACATTTTAAAGAAAAATTGGCTAATATATTAAAAAAATTACAAACAGAGGGTGTTACTGTTATAATGGTATCCCATGATATTGAATTTTGTGCAAGTCATGCTAACCGCTGTGCCATGTTTTTTGATGGAAGTATTATAAGTATTGATACACCAAGGACGTTTTTTTGTGGCAAGAGTTTTTATACAACCGCCACTAATCGTATGGCAAGAACATTACTTCCAAAGGCAATAGTTCCAGAAGACGTTATCCTTGCCTGTGGTGGTAAGGTAGAGCCTAAGATAGATTTACTAAAGAAAAAAAGTGATTTTTTTACTAAAATAGATAAGAAGGATATAGTAGATGATGAATGTGTAAGACACAAGGATGGAGATAAATCAGCATTTAGATTTACACCTGTGCGTATTTCCATAAGCATCCTGTGTTTTATGTCATTCCTTTTAACCGCTATATTTTTGTGGGGAAAATATATGGACTGGAGGAATTATCTTGTGCAGGCTCTCCTTGTATTAAAGCTTGCAGTAGGCATAACCTCCATAATCCCCGGAAAGGACTTAGATGCTCCCGACTTTTCAGTGCAGGTACCAAAAGAAAAGCGTATATTGTCAAAAAGAACTATTATAGCCATAACCATGGTGCTTCTTACAGTCCCTTTGACTATATACATAGGTGTGTACTTTTTAGGTGATAGAAAGTACTATTTTATAAGTCTTTTAATAATATTACAAACTATGCTACCATTTGCTCTTGTATTTGAGAGCAGAAAACCTCAGGCAAGGGAGCTTGTTATCATTGCAGTCCTCTGTGCCATTGGAGTAGCAGGCAGGGCTGTATTTTTCATGCTCCCTCAGTTTAAACCTGTGGTTGCTGTGGTAATTATCGCAGGGGTGTGTTTTGGTGGTGAAACAGGCTTTTTGGTAGGTGCTGTCACAGCCTTTACTTCAAATATGCTATTTGGTCAAGGTATATGGACACCTTGGCAGATGTTTGCATTTGGCATTGCAGGGTTTATTGCAGGCATAATGTTTCGCAAAGGTATGCTTAGAAAAAAACGAAATTCACTTTGCATTTTTGGAGCAATCACCACATTTTTAGTGGTTGGTCTCGTTTTAGATACTGGTGCTGCTCTCATGTGGCAGGCAGAGCCTACCTTGACAAGCATGATAACTTATTATCTAATGGGTATTCCCTTTAATATGATTCATGCTATCTCAACAGCCTTCTTTCTTTGGTTTGGAGCAGAACCTATGATTGAAAAGCTAGATCGTATAAAGGCTAAGTATGGGCTAATTGAACTTTAGAAGTACATAAAATGCGATTGGAATAAGGCTAGAATACGATATACTAGTAAAAAATAATTAGAAATCCAAAAACTGAATACTTGCTTAGTGAAAATAAGTATTGCAAACTTAACATACCAGTGGTATAATTATACCACTGGTATGTTACTGTATAAGGAGGTAGATTTACTTGAATTTTGAATTCCCAGTTGGTTTTCATGAATTTCACACAAACAATCTGTTAAATTTTCAAATGAACCGTTGGTATTCCACAGGTTTTTTAAAGTATAAAGAATTAAAAGACGCTGCTAAGAGAATAAATAATTTTGACGATGCTAAGAAGATTTTTAAAGATATAGCTGAAAAATCAATAAAAAAGGATGATTGGTTAAGAGGTGCTACCTATCTCCGTGCAGCAGAATTTTTTTCTTTAGGTAATGATCCAGAAAAATCAGAGTTGTACAATGCTTGTATCAAAGCTTATAGAAAAGCTTATGCTGATGAGCCGATTATCTATGAAAAAATACCATATGAGAAAGGTTATTTACCTGTTATGCGAATCATGACTAAAAAAAACAGTAAAGGTTGGATTTTAATCCATGGAGGTTATGACTCTTTTATTGAAGAATTTTATTTTTTTTGCGAGAGTTTTGTAGATGCAGGATATGATATAATCATGTTTGAAGGTCCAGGACAAGGCGGAGCACTTAATCATTATGGAATGACTTTAACACATGAATGGGAAAAACCAGTTTCAAAAGTACTAGATTACTACAATATTGAAGATGTTACGCTAATAGGAATATCCCTTGGAGGGTATCTAGCTTCCCGGGCAGCTGCATATGAAAAAAGGATTAGTCGTTTGGTTATGTACGATATTATTTATGATTTCTATAGGGCGGTTATGTATAAGGCTTCAAAGGCTTTGCATTTAATAATTGAATTATCACTACCCTTTGAAAATTCCATTGTATGGAGATTAATAGAGAAAAAAATTTCTACAAACCTATTTGCTCAATGGTTGGTACTACAAGGCTATCATATATATGGTATTAACACCATTGCACAGTACTATAAGTGTATGAAAAAGTATAATACCCGTAAAATATCAAAACTCATTACTCAAGACACTCTTTTACTTGCTGGAGAGGAAGATATCTATACAGTATTCTTTGAGAAGCAAAAAAAGGCTCTTGTTAATGCAAAATCTGTTACAGGTAGAATATTCACAAAAGATGAAAATGCATCTCATCATTGTCAGGTTGGAAATATTAAACTGGTATTAGATTATATTTTAGAGTGGATTAAAAAAGGAGATAAGTATGTGGACAGCTAAAGAGGGCGATGTACGTAAAAGAGAGTTTATAGAAACAGCTATTAAAATATTTAAAAATAAAGGTTATGAAAAAACATCCATCAATGATATTTTAAAAGAAATGAATATAACAAAAGGAGCATTTTATTATTATTTTAAATCAAAAGAAGCATTACTAGGGGAAGTAGTAAATGAGTTGATTCAAGGAATCGGAATAATGATAAAGGAGGTAGCACAGAGAAATGATTTATCAGCCGTTGCTAAATTGGAAAAAATATTCAAGCAAATGAATCAATACAGAAAGGATAATATATCATCATATAGCCGGTTATATGAGTTACAACAAAGAGAAGAAAATGCATTTATTGCTAGAAAGCTTATGAAAAAAACACTTTCTTTAAATATCATACACATTCAAAATATAATAAACCAAGGTATTGAAGAAGGTGCTTTTAAAACTTCTAACACTTTTGAAACAGCAGAATTATATATAAGATTAGCAACCCTTTGTAAAGAAAAGGTAATGAATATAATCGCAGATAAGTCTTATAGAGATAACCCTGAAGTAATGCATAAAACAGTAGAAAGTATTTTAATTTTCTACAGTGAAACATTGGAAAGGGTACTCGGTGCCAAAGAAGGCACATTAAATTTCATGAGTAAATAAACATCAGAGTTGATGGGTGAAAATATTAGTCCTAACTTGACACCATCATATATCGTCAAAACTTCTATAATCAAAAAATTTAAACGCTTTTGAGATTATTGCAGCTTTAGTACTGACATAGCAAATTTCTAAAATAAGAATTTTAATAGAAAAATTACGTTGCGTGTTGTCATGAAAATAAGCATTGAATTTATGTAAAGTTTATCTATAACTAATTAATACCTTTAGATTATTGATTAGATATGCAATAGTTTTAGTTACTATATTATTTTTTAAAGGGAGACTGATATATGAATAACAAAAGACCGGAATGTGGAGTTGTAAAAGCAGTTGCGGAAAAGTATTTTGCTCAAATTATTAGTGTAGAACCTGTTCGTAAAGGAACATCCACATATGTATATCGTGTGAAGACAAGCTCTGGAACATATTATATGCGTTTTTTACCAGAGGAAGCTAGTTTTGCGACTGAAGTACTGGTACATAGTGCTCTGTGTGCTATAGGTGTCAAAGTACCACAGGTAATTGAATTCGAGCATAAAAATGAAGAAACGGGACTCTCTGTTATGTTAGTTGATGAAATTCCTGGTATTTGCATAGAAGATAGTAGTTCACAAATAAATTTTAAAGATACACTACGAGAAGCAGGAAGACAGTTGGCTAAAATTCACAGTGTCCCTGTAGATGGTTTTGGCTGAATTGATAAAAGAGCTTATAATACACTTAAAGGTGAAAATCACAGCTATGATGAATACTTTAGCGAACACCTTGAAAATGACTTACAGCTTCTTCACCAATATCCTTTTTTAGATGAAGAGAAAATTCAGATAAAAGATCTTATGATGACAGCAAAGAAAATGCTTTACGTAGAAAAGGCTGTTCTTGTACATGGTGATTTTGATATATCACATATTTTCCATACAGAGGGTAAATACAGTGGTATCATTGATTTTGGAGAGATACGAGCTAATAATCGTCTTTATGATCTAGCCACATTTGCTAGTTTCAATCAGTCTAGAAGATTATATTCATATTTGTTAAAAGGATATTGTGAAATAGTGCCTCTAACTGACGAAGATTTATATGCCGCAGAACTTATGGCTTTGTTTATAATACTTAGATTTCTAGGCAAAAAGGTAAACACTAATTTCAGTGAGCATTGGTACAGGTTGGCAAAGAAACAGCTCAATTATATAATTACCATTTAACATTAGGTTCTGTTGAGCAAAAAGTAAAATAAAACAATTAAATTATTAATAGTTATTGAATTTTCTTTTTCAAACTTAAGAAGTTTGGGATTTATTTTTGTCAATCAAAAAAGGGCCGTACACTAATCAATTAGTGCTACAGCCCCTTACTTGAAGGTATTGTTTAGTCTGCATCAATATTATCAACTCTACTTAAGCAGTTTGCGGAGAAATTGACCGGTAAGAACATAGAATAGAGAATCATACAATCTGAAATTGCAAGCCGATTCTTAAAGAAAATACTGCAAATACGGATTCTCTAAAGTCTAGACGTTACCATATTAATGCAAAGTATTAATTATTTTGATATTGTGTCTTTAACATCGATGAAAAGATTCCTTGTTTTTCTTTTAGTTCCGAAGGTGTACCTGTTTCTGCGATATTACCGTCTTTAATAACAACAATTTTATCGGCTCCCAAAATTGTTCTCATACGGTGAGCAATAATCAAAACGGTCTTGTTTTTTATAAGCTGACTCAATGCACTTTGGATTTTACTCTCGTTTTCCGTATCCAGAGATGCCGTAGCTTCGTCAAGCAGGATAATCGGAGCGTCTTTTAGTATTGCTCTGGCGATTGATATACGCTGTCTTTCGCCTCCTGACAATCTTTCTCCGTTTTCTCCTATCAAAGTATCGTACCCTTGAGGAAGCTTTTTAACGAATTCATCGCATTGAGCAAGTTGTGCTGCCTTTATGACTTCTTCATCCGATGTATCTTTCTTTCCAATACGGATATTATCCATAACACTTGCATTAAAAAGTGTAACATCCTGAAAAACGATTGAAAAACTATTCAAGAGGGTTTCGGGATCAATCAGGGAAATGTCTTCTCCGCCCAAAGTAATAACCCCTTTGTCTATATCCCAGAAGCGTGCAGAAAGCTTTGCTACCGTACTTTTTCCTCCCCCTGAAGGTCCTACAAGGGCTGTCACGTTCCCTTGCTTTGCGGTAAAGTTTACATTTTTTAGTGTTTGCACGTCACCTTGATATGAGAAGTCGACGTTTTTAAATTCAATATCATAGTTTTTAGGATAAAATTCAGTTTTTCCACTCTGTCTTGGCATTTCATCCATCTCTTTCATACGTTTTATACGTACGTTTAGATAGATAAGTAGGGCAAGATTATTCATTGCATCGATAATCGGGTTATAAATACGCGCGGTAATTACAAGAAAAACAAGGTAAGTAAAAATATTTACCGAACCTGTGAATAAAAGATAAGCTCCGACCAATATAACACTTGGAAGTCCCAGCTTTAAAAATACATAAGACAGATTAATAAGTGAACCGATTAAAAGTTCTCCTTTTATCATAAATTTTTCCATATCATCTAACTTTGAGTTTAAAGTATTTGAAAAAGTCCCTTCTCTGTTATAGGCTTTTATTTCATGAGCTGATTCAAGCCCCTCTTGAATTTTATCTGAAATATCCCTTTTTATATTATACATTTTTACATGCATATTATTTTGAAGCTTTCTCGATAGATAAAAGACTAAGATTGCAAGCGGAACTACCCAAAATACGGCAAGAGACAGCTGCCAATTATAAAAAAACATGCCTGTTCCCATGATTAGAAGAGTAAATACTGCTGCATAAATTTGAGGAACTGAATGGGAAAAGAGCGTCTCTATCTGGGTAGCATCTTCCATTATTGTTGAACTTAAATCAGCAATGTCCTTTTTGCCAAAGAAAGCTAAAGGTAGCTTTCTTAGTGTTTCAGCCAGACTGATCCGTCTTCGGGCACTTTCTTCGTAAATTTTGATAAAGGTCGAGTTGTATTGAAAGGATGCAACAAAAAACATTACCAGAAAGAAAGCTAAAGACATAATAATATAGTAGAGAATACTGCTTCCTTGTTTGGATGAAGGATTTAACAGTAAAATCATGTGTTCATCTAAAAATTTAAAGCCGAGAATTACCGGAATCATAAAACTAATGTGCATTACCACAGTCCAAATAATTGAGTTGA
Organism: Tissierellales bacterium; assembly: GCA_028280805.1. Classification (GTDB taxonomy): domain Bacteria; phylum Bacillota; class Clostridia; order Tissierellales; family VENL01; genus JANQLB01. Next base: position 40,564 of record JANQLB010000116.1, read on the forward strand.
AAAGGTATTTTGAACCTTTTTCAGACATTGCATATTTATTTTGAAAATATCTAAGCATTTTGTCCTCCTTTATTTACAGTATCTTTAGTGACTATTTTCCATGCGACAGATTTTTGGTATTCATCCCACATCTTTTTGTATATACCGTCTTTATTTATTAACTCTTCGTGGGTTCCTGTTTCCGCAATTTTTCCGTTTTCTATAACTAAAATTCTGTCGACATCTTTTACGCTTGTAAGACGATGAGCAATCATGAGAGTTGTTTTGCCACGACTAAGCTCTTTAAGGGCTTTTTGGATTAAATGCTCATTTTCGGGGTCTGCAAAGGCAGTGGCTTCATCTAAAAGTACAATCGGAGCATTTTTGACAATTGCCCTAGCTAACACAATTCTCTGCTGTTCTCCACCTGAAAGATAGGTTCCTTTGGAGCCTATTATCGTATCAAGACCCTCAGGCAGGTTTTTTATAATCTCTCTTGATTGGGAAAAATCAATTGCTTTGTTTATTTCTTCTTCTTTCGCGTTTTCTTTTCCAAAAACTATATTCTCTCTTAATGATCCTTTAAATAGCTTGGTATTTTGAAAAACAAAAGAAATATTGTCCATCAGTTCTTCTTTATCAATATCCTTGACATTGATTCCTCCGACTAATACTTCGCCTTCATCTACATCCCAAAAACGAGCGGCCAATCGGGCAATTGTCGTTTTTCCTCCTCCTGAAGCTCCCACTAGAGCGATTGTTTCACCTTCATTTAATTTAAAGCTGATTTTATCTATAGCACGATTGTCACTTCCTTCATAGGAAAACACTACGTCCTTAAACTCCAGGTTGTAAGTATTTATGTTTTTCGGGTTTTTGACATAACTCATGCTGGTATAATCCATAAGATTATCCAATCGGTCAATAGCTTGCTCTGCAATTAAAGTATTTTGCTGAAAATGCATCGATTTCATCAAAAGTAGAGTGAAGGTTGGAGATATAAGAAGGTAAAATATAAAGTCTGCAAGCACAAGGGGGAGATTTTCTCCTCTTCCGATTAAAAAGATAGCAATTGGAATTAAAAAGAATGCAGCTGATTGCATAATTGTGGTATAAAATGACATGGGTTTTTGCCAAAGAAGCGTGTACGCACAAATCATCTCTTTGTATTTGATGATACTGTCATAAAATCGGTTGAAAGAAAATATGGTTTGACCGAAAGTTTTTACAACCGGAATACCGCGTATATATTCCACCGATTCAGAGCTCATTTCCTCCAAAGAATCATAATATTTTTTTTGAAACTCTTTGCCTTTAGAGCTTCTCATGAACCTCATCATTGTTATAAAACCCAACATAATTGGAACAATAGAAGCAAGACCCATTCTCCAATCTACAATAAAAATCAGACCTATCAAAATAATGGGAGAGATGATGCTCCCTGCCATATCCGGTAGCTGATGTGCTAAAAATGTATGAGTTGTTCCTGCTCCGTCGTTGACAATCTTTCGCATTTTTCCGCTTGAATACTTATCAAAAAAACCAAGAGGCATAGATAGTATTTTTTGCATACCGACTTTTTGCATTCTGGTCTCTACGTGAAAGGCTGTAAGATGTGAACTTAAAATTGCACAAAAATATACCACTAGTCCTCCTATTGCACTTGCAAAGGCAAGCCAAGCATAAAAGCTGACATTGGAAACATCAATCGATTGCGGAGCCGATAATATATCACGTGTTATGTACCATACAAGAATAAAAGGCAAAATGTTAAGAACTGCGGAAATTCCTGACAATACCAATGACAAAGGTAATAGTATTTTCTTCTTACCCATATAAGGCGTAAATCTTTTTAAGACAAAAACTTTTTTCTTTTTTGGCATACTGTTATCCTCCTTTATTTAAACATTTTTAAAAATACTTCATTACTCATAATCAGCCATGATTTTGGTATTTATGTTTTTTCAATACTTTTAGATATCCAACATTAAAATCGAATTCATATTTATGCAAACAATGTAAAACCACCGTTGTTTGTGTAAATAGTATTTTTAGGTTTAAAGTTGACTATCTTTATCAACTCCTATTTTTTAATTTAACAGGTGACATAAATGAATATGATAATCATTATCATTACAATATTGTAGATAGCCCTTTAAAATAAAAAATAAGTCCCTATAAACCTTTTAAATACACATTGAGGAAAGATACTTGAGGATAGTTTGGAGTTCTCTGTCTCATTCCTTCTTTGTCGTGTTCAATATAGCTGTATCTTTCTCATTGTGTTTGATATAAATATAGCTTTTCAATACCCGAATGAACAAAAATTGCCATTTGCTTAACATAATCGTTCACTTCTTTTCTTTCGGGTTCATGTAAAACAATTTCCTCCAAAAAGCTGACATAGTTAGAGGCAAGCGTATGAACAAACATTTTATTGTTTAAACCTTCATGGCATGACTCTGTTTTAGTAAAAAAAGAGAGTACTTTGTAAAAGTTTTGTGCATAAATCTGAATAATTTTTTCCTTATAATTCTGTAGACTTGATCCTGCCGAACAAAACAAAAGTAATTTGAAGCTTTCATGATTATCAAGAACTGCTTGTGCACAGCTTTTAAAGCTTTGAATGGTTACTTCATATGAGTCAAGCAGCGCATCCTTAGTTTTAGAAGCATAGTAACATTGATCATATTGAAAGGCATTTTTGATAAAATTTATAGCCGGAGCTGCAAGCTCACAAAACAAAGCGTCTTTATTTTCAAAATATGAATAGACAGCACCTTTTGTTAACCCCTCTTTCTCTGCGATTACACGCAGCGAAGCTTCTACATAACCATGTTCAAGAAACTCTCTACGTGCAGAACTCATAATCTTTTCTTTAATATCGTCTTTCTTTATTTGCATTTTACCCTCCATAATCAATCAATAAATTCCAGCGGTATTTATTATAGCATTAAATTCCTATTTTTTCAACTAGAAATTTTCTGAAACGATTTCAGCACTTTGATATATAAATACAGAGGATACAATAAAAATCAAACTTGTCTTTAGAAAAATTTAACTGTACAATAAAAAATAAATAGCAATTAAAGAATGTAAAATTGTAAGTAACAGTATGTGAAAAAAGTGGACGGTTTCTGACGACACCTATTAATTTTTTAGGTTTTTATAAGTGTCAGCAAGAACTGTCCTCTGTTATATATAGTCATGTTCTGTAAATACACTCACTTACTATTTTAAATCATGATATTGCTTACATATATAGATGAGATGCTTATTTTCTTAAAAAATTCTCAATAAATGATAATGATAATCATTATTGAATAATATATAATATATTGATATAATAATGTTAATAAAAATTAGTTTCTCATATTGTATGGTTTATCTTTTAAGTTTTTTTCCATATAAGAACCAGATCCCAAGAAATCATTGGGCATGAAGTGATATTTTAATGAAAGGATACGTATTGGTGATAGATTAAAACGTTTGCCCTTAGGCTTTTGTGCTTAAAGTAGTACTGAAGATTTAAGTGCGATACAAACATCTAATATTTAAGTATCAAATTCTTGTCATAATAGAAATAATAATTTTATATTTGTACCATAATCATTTTATAATATAATGCATTTAAAAATTGTTACCAAATAAAAATTCTGGGTCAACAATAAATTTTGTGACAGGTAATACACCAGCTATATATTCCTTAAATTACATTTTATATTAAATTAAAATTTGAGGAAGTATATACATCTATCTATATAACTTAAAAAGAACATATTATAATTGAAAAATATTCTTTGAGTTTTATATAGATAATATATGTTGATACCAATGAAAGGATTCCCATGTCAATAGAAAACGCAACCATAAGTGCGAAACGTATGTATGAAGAATCAGAAATTCCATATTGCTTAGTTAATATGTGTGCTAACAGTGCAAGGCGAATTGTTGCAATTTCTCCTGAAGATGGTGAGGGAATGCTGATATTGCACAAGGTTTTAGATGGCTTGTATGTAACATATACGGACTACAGACAAAAAGGTATTGACTTTGGCAATACGCTTATAGAATATAAAGATATCATTGTAATGACACATTACATTAGCGGCAACTCGTATTTCACGTTAGAAAACCAAAAAGCCTTAGCAATAAGACCGGGGGATATCGTAATATTTGGCGGCACTATCAATTTCACCAACTCGGTTGTGAACACGGAGCGGTGCAAGTCAGTCGGATTGTACTGTGAATACGATGTGCTTTTATCTTCTCTTAAAAAGCTTGGGATTGATACTGCCGAGTTGGAGAAATACTGGTTGTTTTCATCTCACAACAACGAAATTTTAGCTAATTCTGATAATATTGAATTCAAAGCAGCGGCAAAGAAGCTCGCTGAATATGCCCTTTCAGATAATCGTTTTATGCTGCTGCCAACTGCATTAGAACTCTTGTACTGCGGGATTGCGGGCTTTAGAAAAACAGCTGTGATAAAAAAACCAAAGCCTTCTGCTTATTATGTTGAAATCGTGTCGCAAGTTAAGCACTTTATAGATAGTGACCCTGTCCATTGTATGTCTATTGAGCAGCTTTGCTTCCGATTCGGTCTAAGCCAGACATATTTTAGACGGATTTTTAAGGACTGCTACGGCGTGAGTCCCTATCATTATATCCTTCATAAAAGGCTTGATCGGAGTAAGGAATTGCTTACAGACAGCGATATGAAAATCTACGAAATTGCTTTTTCACTTGGGTTTGCTTCATCCAGTAAATTTGCGGAGATATTCAAAAAGACATTTGGATTCCTTCCCTCCGAGTTTCGTAGAGACATGCTAAAGGAGTAAACGGACTATACCATATCTAACACTGCTCTAATAAAATAGTTGGAGTGGGATTAATTGTAATCCTACTCCATTATTGTATTAGAGCCTATTTTAAAGCACACCATTTATATCGAAATGGTGTGCTTTTATGTTGAAAAGTGTCTATTGTTTTTCGATGTAGTGTGCTATGATAATTTAAGTTAGTTTACTCTAACTGTTTTCATCTCGCTATAGCCAGAGATAATATAGAAAAGGTGTAAAAATGAAAAAGAAAGAACAAAAATTTATTAGTCTTAGAAATGTGGTACTTATTGTAGCAATGGGCGGAATAGTAGTGGTTTAATCAGCACGCTTTTTGCAGCAATGTCTATGGTGGTTGCCTTGCATTCGTCAGCCTAATTACACACTATATTGAACTGATTTTTCAATCTGAACATAGTATTTGCATATATGGTTGATGGTCGTGTTACGAGCAGGCTTTTGCTCGATATTATTGAAGATAAGGAGTGAATGAGTAAATGATGGGAAAAACACTTAAGTATGCGGGTGAATACCGCAAATATATCAACTGGGCAACGTTTTTAACCTTTTTAAGCGTCATTTGCATCATAGTTGCCTATTATTTGGCAAACAAGCTACTGGTTGGTTTTTTATCAAAAGAATCTATGGGTTTCGTGTACGTCATGTTCATCTGCGGCGGTATAGCACTATCGAAGGTGATAAAGGGATTTTTACAGGGCTGGGGACTTAAACTCTCTCATGAAGGTGCTTTTGGAACGCTTTATAATATGCGTGTACAATTTGCAAAAGATGTAACCAATCATTCGCTGGGTGAAATTATAGATAACGGTACGGGAGTGTATAAAAAGGGTTTTGTTGAAGATATCAATAATTTAGAGAAGATACTTGCGCACTTTATCCCGGAAGGATATCCGAACATTTTTCTTGTTATCATATTATATGTCATTATTTTTATTGCAGATTGGCGTATGGGTTTTTTATCTCTAGCGTCATTACCACTGGGCATTATTCCAACTATTGTGATGTTTAAAAAAGGTTTAAAAATAATGCCCAAATATTATAAAGTCAAGAATGATTTAAATTCAACCATCATTGAGTATATTTCTGGAATGGAAGTAATTAAGGTCTTCGGAAATACGGCAGCTTCTTATGGAAAGTATGTTAAATCCGTAGAAATGAACCGTGATTCCACGATAGGGTGGTTTAGAAGTAGTTGGAAAATACAGGCGATTGTTGGAGCCGGCTTGCCTTGTACGATGCTGTTAACATTACCGGTTGGCACATATATGTATTCTACAGGTGTACTCTCACTTGATGTTTTGATTCTGGTACTCATGTTCAACTTAAGCATGGCGGTACCGCTAACAAAGATTATTAGTTTCCTTCCATTTATCCCAAGTGTAAATCACGCGGTTAAAAACTTAGAACTAATATTCAACCGCGAAAATGTGTGCTGCGGACTTCGTACACAAAAGCCCGAAAACTATGAGGTACGATTCGAGAATGTAAGCTTTGCATATCAAGAAACGGATGTAATAGGCAACTTAAGCCTTGTATTACATGCGGATACGCTTACTGCTTTTGTAGGTGAATCGGGCAGCGGAAAAAGCACGCTTGCAAGGCTGCTTGTACATTATTGGGATGTAAAATCCGGCCGAATTACTATCGGTGGCATTGACATACGAGAGTTTACGAATGAAACTTTAATGTCGATGGTGAGTTATGTGGCACAGGATACGCTGCTTTTCAGCGGAACCATTGCGGACAACATTGCTATGGGCAAAGTCGGCGCGACAAGAGATGAAATTATTGAGGCCGCAAAGTCCGCAGCTTGCCATGATTTTATCATAAAACTTGAAAACGGATACGACACTGAAGTAGGTACGCTGGGTGGAAAACTTTCCGGTGGAGAAAGACAGCGCGTGACCATTGCCAGAGCAATATTAAAGGACGCACCGATTGTCATCCTTGACGAGGCAACAGCCTTTGCTGATGCAGAAAACGAAGCACTGATTCAGCAGGCACTTAGTAAGTTACTGAATGGAAAAACCTCAATAGTAATCGCTCACAGGTTAAATACTATAATCAATGCGGATAATATCATTGTGCTGGAAAATGGGGAAATTCATGCCCAAGATCCTCATAAAGATCTGCTTAAAAGCTGTCCCCTTTATAAAAACCTGTGGGAGCGAAGTGAACGGGCTGTCAACTGGAGTCTTGAGATATGAGATATAGGAGGAGTAACATATGATTAATATGATTAAAACAGTATTAAGGGTTTATGCCATGAGCGGCAATCTAAAAAGTCGCTTTATAGTGTCTTTTATATTTTCGTTCTTTGAGTCGTACGCTGCTAACGTTCCAATTATAATGATGCTGTTTATGTTGTTTAATCTGATAAACGGTACGCTTACAGCACAAACATCATGGATACTGTTTGGAGGGCTCGTAGCAGGTATTCTTCTGAGAATGGTTTTTAAATATTTCGTGGTCAGCCGTCAGCAGGGTAGCGGATATGTTATTTTTGCAAAAGAGCGCATGAAAATAGGAGATAGGTTGAAACGCTATCCTATGGGATATTATTCCGACGATAGTATAGGCACAATCAGCTCTGTACTTACAAGTGATCTTATATTTATTGAAGATAACGGTGTAGGAGCAATGGGCAATTTTACAGCAGCTTTTGTGGGTATAATTGTTTCGATGATTATGATTACAATATTCGACTGGAGAATAGGTATTGTTTTCATATTCTTTCTAATTCTTTGTTCGTTTTGTATATTTTTCCTCGAACGAAATTCAGTGATTAGCGCTAAAAAAATCCAAGGCATACAAAAGGATTTAGTAGGGTCAGTTATCGAATATATCCAAGGTATTCCTGTTATAAAAGCGTTTAATCTTGTAGACGGTAAGCACAAAAAGACGGCCAAGGATTTTGAACGTTTTCATAAAATACAAATCGAATACGAAATATTGATTATTAAGGCCGTTACCATAGTGTGGCTATTTATGAGTCTCGGAACATCGGCAATTATCTTTGCTTCTAGCTATTTCGGACAGCAAAACACCATGGCGATACCCTTTGTTGTGCTGCTCATCATATTTGCGTTTCAGATATATAACCCTGTGCAGTTAATCGCATTAACGGTTGCTACTATAAATATGACTGATGATGGCTTAAACCGCTATGAGGCGATTCAGAAACTTCCTGTTATTGATGAAGACGGTAAGGATATCCCGCTTAAACGCTTTGATATTTCTTTTGAGGACGTTCATTTTTCCTACGACTCAAGGAAAGTACTCCGTGGTATTAATTTTACGGCAAAAGAAAACACTATGACCGCACTTGTGGGGCGTAGCGGCAGCGGTAAATCCACGATTGTGAACTTGATCGCACGTTTTTGGGATACCGACAGCGGAAAAGTGACTATAGACGGAATAAACATTAAAGAGCTTAGTATCGACAGCCTTTATAAAAATATTTCTATGGTTTTCCAACATGTGTACTTATTTAACGACACAATATACAACAATATTATTTTTGGGAAACCTGATGCCACAAGAGAGGAAGTTGTCAAAGCCTGCAAAAAGGCACGCTGCCACGATTTTATTATGAAGCTTGATAAAGGCTATGATACAATGGTTGGCGAGGGCGGATGCACACTTTCGGGCGGTGAAAAACAGCGTATTTCCATAGCACGTGCCATATTAAAAGATGCTCCCATTGTACTCTTAGATGAGGCAACGGCAAGTATCGACCCTGAAAATGAAGCGTTTATTCAAGAGGCGATTAATGAGCTTATAAAGAGAAAGACGCTTATCGTTATTGCACATAAACTTTCAAGCATAAAAAGTGCAGATAAAATTATCGTTGTAGATGACGGTAATATTATTGAGGAAGGAACACATGACGAACTCATCTCCCGCAAGGGTGAATACTATTCACTCTGGGATATACGAATGAAAAGCCGGAGCTGGGAAATAGAGCGGTAACTATAAACTATAATTCGTAAGTAAAGCTTTTATTTAACTATATCTTCAAACACCTAAAAGGATTGACTTAAAATGAAACCTCAACCTTAAAAAGCGTCGTTAGACGCTTTTTTTCAATAAAGCTTGTAAAAAACAATAGTAAGGCAGCATTGTAAATGAAAAAATATATAAAAATAAAAGAAAAAATTCAAATATTATGTTAAATGTGGTAGAATTACATTGTGAAGTATTGGTTATATAATAAGCTTTAATTATATTGCGGAGGTTATAAACAATGAAAAATCTTAAAAGAAAATCCATTGCGTGGAAAATTTTTGCTGTTGCAGTAATTACTGTTGTTGGATTTATTGGTATTTCTGCCATAATTCCAATAAACAGTGAGATGGAATCAGATGTTGAAGGACAGGTTAAAAGTATGTTTAAAGGAGACAAAACCAGCCCAGAAAATACAGAAACAATTATAAGTTTGCTTCCTTTTATTAATTGGAGTAAATATGCAGAAGTAAACGATGAAGATTTTTTGAATATCACAGAATGGCTAAGAAATCTTAAAATAAGCAGCAAAGACAGCATGGTAAATCTGCTTAATTCAACAAATGGATTGGATGGTTTGTATAAGGATATATACTCCTCTACCCTAAAGTCTCTGTTTTTTAATAACAAAGAAACTTTTATAAAAGCCTTAATCAGCTTAAAAAAGGAGCAGATTGAACTTATAGCATCCTATATACAGTCTGATTGTGATGAGAATGAAGCAATTAAGGTAGTAGAATATCTAATAGATGTATTGGGCTCAGATAGCTTATCTTTAGATGAAAGGCTGGAAGTGGAGCATTATCTTTTAGGAGCATTCAAGGTTAATTTATCGGGTACTTTGACAAATGATGAATTGTTTTATGGACCTCCAAACTATGGAGAAAACCCTGAAACTGACGAGGAGAAATATCCATATATGCTAAAGCTTGACAAACCAATAAAGGCAGGGCACGTAGAGATAACCAAGGTACAAGTTGTTCCTAGTATTAAAAATATAAAAGTAGTAAATAATTTTTTAAACAAGCATGTAAAGATAGAGGGATCACTATTTCTTTCTCACACTGGACATCATTATACTCCGATTTTGATTAAAGTGGATGAAGTTTTAGAAGCGAAATAGTATGATTGAGGCATTATCAAGTTAATGTCATAAAGTTATAGTGCTAAAAATTTACAATTATCTAGAATGGAGAATGCGATTAGGTCAAGGCTAGAACACATACAAGTATAATAGAAAATTGTATTCATATGTGATTCTGGATAATCATTGTTTTTAAATATTTTAAGTCATTCAGTTTCAAGAGTATAGAACGAACAATGAATATTTATTTTAAATTATGTGTTCTAGCCTGAGCCTATGCTAATCCATCTCTGTTTCCAAAACTTATTTTCATGCTATTTTTCCTTATTTATATATTGAGAGCCAATCTTATGGTGGATCTTAAACCTAAAGCAGGGTTAGAAAATTGGTTTATATCGCCTACAATATATACTTTTTTCTCTGGAAGATAATAAGCAAATGAACCTGTTGAACCTGAATGACCTACAATTTCTACTTTACGTCCAAAAGGTATACCTGCTTTAATTCTCATATAGCCTCCTGCGTAGTGAATTGGACCATATGAAAGCTGTAATTTTTTATGGTCAGATAACTGATTGAATATTGATTTAGAGAATAGTTTTCCCTCAAAAAAACCTTTTATAAAAACCAACAGTTCTTTAGGCGTTGAAATAGCTCCTCCGCTTGCACCGAAAGAGGCTGTTAGTTTATCCCTTTTCAATCTTTTTTCTTTATACATTATTGGTGGTACAGGGATATCTCTAGCATATGCTAAATAAGTATTCTTAAGGTTTAAAGGGGTATAAATATATTTGTCGTACACTTTATCTAAATCAGTATCGCATATATTTTCTAATATTTTACCAAGTAAATCAAAGTTAATATCAGCATAATGTGCTCTTGATTTTCCTCTTGGTTTAAAGTGAGGCTTTAATTGTTTTGTAAAAGTGACATAATCATCAACATCATATGCAAAATCCTCATTTATTGACCTTTTGTATATATTAGCTTTTCCTTCTAAAAAGTAATCCGGTAATCCGCTTACCTGAAACAGCAAATCTGATATTGTAAGCTCAAAGGAGTACTCTTTTCCTTTATATACATGTAAACCTGTTAAAATATCTTCATCTAAATACTTGGCTATTTTATCATCCAGTGATAATTTTTTTTCATCATATAATGCCAAAATACATGCTGTGGTATATAGTTTTGTTATACTTGCCAATACAATCTGAGAGTCTGAATTTTTATTTCCATAACATTTGTCTAAAAGAATATCACCCTTTGAATTTTCTATATATGCAACACATTCATGTATATTTTTATTTCTTGTAAGCTTATCAAAAACCATTTCTAATTTATTCATAATATTTTCCTTTCTCTAACTTTTTTTTAAAATTTTCATACCACCTAATTTCAAATTCAGTTGACTGAATACCGTAATCTAATGTAGCTAAGTTGAAAGTAGCTATATCTCTAATACATTCTTCATTTGTCTGTTTTCCTGCACAACTTCTAAGTTGTTCTAAATGTTTAGGATTATCCATATTGCTTTCAATAAATTCATCTACTCTCTTGTCTATTTTTGGTAAATTATTTCTAATTTCATATAAATCTTTCAAATTAGTTTTTTGTTCATCAATGTATGCTTGAATTAAATCTATTCTTTTTTCGTCCATAACTAAACCCATAAAATACATTTTACTAAATTCTATATTTTTAGCTTTTTTACTACTCATTGGCTTAGATAACCATTTGAGAAAATAATCCTTTCCTGTTTCTTTAATATGGTATATTTTTTTATTTACACCATTGCTAACACATTCGTTATACTCTATCATGTCATTTGCAAGTAATTTCTTTATAGCTGCCTGAATTGCACCCATACTACTACTGCTCATATCACTTAAATAAGTTTGAATATAATTTTTTATTTCATAAATTGTTAATTCTTTTAGCAATAGCAACCCTAATATCATTTTGTCCATTGGTTAAATACTCCTTTCTTCAATATATTACTAATAGTAACATTACTATTAGTAATTGTCAAGGATTTTATTTTTGATTACTATTGGGATCAGGTTAGAATACATACAAAAAAGATATCGAATGAGTGTGCTTCAGAGAGGATAGATGTGAAAATACATACCTAAGAATATCTGAATAATCTTACAAGTATCAATCATGTTGTGGGTATTATAGAAAGAAAAAACTTCATTTCGATACAAAATATAACCATTCTTTATCTAGTGGATATATTTTGTATCGAAAAGTAAAAAGTATTGACTATTGAATTGCGTTACTTTTTGTACCTCTATAAATAAAGTCATATTTATCAATAACATTATCTACTTTGTCTCTATTTTCTGTATTATATCCTACATTATTGAACCATGTTACAACTAATTCTGTTAAAGAATAGACCATCTCATCAGCTTTATGATAACCTAACATCTTATCATTAATAATAAAGGGTAGAAATTCTTTAAATACTAACATATCCGTAATAAATCCCATATGATAAATATCCTTATAAGTATAGACATCCGGTTGATGCTCACTTTCCATTAATTTTTCAGGCAGCATGTTATACTTTTTAAACCATTCAGAAAATGGTTCTATTTCAGCATTTTCTTTATACTTATTCTCATATACTTTCAAGTAATCACTTAAAACAATAGCTGTTGGTTTACTATGATTCATGTCATTAAAAATACTGCCGTCAATGTTCATTGCTGAACTAAATCGCTCATCTGTTGCTAAAGTCTCTATCGATGCTTGTCCACCAAAACTATGTCCAAAAACACCGATCTGTTTCATATCAACTAATGGTCCAAATATTCCTAATTCACCATCTTTATCTAAAGCATCCAAGACAATGCTGTGATCACTTACCCATATTTCACTTAAATGTTTTCTATAACTATCTCCTTCTGTCCCTAAATCCCATAATTTATCTGTATTTACGGTTCTAGCAATTCTCCCATTAGGAAATTCAACAACAGCTGCTGTATAGGGATGATCTACTCCGATAACAATAAAACCTTTACTAGCAATTTGCTCCAGTAAACTCGTATATAGTACCGTATTACCCGTTAGACCCGGAGAAAATATCAATAAAGGATACTGCCCTTCCTTCGGTTTTGCATCCTTAATTAGATTAGGTTGAAAGGGTCTTGTGATAAATTGTGCGAATGGCAGGGGTAAGTAATTTTTCAATTCAACTTCTGATAAGTACTCCATGCTTTTCATCTTAATTTCATCAGAAGGATAATAGACACTTACCATTAGTTCTCTTTCATTCGTCTCTTCTGAAAGTAATTCTTTAACACCTGTGTCTTTAATATATATTCTTTGATATCCTACAGAATACTCACCCTGTAACTTAGGGAAGTTTCCCTTTCCTCTCAAATTACTAATAATCCATGGTCCGGTAAAAACAATAGTAGCCATCAAAATAAGACTGATTAAAACGATAGCAGTTCTTTTGATCCATTTCCTTTTCATATTTGTTATCTCCTTTTAATGATTTTTTACTATTTTATCAAAGGGTCATTAATTCTAGTTGACATGAACCTTAACTCATCCTTAAATAAAAATTTAAGGCTCTAATCAACTTGCTTTTTGTAGTATTTTATTGATAAAATGAAAGCGGTTAATCTATTTGTCATTTATTGAAGTCATCGTTTAAAGAATACTTAACCTCTTTCATCGAAACATATACAAAAGGGAGTTGATTAAGATTATTTCAAAAAAAATATTAGTAATAGATGATGAAGAAGCCTTACTAACACTCTTAAGTGCAGTATTTAAAAAAGAAGGCTTTATCAATGTGAAAACAGTCAATGACAGTATTACTTCTGTTGAAGTGTGTAGAAATTATAAGCCTGATATAATCATTTTAGACATTATGATGCCAAATAAAGATGGATTTGAGGTATTAAAAGAAATACGTAAATTTACACTCGCTCCTGTTTTATTTTTATCAGCAAAAAGCGAAGAGTTGGATAAGTTATTGGGGTTAGGTTTAGGAGCTGATGATTATATAACAAAACCTTTTTCAGCCAAAGAAATGGTGAGTAGGGTGAAAGCTCACCTGCGACGAATCGATCTTATAAAACAATCATTGAATATCCATAGAAATAGTTTGAAAACAGATAAATTCACCATAAATTTTGCAGAAGGAAAGATAGAAAAAGATAATAAAGATTACTTTCTAAGAGCGAAAGAGCTTAAAATTCTAAAATTTCTAGTAGACAATACCAATATAATTTTAACAAAAGAACAGATTATTCAAGAGGTGTGGGAAGATACTTTTATTGGCTATGATAATACTTTAATGGTTCATATAAGAAGGCTGAGAGAGAAGCTTGAAACCGATCCAGCCAATCCTAAATACCTTATTACTGTAAAAGGGTTAGGTTATAAATTTTGCTTAATTGATTCAAATTAGCTAATTATTTTACCTATTATCTAATATCTATTTCAGGAAAGGCGTCTTCATATGAAAAATAAAAAATTCTCTTACATGAAAATATCTTCTCTTTTTACTAGAAGTGTTCTTATTTTATTTACTATACTCATACTTTTAAATATGCTTTTAATAGCACAAATATTTCAAACCAATTCAAAACTCAATATAGATGAATATAGTAATATTATTAATAACTCTATTCATTATAAAGATGATTCACTGTTTTTAAGTAATGAAGGTAAAGAACTACTACTAAATCATAATCTATGGATTCAAATAGTTGATCCATCATTAACGGAAGTTTTTTCATTTAATAAACCGTTAGATGTACCATTTAGTTACAAGCCAATAGAATTCATACATGCGTATAAATATGATATTGCTGATAGTTCACTTTTCGTTTTTGAGAAAGAGCTAAATGAAAAGAAATACTCTTACTTTTTAGGATTTCCACTAGAGGTAATCACTAAATATAATGTCCAATACAATCCTACAATAGTTACAAGTTTATTGAATGGAAATATTATCACGATTCTTTTTCTCAATTTATTTATTATTTTCATTTATAGTTTTTTCTATTTTTCTAAAAAAATTGCAAAACCAGTACAAAAGATCATGGAGTCTATTATCCTTATATCAAAAGGAAAATATCATCCAAATGCACAGAAAAAAAGTTTGTATAAAGAAATTTTTGATTGTCTAGATGAGCTAGCTGTTAAATTAGAGAGAAACAAATTAGAAAAACAGTTGTTAGACCAACATAGAGAAAAATGGATTTCCTATATTAGTCATGACATGAAAACCCCTCTTTCATCCATTAAAGGATTTACTGAGCTAATGAAAGATAAAGATTATTGTTTTACAGAAAGCGAAATTAGGCAATATTCATCTATCATTTATGAGAAGGCTGTATATATGGAAGAGTTCATTAAGGACTTAAACATCATTCATAAGCTTAAAAAAAGCGTGATTCCACTGACTATAAAGCCTATCAACCTTGTACTGCTTATCCAGCAATTAATAGAAGAAGTACTATTGATACCAAAATTTAGTGATAAAAAAATTCGATATACCAACAATTCTGATGTAATTTATATAAATGGTGATGCTAAATTATTAAAGAGAGCTTTATTAAACTTCATAATAAATTCTTTACTCTACAGTAATATGAATCCAGAAGTTTTTATTAAGGTTAGTGTTGTTGGCAAAAATGTAGAGATTAGTATCATTGATAATGGTAGAGGTATAAGTTCGGAGGAACTACCTTTTATCTTTGAGCAATATTATCGAGGAACGAATACAAATGAAAATTCAGAAGGATCTGGACTGGGAATGGCAATTGCTTATGAGATAATAAAGCTTCATAAAGGAGAATGTAAAATTGATAGCCAAATGGATGTTGGTACTCATTTAAAGATTTATCTACCAATAACCACAAATAATTTTTGAATCGTTTGAATACTGATGAAAATAAATATCAATACAAAACAAAGACATCTTTCAAACAGATATACCATGTTTTGTATCGAAAATTTAACCTAATTATTTGTTGCACTCATTATAACAGCTTGCTTATTAGAGACAGTAATTACTTTGTTTTGCATATCTTTCTTGATGCTATGGAAAAAAAGTGTGTTATGATGTTAAGCTACCTCACAGCCGTTCGGTACAATAAGATGAATATCATATATTTAACTTATGATAAGTTATAGAGGACTATTCTATCTTAAAAATAGTGGAGGTATTGAAATGGAGATAAGAATAAATGAGGAGTTTCTTAATCAGGTAGTAGAAAAGATACTTAAAAACAAGAATGTTTTCGGTGTTGCTCTTTGTGTGGAAAGCGGTAATCACAAGTTTTCGTGGTCAGGAGAGGGTGGAAATATAAAAAAAGATGATAAGTATTTCATTACAAGCGTAAGTAAATTGTGCGTTTCAACAATTGTACTACATTTAAGATCTCGAAACTTCATCAGATTGACAGATCCCATCAATCACTACTTGTCTGATTATGTGATGGATGGTTTACATGTGTTAAATGGCGTAGATTATTCTACAGAGATAACTGTCGGTCAGCTTCTATCCAACACTTCGGGAATTCCTGATTATTTATCCGTCAAACAAGCTAGCGGCAAAACAGCTGATTTTGAACTTAATCAAGGAATAGATCAATGCTGGACATTGGAAAAAGTACTGGAAAGTGTTAAGAAGCAGAAACCCAGATTTAAACCGGGTAAACGAGGGAAAGTACATTACTCTAATACAAACTACAGGTTATTGGGATTAATTATTGAACAAATAACCGGAAAGACAATTAATAATGTTTTTAAGGAATACATTTTTGATGAATTAAATTTAAAAAAAACATATGCCTATCTGGATACTAATGATAAAACTCCGGTAACAATGTACTACAAAACAAACGAAATTCACATCCCTAGCTGTATGGCTTCAGTTACCGCTGAAGGCGGTATTGTATCCAATGCTGTAGAAACTATGATAATATTAAAAGCTTTTTTTAATGGACATTTTTTTCCTATGGAGGATTTGGAAGAACTAAAAAAATGGAACTTCATCTTTTTTCCTTATCAGTTTTACTTCGGCATTGGACTGGAAAAGTTATGGGTACCTTGGGTAACATCACCTAAAAAATCTATAAAAGAGATATTAGGTTTTTGGGGTTCATCTGGAGCTTTTGCGTTTCACAATACTGATACCGATTTATACTTTACTGGTACAGTAAACCAATGGAATGGATTTGGTCATAAGGCAGCATATAAAGCGATGATAGAAATCATAAGAGCTGCTTCATAATGATTTTGGGGTTTTTCTTCAACAATTTTAAGCTTATAGCTCGATATATTACTATATTTTAATTTATTGATCAAACCTTATTTTATATAATTCTGCAACTTATTTTCAGAATATTAATAATCGGCTTTCCCGTCAGAGAATCTATAGATTATAAGTAAATAATAAAGAAATTTTCCATATGCTTAAACTAAATCCATCAATAGTGCCTAAGATAAAAAATGATGCTGTATTAATAAGACAAATAAGAATTATACTGATAATAAGTCTAGAGAATAAAAAATGCTTAGTGTTATCAGCACTAAGCATTTCATTTACATATTATTAGTTGTAGTTTTGTTCTGCAGCTTCTGCATCTGCTTTAGTTTCATGAATTGTACCATATGGATGCTGAGGTGGTGCATAAATAGAATATAATTTAATAGGTTTATTACCTGTATTGATCAGATTGTGCCATGTACCTGCCGGTATAATGAAGGCATAATCATCATAGACTTTTCGTTGAAAATCTAAATTATCTTTTCTATCTCCCATCATAACAATACCTTGACCTTCTTCAATACGTATAAACTGATCAAGATTAGGATGAATCTCTAAACCTATGTCTTCACCAACGTTGATACTCATCAAGGTAAGTTGTAAATGCTTTCCTGTCCATAAAGCGGTACGAAAATTGTTGTTTTGTTTAGTAACATCTTCAATATTAACTACAAATGGCGCTGCCCCATAATCCTTTAATTCAATAAACCGGTTTGGATTATACATTGGTGTGTTATGATAGTAAGTATATGGATACATTGTATAACCATTATACATTGGGGTGTTAAAATAGTAAGGAAATGGTTTATAATAATTATACATATTACTCATTCCTTTCATAGTCTTTATATTAGAATATGCTGTATAGTAAGAGAAAGTGCTAAAGATCAAAAGAAATTTTGCTTACATCATTACATACTGAGTCTTACTTTATACAACGGATTTTCATACAAAAATATAAAGCTTTTAAATTTATTGATTAAAGGAGGAAAAGAACTTGTATTTAATTAATAAGATAACAAATGAAAATATGAAAATAGAGATAAGTAATTATATACTAAGAGAATTGCCGGAATGGTTTGGAATAGAAAAATCGATAGTTGAATATGTAGAAAATTTAAAAGACAAAGATTTTTATGCTGTATTTGATAATAAATTACCTTTAGGATTTATTTGTATAAAATATAATAATCCTTATACTGCAGAAATATATGTTATGGGCATTTTAAAAAATCATCATAGAAAAGGGATTGGTAAAAAGTTAATACAAAAATGTGAGGAGGAATTGAAATGTTGTACAATTAAATATTTAATGGTAAAAACATTAGGGGAATCTCATCCTGATGAAAATTATAAAAAAACAAGGCAATTTTATAGTAAAGCAGGATTTTATCCCTTAGAGGAGATTAAAGAGATATGGGGCAAAGAGAATCCATGCTTAATAATGGTTAAGAATATATAATATATCAGGGATATTACGAGAGGTATTATGATAGCAATAAAAGAGCTTGAATTACAAGACTTTAATAATATAAGGGTTACAAAAGGTAAATTAAAGATTAATTAATAAAGGAGAGATTTTATATGTTGAAGGCAAAAAAAATTTTTATTATAGCTGTAAGTTTAATTTTGATATTATTAGTAGTTATAAGTATATTACCCTTAACTCCGGTTAATACATCATTATCAAAAGTTGTTGGTGAATATGACACAAGTGGATGGCATAATTCTTTTGGGGACTCACTTTCCTATGCAGTTGGTATGAATATTAGAGGCAAGCCTGTTTTTAAAAATCCAAATAAAGCATTTCGCCAAGCTATGAGGGATTACAAATTAGGATTTAAAGCTATAAGGAAGGAATTCGAATTATTACCAGTTAATAAATTAAATTATCGAATGTATCAGACTTATGGATCTCAGCTTACAACTGGAAGTGATGAAGAAAAAAGACAAGGCATAATTATATCACAATTTTTCGATATATATGAAAACAGTTTTAGATAAACCAAATAAATATGGTTTATATTATGTTTCTCTTAAAATATTTACTTAAGTATAGAAGAATAGTATTAAAAATTATATGTTGATAGGAGTTTATAAAAAATGAATCAAATTGCTAGAAGATATGATTTAGATATGTTGCGTGTCATCGCCATTATACTACTAATGATTTATCATACAGCTCTTTTTTTTACATCTTTTGCAAAGTATATATTTTTCATTCAGAATGATGAGCCATTGGAATGGCTTTGGAATCTAATGTCAATTCTTAATGTTTGGCGAATTCCATTATTATTTTTTGTTTCTGGAATGGGTGTGTATTTCGCATTTAAAAAAAGAAATTGGAAACAACTATTGAAAGAACGTTCCAAACGCATTCTAATACCTTTCCTGTTTGGTTCATTCATCATTGTTCCCATTTATTTAATACAGTTTTCTAACTATTACAATATAAAGTATTCATACTTCCCAAGTCCGGGACATCTTTGGTTTTTAGGAAATCTAATAGTATATGTTTTCTTAACGTTGCCATTCTTGTTGTATTTGAAGAAGCGTTCTGAGCATGTCTTAGTTGTTAAGTTTCGAAGATTGTTGGAGAAATGCCAATATTTCGTTTTCGTTTTAGCAGTTCCGTATGTAGCTGTAGCCTTTTTTACTCCAAATACAGTAGCTTATAGTAGCTACTCTCTTACAGGACATGGTTTTCGAGTAGGATTGATTTCATTTTTACTTGGTTTTTTTATACTTATTATAGGTGATCATTTTTGGAAAGTGATTGCCCATCTGAAATGGCTGTGTGTTATAATAGCATTTATTTTGTATTTAGCACGTGTTTATTACTTTGACTTTCAAACTGCACATTGGTTAACAGCCACAGAATCAATTAATTGGATTTTTGCGGTCTTTGGATTTAGTTATTCATATCTTAATCGTCCTTTTAAGCATATAAAATACTTAAGCAGGTCAGTGCTACCGATTTACATCATTCATATGCCTGTCATGTATTTAGGTGCAATACTCGTCATACCGCTAAATATCTCTTCAGTCATTAAATTCATTTTGATTACGGTGTTTACTATCTTAGGATGTTTTTTCATATACGAATACATCATACGCAGAATTAGGTTTTTACACATTTGCTTTGGGATGGCTCGTTAATTAATACTAAGAAAGCTTAAAAAACAAGAAGGTGGAGTAGTAACTTATTCATATATATATACATCAACAAAGAGTAGGTACTAAAAATAGAGAGTTAGGTTAGAAAAATTAGAACTTGACAGTTTGTTTTAAAAATAATTTTCAAATACCTATTGACATTGACGTAACGTGAAGGTGTATTATGAAATAGTCAGGAGGTGAAACTATGGAGTATACAGTGCAAAAGCTGGCCCAAATGGCAGGTGTCAGTACACGGACATTGCGATATTATGATGAAATTGGAATTCTTAAGCCGGCAAGAATCAACTCATCAGGATACCGCATTTATGGACAAAAAGAGGTTAATAGATTACAACAGATTCTTTTTTATAAAGAGCTAGGTGTAAATCTGGAAAGTATCAATAATATTATTACAGCACCTGCTTTTGATGAGGTAACGGCACTGCGGGACCATTGTGAAAAGCTTCTTGAAAAAAGAGATCAATTAGATTTGCTAATTGCCAATGTTAATAAAACCATTGCGTCAAAAGAGAGGGGTATTATGATGAAGGATAAAGAAAAATTTGAAGGCTTCAAGAAAAAATTAATTGAGGATAATCAAGAGAAATATGGTAAGGAGATTCGAGCTAAATATGAAGATGAAGTTATCGAAAAGTCGAATAATAAGGTGAAGAACATGACGCTGGAAGAACATAATGAAATCACCAGACTTTCAGATGAGATAATTGAAACACTTCATGCTGCATTTAAAACGGGTAATCCTGCAGGTGAATTAGCACAAAAAGCAGCAGATTTGCACAGACAGTGGGTAAGCTTCTATTGGGATGGATATTCTAAAGAAGCCCACGCAGGATTAGCTCAGATGTATGTAGATGATAAAAGATTTACTGCATATTATGATAAAGAACAGTCAGGTATGGCAGAATTTTTAAGAGATGCTGTTTTAGTTTATACCGGAATGAAAAATTAATTTATTAGTTTAGGTCTTCAACAAAACAAAGCTGCAAGTGAATGATATTCATTTGCAGTTTTTTAATTTTAATATATGTTGCTACACACTTTAGATAATTGACATTTAGAAAAAATAGAGTTACAGTTAATTTACCAACTAGTCAGTAAAAAACATAAAATAAAGGGTTTCAATTAGTATGAGACATTAAAGTACAATTAATATCATAATTATTTATGGGGAGGTATGAAAAATGATAATAAATATGTTTGATAAAAGTTTAAAAAAGCTATTCTTAGTAATGCAAGATTAAATATGAGATTACCTAATCCAAATGTTCTGTTTAGATTAGAATTTGAAGGGCGGCTTAGCATGATAGAACTGGAGAATGTTCTTACTCATACGTGGGAAAAGCACTTATTATTGATATAGTAGAATTACAATAGATAAAGATAACCAAGCATTTTATGAAATTAACGGTGAAATAAATCCGCATATAAGAAAAATAGAGACTCAATTACTAAAGTAGTAAAATCATTCTATATAATTATTGATTTAAAAAATAATTTTCACAGCATCTTAGAGTCATTATCAGGAGGAAAAAAATTTAATAGAAAGAAGGGATTTTTATGATAATTCAATACTTTGGATATAATACATTTCTCATTAGTAATGAAAATTATAAAATAGTTATTGATCCGGGAGCTAGTTTATATTTTTTTAGATTTCCTAGTTTATTACCAAAACAAGAATGGAAAGACATCACACATATATTTGTTACTCATGGTGACCCAGATCATTATTGGTATATTGATAAAGTTGCTAATGCATCGGGTGCAAAAGTAATATGTAATAGGAACCTTATAAGAAATATTGATGGAAAGGAATTACTTCTTGGTCCAAGAAGTAAAGGTTTGGCATTTAATACCGTGGTAAATAATGTTCATCCTATTTCATTTGACGAGGTAATTGAAATAGATGGGATTAAAATTACAGGAATACATAGTTTTCATGGACCAATAATTTTTAAAATAGGTCCATTTGAAAAAAAATTTGAGCAAGGACCGGACGAAAGATTAGGTTTTGGATCAATAGGTTATATGATTGAAATCGACGAAAAAGTTATAATAAATCTTGGAGATACACTACTTCTAGATAATGTATGGAATATTAATCAAGTACCAGATGTTTTAATGGTTCCAATCGGTGGAAAAATACCTAAAAATACAATGGATGAAAATGAGGCATTAAAAGCAGTAGAAATCATTAATCCCAAAATTGTAATACCTTGTCACTATAACGGTTCTGATTTTTTCCGTAAATTGTATAATGTAGCTGACGACAAATGGTTCAAAACAGAAGTTGAAAAAACAGGAAAAAAATGTTTTTTACTTTCAAACGGTGATTCCATTAATATATAAAATAGTAGCATTTTTCAGCTTATAAATTATATTAAAGGATTATTATGTATTAGTAAATTTAGAATTGTTATTTACAAAAAAATAGTTTATAATATTTATCACACATTTAGTATATTTTATTTAGATAGGGATGGCATGATGACTAATAATGAACTGAACTCGAAAGAATACTAAAAGCCGCATTAGAAATGTTTGCAGAAATTGGATATGATGCAGCCAGAGTGGATGAAATTGCAAACGCAGCAAATGTAAAAAAACCGCTCATATACTATTACTTCAAAAGTAAACAAGATATATTAGAAGCATTGATAGATAATTATTTAAAAGAGATTGTTAATGAGAAACAGGATTATATTAAGTCAATGAAGAAATTAGATGTTGAATCTCTAAATTTTAGGTTTGATGAAAAAGCACCTATTTTTAAGAACAATAAAAAGTATTTAAAAATTATCGCTTTAGAAATTTCAATTCTACTTCCATTTAGCTTTAGATTTAGTGACTTAGGAGTATAATAAAACTAATTTGTTGAGTAGCAAGCTAATTTATCCTTAGGAGGTGTATATGAAAAAGGTCTATTTAGGGTTATCAATTATTGGAACAGTTATTCCCTTGGCAATATTTATTCCGTGGCTACAAGTAAATGGTTTGAATATTGGATTGTTTGTTTCGGAATGGTTTGCAAATCGTATTGCACAGTTCTTTGCTGTAGATTTTTTAATTTCTTGGTTTGTCTGGTTATTATTTATCTTATATGATAAGAAAAAATATGGAATTTCATACTGGTGGATTCCTGTAATAGGCAACTTTTGTATCGGTCTTTCCTTTTCTTTACCATTCTATTTGTATTTAAGGGAAGGAAATACTAATGAAGTAAGCAAATCAAGTAAAGAAGTGCAGAAATAAAGAAAAATAAGACATTAGACTTTGCAGAAATTTTATTTGTTGAAAAAGCATTGAAAAACTTACATAAAGAGGTTATTAAAAACTTTTTAGCTGACGAAGAAGAATTCTTGAAAAGAAATATCATAGTTAATTTAGTTGATTTAGAAACAGCTATTATACAATTAGTTCATACACAAATAGATTTTATTTTACAAAGACTGCCTTGTTAACTATAAGGTAGTTTTTTATATTCTCTGCCCATTCTTATAAGCAAAATATAATTTAAATTCACAATTAAAATCCTCAATTTTTTAGCTATAATATAAAAACTATAATTGTTTTTAAAATATAACCAACATTTAGAATCATTCACCTATATTACTAGTAGTGAAAATATTTCAAAGATGTTTAGAACTGAGAATAATCTAGATACCTATAATGATATAATTTATCAGTTCATCTTCAGTTCATAATCCAATCATATGATGAAAAAAAAATACGAGGTGAAGAAATGAAGATTATTGAAAAACTATTGACAAAAAGAAAAGTTATATTTTTCCTATGTATTTTCTTAGTAGTTGCAGGTGTGTATAGTTATAGCAATATTCCTAAGCAAAAAATGCCTGATACAACACCGCCGATTGGCACATATCAGTTAATTGCACCAGGATACAGTTCAGAGGAAATGTATGAATTGATTGTCAATCCTATTGAACAGGTATTACTCTATAATGATGATATTCGCAGTATCAATGCAAGTACTTATGATGGATTTGCGATTATCATGGTAGTACTTGATGTACGAGAAAGAAATGTAGATGATATTTGGGAAAAAGTGAATAAAGATGTCAATGCAGTTAAGCTTCCAGATGAGGCGATGGATCCTATATTTAAATCGGATTTTGGATTTCCACATGCTGTTTACAGTGTGACAGCGGATGAAAAAGAGAAAAGTGAATTAGAATCAGCGGTACAAGCATTTACTAATTCTATTCAGAAAATTCCTGAAATACAGTCTGTAGAAATTGATGGGAATGAAATTGAAGTTATTCAGGTTCAGGTAAATATGGAAAAGCTGAATGAACTACCGTTGACTATGAAAAACATTGGTGATTTAATCCATTCAAATGGTATGAACATTCCTTTAGGTTCTATTCAAGAAAAACAGAAAAAGATCAGTATTGAAGGTTCGCTTAAGTATGACAGTATTGAAGAATTAGAAAACCTGATTATCTTTAGAAATCCGCAAACAACAGAAGATATTCATTTGATTGACATTGCAGAAATAGAAAAAGTGACAAAAGAAAACAGTGTAAGATTGTACGCAAATGGAAAAGAAGCATTTTTTGTTAGTATATATTTCAAAGATAATCTGGATTTCACTAAACTGGGAGATGAATTAAATGAAGTTGTTAAATCTTATAATGAAGATTACCCTGAACTAAATGTAGAGCAATTAGTATTTCAACCAGAATATGTAGATGAAGCAATGAATCAAGTAAATATGAATTTATTACAAGGGATAATTCTGGTATTGATAATAGTATTAATAGGATTAGGATTGAGAAATGCATTCTCAATAGCAATAACATTTCCTATTATTGTTTTTAGTACAATTTTAAGCCTATTTGTACTTGGTGAAAGCATACAAATGATTACTATAACAGGCTTAATCATAACCATAGGAATCATTGTTGATAACTCTATAGTAATAAGTGAGGCAATACAGTATAGGCTTGATTTAGGAGAGACAAGGAATAGGTCAATTTATCTGGCAGTAAAGGAGAATGCACTACCTGTACTTTCATCAACATTAACCACTATTGCCGCATTTTCAGTGTTAATGTTTTTACCGGATGTAGCCGGTAAAATGATTGTTTCGCTGCCTTTAACAGTAATTATTGCAATTACAATATCCTATATAGCTGCTATGTTTGTAACTCCTGTTATTGCATCAGTATTGTATAAAAAAAGAACTAAATACAAAACTAAAAAAGTGTCTGAAAAAAGCAGCAAGTGGCTTAGAAAAATAGTTGGAAATGTCCTGAATCGTCCAATTATGGTGCTGGTGTTAAGTATTGTCTTGTTTCTTGGGATAGTAGGAGTGGGAATGGCAGGAAGAAATATTGTACTTTTTCCATCAGCACAGGAAAGTATAGTTTATGTCACATATGATTATACTTCTAGTAATAAAGAAATTGGAGTGGAGAAATTCTCAGAATTGTTGGTTGAAGAAATCCTTAATTTTGACAACATTGAGTATATGGCCCATTCTGTAGGTGGTGATTTGCCTAGATTTGATACTTCAGTTTCCATGATAAGTCCTTTGCCTACATCAGGTCGTATTTATATAAGATTTGACGAACCATATAGCAATATACCTAAAATCATTGGAAAAATGGAAGAACAGTTAGCTAAATATTTGACTTACGGTTCTATTCAGATTTCAGAACTCCTTGTTGGCCCAGATATTGGTGATGTATCTATATTCTTGAGTTCAGAGAACATAGATAGAGTGGTTGAAGTTGCACATAGATTGGAATCATATATTCAGTCAATAAAAAGTATAAAGTCGTATGGGATTAGTTATCCATTATACCAAGATAAATATCAGCTGAGTTTTAATAGAAATGCTTTGGCAGAAGATGCCCTGATAGGTGCTGATGTACAGATGCAAATACGTTCTATGATTTTTGAAGAAACTGTAGGAAAGGTTCAAGTTGGAGAAAATCATCTTTCAATCCATTTGGGTGCTAATATTGAAAACATTGAGCAACTTGAAAACAGTGGCATTTTTAGTCAAAAGTTTATGCAAAAGAATCCATTGAACAACTATGCGGAAGTTACCAAAGAATCCTATTTAAAAGTAATTAATACAGTGGATGGAGAATATCAGTTGATAATTGATATTCGAGCAGAAGATACTTTAGAGATAGGAAGCATTATGCAGGAGTTACAAAATGAAATTGACAATATGGACACATCTGAGGTAGTTGTTGACCTTGGCGGTATGAATGCTGAAGCAGCAGATTCAATGAGTGATGTAGGAATTGCTGGAATTGTTGCAATTATTATCATATATATTATCATGTTGTTTCAATTTAATTCTTTCTGGCAACCATTAATTGTTCTTATAACAATTCCATTAAGTTTTATTGGATCCTTTTTAGTGCTAATTTTGTTTAACGTAGATTTAACTTTTACTGTAATGATTGGACTAGTATCGTTAACAGGTATAGTAGTAAATACGGGAATATTATTAATTGACTATATAAATAAGGCCAGGGCATTAGGTAAAGAAATCAGGCAAGCTTGTATTGAGTCAGTTGAACGAAGAATAAGACCTATTATATTATCAAGTATAACGACTATATTTGGTTTAATACCATTAGTAATTTATGGTGGGGCTTTTTTTGGACCATTAGCATACACATTGATTGGTGGACTTGCCGCATCCACATTTTTGACAATCTTCATTATTCCTGCGTTATATTATCTGGTGGAACGTAGAAAAGACAGAAATACCAAGTCAGATAAATGCTAAAAGGTAAAGGAGCAATCATTTATGGTTGCTCCTTTCAATAGTTGTTATATAATGATTATAGAGGTATGGATTGGAGTGTAAATATGGTTAATATTTTATTGGTAGAAGATAATTACAATTTAAGATTAATGATGAGTGAATTTCTAAAACAAAATGGTTATAATGTATATGAATCTGAAAATGGAAAAAATGCTTTAAAAACCCTAGAATCAATTCATATAGATCTTCTGATTACTGATGTTATGATGCCCCAATTGGACGGTTTTGAGTTAGTATATATGTTAAGAGAATCTAATTACCGATTTCCTATTCTTATGGTAACAGTAAAAAGTGAATACAAGGATAAAGAATCAGGTTTTACTTATGGTGCAGATGACTATATGGTTAAACCGGTTGATTTAAATGAAATGCTATTGCGAATAAAAGCTCTCCTGAGGAGGAGTCAGATATCTAGTGAACAATTTTTAAAAGTTGGTGAGTTAACTCTTGATTATCAAGCTCAAACTGCATCTATAAATGGTAAATCGACTTTACTTCCAGCAAAAGAATTCTTATTACTATTTAAACTGCTAAGTCAGCCAAATAGAATTTATACAAGATTTCAATTGATGGAAATGATATGGGGAATGGATTCAGAGACTGATGAACGAACAGTTGATGTACATATTAAGCGATTAAGAAGCCGTTTCAAGAGCTGTAAGGATTTTGAAATTATTACGGTTAGAGGCTTAGGATATAAGGGAGTACGTTATGATAATTTTCAATAGGATGACAATTAAATGGAAGTTAATAACAGTTTTTTCAATTATATTATTGATTCCTGCTATATTAGCTTTAGTTTTATCTTTTTTTATTGGCCAACTGACATTAGGAGATCTTGTCAGTACAAATGAAATTTTTAGACTTATAATAACATTTCTAATCTTTGCTTTAATAAGCATAATAGTTTTTTATTTTTTAAGTAAATATATTCTTGATCCAGTATATAAGCTAAATGAAGCAACAAAAGAAGTTGCAAGAGGTAATTTTACAATAGAAATGGAAGTGAAAAACCATGATGAAATTGGGCAATTAACAACAAGCTTTAATCAGATGGTAAAAGAACTTAGGAGTATAGAACTACTAAGAGAAGGGTTTATATCATCTGTTTCTCACGAACTAAAGACTCCAGTTGCATCTATAAAAGGATTTTCAGAGCTGCTAATGAAAAATGTAGATTTGTCTGACAAATCAAGAAAGTATATACGAATAATCAATGAAGAATCAGAAAAAGTATCAAAGTTAACTGAAATGATTCTTGAATTAAACAGGGTTGAGAATACAGAAATAATTAAAAAAAATGACAGATTTAGATTAGATGAGCTTATTCGTGAAACTATTTTATACCTTGAAAGACAATGGAGTGAAAAAAGTATTGACTTTGATTTAAACCTTGAACAAATAGAAGTAGTTAGTAATAAGATGGTTTATCATTTAATATTAAGAAACCTGATAGAGAATTCTATTAAGTTTTCGTATGAAAACGGACTGATAGAGATAAGTTTATTTGTTGAAGATAATAAGCAAAAGATTATTATTAAAGATTATGGTCAAGGTATTTGCGATGAAGATATTGACAAAATATTTAACAAATTTTATCGAGGTAATAACACATGTAGGTTTAGTGGAAATGGATTGGGACTTGCTATTGTTAAGAAAAGTCTTGAATTAATAAATGGAGAAATTATGGTCAGAAGTTGTGTGAACAAGTTTACAGAATTTGAATTAAAAATTGGAGTTAATTAACTTTAAATAGAAAAAAGATTAAATTATAAAAAAACGTGTTATAATTAATAATTTGAGCACTAAATAAGGGCTAAAGCTTAGAATCAATAATATTATCTTGGTCTTTAAAAAATAGTTTTTAGAGCATAATTTGATATGATTATATAGAGAAAGAGGTCAGATACTATATAAAATAAAGTAATATTTAAAAGAACAAAACTCCTGTTAAGAAAAAGAAAGAAGAGAAAAGATGTTGATTGAAAACATTAAAAAAGAGAATTCTGTTTAATCGTAATCTTTCTATATATCTTCTTTCAGGATTTTTTAGAGTAAATATAATGAACCGATTATAGCTATAGTTAAGATAATCCAGACGGTCTTATTCCAGTCCCATATTTTGCTGCCATTATAGGAGCTTAAGAAGGGGAAACATGTATCAACAATTAGGAGTGCTGCTCCTACGTCTAAGATTGAATTAAAGAATATATTTAAATCTTTATTAAATGTATTAAAATACATGAGTAATCTAGCTGAAACGGTTATAAGCAATACTGACAACACTCCACATAAAGCCATCTTTGAAAGCTTAATAAGTGA
The DNA here is from genome assembly GCA_028280805.1 of Tissierellales bacterium. Taxonomy (GTDB): domain Bacteria; phylum Bacillota; class Clostridia; order Tissierellales; family VENL01; genus JANQLB01. The sequence goes on from JANQLB010000116.1 coordinate 70,113, forward strand.
ATCTTTATATCGCCAGTTATGACCAGAGGGGTAGACTCCTCCGGGTATTAAAAAAATACCACCAAAAATTGCAGCTACAGCTATGCTTAATGGAAATCCTGATTCCCAAGCTCTATAACGGAACTGTAATCCCTGCAGTCTTGCTGTCAGACCCATGGCAGCGTAACGAATTCCAAACAAGATAACAGTGGCTGTAGAAAGTGATAACCAATTCATCGGGTTAATTTCTCCTTCGGTTCTAAGTAACAGCAATAACCATATAAGGGAAGTCATAATCATTGTTCCCCATAATTGTAGAGAAGAACTGTCTTTTTTCTCCGGAGCGGGCTTCATCCATAAAAAATGACCTAAATCAGCAAAATGAAAGGTCTTTATCCAGAATTTTAAAATTTTTAATCCGTAACGACGAAACTGCTGTCCGGGCGAAATAATACCAAATCCACGGGAGACAAATAGCTTTGCTGAACTTGTATTGTTTCCTTCAACTGCTGCAAAGACTTTCTCACATCCTTGTTTTTCTAAAAATTCTATACCTGCTTCAGTGAGAGTTTGTCCTAAGCCCAGACCTCTTGCCTCTGGAACTGTAAATATCCAAGAAATTAATCCTTCCTTAATATTTTGAGATATTTCAAATATTTTTAGTACAATAGCACCTAGTATTTCTCCGTCACGTTCAGCAATCAAAACATTGGGAGTGAAGTAGAAAGATCGGCGTTCAATTAGAGAAAATGAACGATTCATGGCAGTCAAAACCTTGTTTTTCTCATCTTCTTTCATATTACGGATTTTAATATCATGATTGATCAACAATAGTTGCACCCCTTTGATTTATATTCTTGAGTTTAGTAAACGTATTTCACTTCTTCAATTTACATTTCTACTCTCATTAAATCAAAAGTAACAGTATTATAAGCAAATTGAAGCTTTTCATTTATTTTGTTTACTAAAATATCATCGTCTCAGTATATCATTTGCAATTATAAACTTCAACTTGTTTATATATATCACTAAAATCCTATATAAGCAATTTAAAGGTTGAAAAGTTATATTAAATGTTATAATAGAAAATTGATTTTTACTTTATTCTAAATGTGACAGACAGATACTTTGACTATCTATTGTTTAGAATTGCTATAAAAGATGTCAGAAAAAGTCCTAAAACAATTGAAAAAAAGATAAAAATAGGTGTGACTTCATTAAAGCTATTACAGAGATTTAATTTATTAAGTAGTGTTGACAAATTTCTATAGTCTAATCATCTTTAAACTTGTAATAAAAAATGGGATATGCTAGAATTAATCTATCAAAGTTGAAAGGAGATGTTTATATGACTTATGTAAGACCTCCTTGTTAATCCTTAATACAAAATAGTTCACGAGCGCCTCCCTTATTTTGATTGTAAAAACTGACAATCAAAAATGAGAGGAGCTTTAAATATGAATTATAAACAAAATGTCTGGAAACTTTATGCCATTAGGTTCTTTCACAATCTTATACCTGCTTATGTAATTGAAAGGTTGTTTTGGGAGCAAAGGGGCATGACAATCCAGATGGTAGTTTATGCTGAAATTATTTATGCAGTAACTATTATTTCACTTGAGATTCCAACAGGCATTATTGCCGATAAGTGGGGTCGCAAAAACATGATTATTCTAAATGCTTTTTTAAGCTGTTGTGGATGTATTATAATAATATTTGCAACTGAATTTTGGCACTTTGCTGCGGTAGTGTTTCTAGCGGGAATTGGGAATTCTGCATCTAGTGGTTCCGAAAATGCATTGCTTTACGATTCTTTATTGTTAAATGGTGATACACAATCTTTTGAAAAGTATTTGGGACGTTTAAATGTATTTGATTTTTGTGCTATAATTTTAGCAGCTTTAAGTGGAAGCGTAATGGCGAATTGGTTTGGATTTGAGTTTAATTACTGGGTATCACTTGTCAGTATGTTTGTTTCACTGTGTATATCACTGATACTGGTTGAACCTGACATAAAAAGTAAGACAGATAAACCAATTGCGATTAAGGAATATATAAAAACCTCAATACGCTTTTTTCGGAAAAATCAAGATGTTTGTCTTGTTTTGCTTTCCGGAATGGTTACAGGTGCATCATTGAATTTTATTGATGAGTTCTGGCAGATTCATATAAGCAGACTGGGAATTCCGGTTATATATTTTGGATTGTTTTCAGCTATGATGTCTTCTGCAAGACTTCCGGGAAATATATTTGCATATACCTTAAAAAAACGAATTAGCTATAAGCGTTTGTTATCAGGAGTTATTTTTATATTTGCAGCCGGGTTATTATATGTATCAGCAGTTAAAGGATACACAAGTCTTGTGGTGATTTTCGTAATTTGTATTGTATCAGGAATTATTGGACCAATAGCTAGTGGATATTTACATCATAGAATTGATTCTTCTATGAGAGCAACAATTGATTCGTTTCAGTCTCTAGGCTTACAATCAATAAATACAGTGTTAGGATTAGGGTTTGGTTTTTTCTCAACAAGACATGATATTTTTGGTGGATATGGTTTTATCGCTTTTATATGTGGTGTATTTTTTGTGATTTTCCTAGTAACTTCTAAAGATATTATTGAATAATAAAAACTTAAAAAACAGACAAAGGAGTAAATAGATGTATCTAAAAGACCTAAAGCAAAACATGATTTTACCTAAAAAAGAAATTCTTATAGATAAAATCGTAAAAATTAAAGAAATAGATGTCCATTTATTATCTATAACATTAGAAGAGCGTAGAAATGTATTTTGGATTATGTATAAGAACCCATATAATTTTGATCTGGATATAGATTTAGAAGAAATACAAGAGTACACAAATAGAGATGAAATGATTGATAATATTAGTAAAGAAATGAATGATTATCATTTTTATATATCTGAAATAACTATTCAAAATCAAAAAATGACTTTTTCTTCTTCAAGGTCAAGTCGAATTCATCACAACGATTATGAAGCATATATGAGATTACAGCACTTTATTGAAAGTGGAATATCTACTGAAAATTGGGATAAAGTTAATTTGTCTGATATTCTCATAGCATCTTATGAACAGAAAAAAGATGAAGAATTTCCTCAGATAGATATATCAAGAGAATTAGATATTACTGTAAAAATTAGTGAAAATCCTAAACAGGTATTAATAAATCAGCCGATAAATCTTGAATTCGGTGAAATGCAGAAAGGCAAAAAACTTTATTTTTATGACTCTATTGAAAAGAAAGATAGAACTTTCTATATTAATAGAATGTATCATTATGATATTTGGGAAGAAGTAAACAATAATTTCGAAGATGAAAGAATGAATAATTTTACAGAAGATGAGATTAAGAAAATGAAGGAAAACTTATTAGATGCTCTTAAGAAAATCTGTCCTAAGGGAATGAGTTTAGCAGTACTTGAATATGAAACTGAAGATGATATACAGCTTAATTTCTATTCTAAAGCATATTTAGATAAAAAGCCGTTGCGTGAAACTTCTTCAGCTGGTGTTATTTTTTCTAAATCAGACAAAGAATTTGGGATTAATGGATTTAAAAACAGAACATGTATGATTACGTGCTTAGAAAAAGATTTTAATGAAAGTATTGATGCTGAATTATTTTCATGGTATTTACAAATACCAGAAGAAATAATAACGATTTAAAGAATTATTTGCTTGATATAATTTTTCATGAATATACTATTTAAGTGAAGAATGCTTTGTATAAACTTACTTATAATAAGAAAAGAGGGGAGTTATCATTGAATAAATATATTTATCTAGTTTACTTATCCTTTAAAAAACTAATAATGTATAAATCAGAAATATGGCTTGGAATTTTTTCTTCCGTAGTAACTTTATCAATTCAGATATATCTTTGGAAAAGACTGTATGCGACCAATCCAGCATATTTAGGAGTATCACTTGAAGATATGATAACATATTTTATTCTTAGTTCAGGATTATCCGTGTGTTTGTTGAGTCCAGACATGCTTGAAGAGTTAACAGAAGATGTCAGGGGAGGACAAATTGCAAATCATCTGTCAAAGCCGTATAGATATCAATTAACAATTTTATCCAGATCGTTGGGAAGAGTGTTTTTTAATTTGTTATTTGTTGTACTTCCAATGTTTATTATAGCTGTTTTACTGTTTGGTTTTACATTTCCTCAAAATTTTTCATCATTAATTCTTGCAATTTTTATAGTAGCTAATTCCTATATCATATATTTTACTATTAACTTTATTGCTGGTCTTTCTTCCTTTTGGATTATGGATTTGCATGGTGCAATTCCTTTGTTACTAGATAATATTATTAGAATTTTATCTGGAGCATTAATACCAATATGGATTTTTCCTAAATGGTTATACAATTTAACTTATTTTTTACCAATAAGACTAGGTTTTGATTTACCACTATCAATATATATAGGAAATGCAGACAGTAAATATATTATACATGGTTTAGTACTTCAATTCATATGGTTAGTCATTCTTTTAACTGTCAGTTCAATTATATGGAAAAAAGGTATCCGCAAACTGGTAATACAAGGAGGATAATTATGTTATTACATCTGGTTTCGCTAAATATCAAGGCACGTTTACAGTATGGAAGGTCAATAATTTATGAAATGCTCATAAGTATGGTAGGTTATTTATTTGAATTCTTAGCAGTGTGGATTATTATAAACCAATTCAAAGTAATAGATGGATGGGGATTCGCAGAAATAGTTTTTCTTCATGCACTGGGATATTTTGTTCGTGCAACTTCATCAGCATTTTTATGGGATGCTATGTGGAGTATGAGCAATTATATGAAAAATGGTGATTTAGATAAGTTTTTGACTGCACCTGTTAACCCATTTGTTTATATTGTGGGAAGAAATTTTATGCCTTATGCCCTTAGTCATGTAATACTTGGTTTAGTAGTATTTATATTAACCCTTTTCTTCCTTCAGATTAATTGGACATTAATTAATGGTATCTTATTTTTATGTGCATTAATTGGAGCTTTATTAATTTACGGTTCATTTATTATTTTCTCAGGAGCTATTTCATTTTGGGTTATTCGTTCACACTATTTTTTAAATGCTTTAACTGAGTCATGGAATATCATAAACTATCCATTAACCATTTATCCTAGAGGATTGCAGTTATTATTAACATTTGCTATACCCTTTGCATTACTAAATTATTATCCGGCTGTTTTTATATTAGATCAAAGAGATATAAATGGATTATCTATGATTGGTATTTTAATAATAGGAATAATTCTTTTTACAGTTATGTATAAAATTTGGAATTTAGGTGTCAAGAAATATCAAGGTACAGGAAGCTAATAATATTTTTATAGAAAGGATAAGCTTATGGAAATCATAAAAATTGAAAATTTAAAAAAAACATATCAAATTGCAAAAAGAAGAGAAGGCTTTCTTAATAATTTTAAAGATTTAATCAAAAAAGAGTGGGAATACAAAACTGCTTTAAAAGGAATAGATACTTCAATTGCAGAAGGTGAGATAGTTGGATATATAGGACCTAATGGGGCAGGTAAATCCACTACTATAAAAATAATGTCAGGAATTCTTTATCCGTCATCAGGAAATGTAGTAGTTGATGGAATTGTTCCTTATGAAAACAAAAGAGTAAATGCTAAGAAAATCTCATTAATTGCAGGGCAGAAAAGTAATCTCTATTGGGATTTACCAATAATTGATACATTTCAATTAATGAAAAGAATTTATAAAATATCTGATTCTTTATATAAGCATAATTTAGATTTATTTTGTGAAACATTAGATATAAAACCTTTACTAAATATTCCCACCAGACAATTAAGCTTAGGGCAGAGGATGAGAGCAGATTTTGCAGTATCAATGCTTCATAATCCTAAAATTGTGTATCTTGATGAACCTACAATTGGCTTAGATGTTGTGGCAAAAGATAGAATAAGAGAGTTTATTAAAAGTATTAATGATAGCAGAAATACAACTATCATTATAACATCTCATGATATTGTAGATATAGAAAAAATATGTGATAGAGTAATTATAATCGATAATGGTGAACTTATATATTCCGGTGATATTAAAACATTAAAGGAGCAGTACAGTAATAAGAATTGCATTATGCACGTAAAATTTGATGGAAACGTTGAGTCGCTATCATTAGAAAACTATATTATTGAAAAAGATGAAGATGGATTTTGTATTTATTTCGATCGTACAATAAATACTCCTTCACAAATACTTTATAAACTATTAGAAGATGGGAAAAAGATATTTGACTTTACTTTAACAGAACCTAGTCTTGAAGATACTATTAAGATGATTTATAAAAATGGATGTTTAAGTAATATAAATTTATAACTATTGAAATTGTTAAAAATGAAATACTTTAAAGCTATTAAATCTAAATAAACAAAAACTGGGGGAGTTAAAATGTATTCAAGATTATCAGATAAGAATTGTGTACCAACAGAGACTGAAATAATTAATTATATTGGAGAAAAAGCAGCGGTTGCATGGAATGAAATTAGGGACTTCTTAGAACAAAATTATGACTTTCAGCCTGAATTAAACTATGGTGGTGCTAATTATGGATGGGCAATACGATATAGAAGAAGCGGAAGATCATTGTGTACTTTTTATCCTGAAAAAGATGCGTTTACAATTCTAATTGTTCTTGGAAGAAAAGAAGCTCAAAAAGCAATTGAAAACATTAGTATTTTTCAGGAGGATATAGTAGATTTAATTACAGGAACGACACAACTTCATGATGGTCGCTGGTTGTGGATTAGAGTGATTGATGAAAGTATAACTAATGACATAAAAGAATTAATTAAAATTAAGAAAAAGCCTAAGAAAAGTACAAAATAATATTTAGTAAAATTAAGGGGAGCAAAAGCAATGACAGAAATGCCTAAAATAAAGAATTAAGTGGTAAGAAAATTAAGAATATTTTTTGCGTAAATATAGTTGCACAGGAAACTATATTATGCTATAATAGTTTCACAAGAAACTAAATAGGAGGATTTAATATGATTGACGTGGAACTTGGTAGGCTATTTGCAGCCATTAGTAAAAATGTACAAAATCAATTTAAAAGTAGATTATCAGATATTGACTTTGACTTTGATTTTGATTCAAATTATAGATATTTTCAATATTTGATTGTAATTAGTGTATATGATGGAATTAATCAAAATGAGCTTTCCGGAAGAATGAATGTAAGCAAAGGTAGTACATCTAAAGCAGTGAAATATTTATTAAACAATGGGCTGATTATTGCTAAAAAAGATGAAACAGACAGCAGAATTAAACATATTTATATAACTCAAAGAGGTAAAGAGATTGCTGATAGGTTTAAAGCTTTCTTTTTTGAAATAAATGATAAATTAGTTGAGGGTTTTTCTGAGTCTGAAGTAAATATATTAAGGTCTATGCTTAAAAGAATTTATAAAAATACTGTAATTGATGAAAACAATTTTATTTTAGAGGCTTTAAATTTTTTAGATAAATGATATAGAGAAGCAAGATCAAAATATAATAAAAAATACACGTTAAACTGTTTAGAACATGAATAATTCTTACAACTCATTCCAATATAAAATCATAAAATTTGCAAACTTCCTACGGTTAGACAAGCAAATTTATTCATGAATTTTATATTTCCATTTGTTGATAGTTATAGTTATGTTCTGCAAATGTTTCTCTTAGTATTTTTTATTATGAGTTTGGATATATATATAAGCATCATTTGTATAGTAGTTGTTTTGGTAGGTAAATTTTCTAAAAAAAAGGAGGATATTATAATGGGTGGTAAAATATCAGTGGCTTCATCAAAAAGTGAAAATGATTATCTTAATCGTGTCAAAAAATATCCTAATCAAGTTATCACGGCACATAAAGATTCTATTCAAGAGGGTTTTGAATACTTTGAATCTGAGGAGTTTACTAAAAAACACTTAAAAGGCAGATCACCAATTCGAAATAAGCTTCTTTCAGTTGGGATAAAAAACCTTCCCAAAATGATAAAAATATTTGCCAAATATATGTCGCCTATGTTTAGTGGTAAAAACAAATGTTTTACAGATTTGAATGAATATCTTAATGAACTTGATACAGAAGGGAATTTATTAAATAGAAAACATACCTTATTAGATACTTATCCTAATAAAAAGCTATGGACAGAATTACAGAATTATGCTTGGGATAAATGGCAAGTAAATATTGGTTTCACTGAATTGCCCAGTGAGTTAATTTTCAAGGGCAAGGCAGTACTATTTAAATATACTATTGTATGTATTCAAGAGATGCATAAAGACAAAATAGATTTAGCTCCTGATTTTACGGCAGGAGAAGAAGTACAAAGGGTTTATAGTTCATTAGGAATTGCAGCTAATGATATTGCTGATTGGTTAAGGCAGAATTTTAATATCAGATGTCAAAGTAATCATCCTCTAGGGGGATTAGTTAATACAACACCGTTGGCAGCAAAGGCAGGAATGGGATGGCAGGGACATAATGGTTTATTAATTACACAGCAGTATGGACCGCGTCATAGAATTACACCAATTTTTATTGAAGATAAAGTATTTGAATTTACAGATAATAAAGATCACATTTGGATAGAAGATTTTTGCAGGAACTGTAGAAGATGTGAAAAATCTTGTCCGACTCAAGCAATATATTCCGAAAAACAATCTACAATTCAAGACATACCCGGGATAAATCAGACAAGAACCTGTATTGATCGATTGAAGTGTTACGAATATTTTAGCAAGACCCTCGGTTGTAGTATATGTCTAAGGGTATGTCCATTTTCTAAAGGTGAAGAAGCTTATCAAAAGCTTAAGAATGGTTTAGAGAATAGGTTGAGTAAATCAATGTAAAACAGATAAGTGTTTGTAAATGTGTTTATAATTTTTACAAAAACTTAGTTTGACATAAAAGCTTAAATAAAGTAAAATAATAGCCGAAGGTAACATATGGTAAAACAAATGAGGAAAATAATATATACGAATTATAGACATTCAAGTTCAAAATAAAAGATATTCAAGAAAAAAATATATAAGTTACTGCTTATATATTTTTTTCTTGAATAAAGTAAGATTTGAACTTGTATATCTGTATATCATGAGAGATAAATACCTTCAAATGATAAAATATAAACAGTGAAGGAGAGTTATTAATAATGAAAAAAAACATGTGTTTTAAGATTATAATATTGACAATTAGTAGTATATTAATTTTATTATCATCTTCACCTGGCTTTGCAGATGAAGCTAATGAAACATATAGGGCCGAGAAAATATATGGATATAATTTAGAAAAGATAGCTTCTGACGGAAATAGTTATATAGCTATAGGAGATAATGAAATATACTATTCGAAGGATTTAGATAAATGGAAATCGGTAATGAAAATTAAAAGAGATTATTGTGATATAATATGGAATGGAAAAGAATACATAGCAGTTAATGGAACAAATACTGTATACCTGTCAGAAGATGGATTAAACTGGAGAACAATTGATGTGCAGATAGATGAAAACATTATAGAATTTTCACAAGTAGTGTTTGGCAATGATACGTATATTTTTTATACAAAGAACTATAATCATCACTTATATGTTACTAAAGATTTAAAAAACTGGACAAAAGGAGAGAAAGATGTATCAAGATCATTTCATAAATTGTTCTATACAGGGGATAAGTGGATATCTTTAGGCGATATAGCAGGTGTTAAAGATTCTAAAGGTGTTAACAAAATACACGATGTAACATTTAGAATGTATATTTACCCACGCGTATTAAGTGCAGATGAATTAAGCGGTGAAGTCATAGTGGAGTCATCGAAAGATGGATTAAGCTGGAATAGAGTAACCGAAACAGAAATTGAAGGTTCTATTGGACTATATAGTTGGAGTATTATCTGGGATGGAGAAAGGTTTATTGCAGTAGAAAATCATGGAAGGATTATAACTTCTCAAGATGGATTGGAATGGAAAGAAATTAAATATGAGAGAATGATTGATACATATACGTTTGAAGATATTGCTTATCACAATGGAATGTATATATTAACAGCAAGAAATAGTATATATGTAACAAAAGATTTTAAAAAGTTTAATAAAGTATTTAGTATGGAGCTTGGTCATTGGATAAAGAATATGACTATTATTAATGATGAGTTAGTTGCAATAGTAGATAATAGTTATGTTATCAAATCTAAAGATGGAGTAACATGGCAATCTGTTAGTAAACAATATCCTTTTAGACTTAAAAATGTAATGTATGTAAACGATAAATATATAGCAGTTTCGGAAGCTGACGAGATACTTATCTCAAATGACGGAGTAAACTGGGACAGTGTCCGCTTGGAAGGCAAATATTATACAATCAGTGATATTCAGTTTTTTAATGATATGTATGTAGTTATACAACGAGAAAGAGGAAGTATTAATTCCAATTTTAGCTTTTTTACATCTAAGGATGGAATAAACTGGACAAAAGTCTATTCAGAAGCTGATACTGACACATCAGCAATGAAAAGTTTTATTAATAATAAGCATATGATTATAAGTAATGGTGGTAGATATTATATATCTACAGATGGTATTAAATGGACAAAACATGAATTAAGTGGTTCTATAATAGATGTACTTGATTATAATGAATCTACCATAATATTTTATAGAGAAAACGAAATAATAAAGGCTAAGATATACGATAATACAGATAAATCGCAAACTATTGAACTTTCATTATTTTGCAATTGGCAATATAGCTTTTACACAAATGGTGATTATATATTATATAAATGGAATAAAGGTCATGAATATCAATTTCATAAAAGTGAAAATATTTTAAACTGGTCTGAACCTTCTGTTGTTAGTGTACACAAAGAACCCGCAATTAAAAATGAATTTCACTGGAACGAAAATAAGTTCATGGTTTTTGATCATAACAAGATTTATACATCAAAAGATGGGATGTCATGGAATATAGAAAGAATAATCGGAGATAATTTTAGTGGAATGATACCAAAAAAATCTATACAAATACTTAATGAAAATGAATTGATATTAATTTGTGATGGAAGTCTTTATAAAGTAACACATGAAATAGGTATAAAGATTGATGGAGAATATATAGATACTGATGTATCGCCATATATAGAAAATGGAGTAACTATGGTACCTTTAAGAAGTTTATTAGAGAAACTGGGTATGGATATATCATGGGATGCAGAAAATCAAGAAATTATATGTACTACACAAGAATCATCCATAGTATTTACAATTGGAAGTACAAAAGTTACTGTAGACGGAAAAGAAGTAAAAATGCCTTTACCGCCTGCCATAAAAGATGCCTCAACTATGATTCCCATAAGATTTTTAGTAGAAGAACTAGGTGCTGAATTTAACTGGAATGAGAGCAGTAAATTAATAGATATAAGCTTTGATAAATAGATTAAATATATAGTTTTATTTCTAAGGTATTTAGATACAAATGTAATAATTAAAAATTCTAACACTGTATCAGTGTTAGAATTTTTAATTATTACAGATATAAAACAAGTATATTTTATTGTAGGAGGATAGAATATATAACAATAATGTAAGATTGGTTTTTGATCGCAAATATTTTGATATAATAATATTGGGAGTGATAAATAATGTATAAAGTGTTAATCGTTGAAGATGATAATACAATATCCTCCATCATAGGAGATAGACTAAATAAGTGGGGATACTCTACTTTAATTGTTACAGATTTTAATAATGTTCTTGAACAATATACATCATTTCAGCCGCACCTTATATTATTAGATATAAACCTGCCATACTATGATGGATTTTATTGGTGTGCCAAGATAAGGCAGATTTCAAATGTACCTATTATATTTATATCATCAAGAGAAACAGAAGGAGATAAAATACGTGCCATGACACAGGGCGGAGATGACTATATAGAAAAACCTTTTTCACTGGATATGCTTATAGTAAAGATTCAAACCATATTACGCAGAGCTTATTCATATAGTGACCAGACATTAAATGTACTGCAATATAAGGATATTATACTAAATATAGAAGATAACTGCATATTTTGTGGAGAACGACAAATAAGACTAACCAATAATGAATGTAAGATACTATCTTTACTAATTAGAAATTCTAATAAAATTGTAACACGTACACGTATTATAAAAGCTCTATGGGATGATGAAAGCTTTGTTGATGATAATACTTTAACTGTAAATGTAAACCGCTTACGAAGAAAATTAGATGAATTAGGACGTTCTGATTATATAAAGACAATAAAGGGAGAAGGTTATAAATTGGTATGAACATTATTAATTACTTAAAGGAAAAATGGATGACATATACTTTTATCACAGCGGGTACTATGTTTGCTTTTACTGTATATAAACTAGATAAAAAATTTACTATGTCTAAATCAAATGCAGCTTACGTTATGACAGGACTTATATTATTATTTGTTATTTTTATTTTAATTGACTATGGTGTATATAATGCTCGCATAAAGAAGTTTAAAGACTATTGTATGGATAATCCTCTTTGTCATGAAAGCTTGGATATGTTTACATATCCTATGGACAAGGAATATAGTAAAACTGTTCATAACATAGTAAAAGAGTACGAAAAACTTAAAGCCGATATACGTAACCAATCATGTGAAGAGTTGGAATTTATTACAAAATGGATACACGACATAAAAGTTCCTATTTCTGCTATAAGACTTATTTTAGAAAGCAATGATGACAACTTAGGAGAAAATTTTTATCGCAGCATGGAAACAGAAATAAGAACTATAGAGGAGTGTACACAAAGAGTTTTTTACAATATTAAATCTAACACATTTTATAATGATTATAAAATTAACAGAGTAGATACAAAAAAAGTAATTGCAGATTGTCTTAAGAGCTACTCCAGCTTTTTTAGTTATAAAAAGATAAATATATCTATTTCAGGTGATAATTATAAAGTATTGACAGATGAAAAATGGAGCAAATATATCATATCTCAAATTTTGTCTAATGCAGTTAAACACACACCGGACAATGGACACATTACTATCAGAACTTTTAAGAAGAACAACAGTACAACTATACAAATAAAAAATAGCGGTAAAGGGATTTTATCTAAAGATATTAAACACATATTCAATAAAGGATATACTTCGTCAGAGGATAGAAGCGGAATGAAGCTGACAGGTTATGGTATGTATCTTTCAAAAAAACTTAGTGATATGCTTGATCATAAACTGACTGTAGAATCTAAATACGGTGAATATGCCCAATTCAACTTAACCTTTATAGAGCATGACACTATTTACAATATTACAACAGTGTAAGATTAACTTTTATAATGTAAGGTTATTCAATTTTTTAAAAACACCTTATAGTGTATGATTTACCTATACCATTGGTAAATTATTTGGAGGTGAAGTATAATGCAGATATTAAAATTAGAAAATATGAGCAAAACATATGGAAAGAATAAAAAATCTAAACAGTATATAGCACTGAGAAACATAAGCTTTGAAGTAAAGAAAGGTGAATTCATAGGTGTTATGGGAGCATCAGGGTCTGGAAAAACTACACTTCTTAACTTGTTAGGCAGTATTGATAAACCTACTACAGGAAGATTTTTCATTGCAAATAAGGATGTTATAGCTCTCAATAAAAAACAGCTTGCAAAGCATAGAATGGAGAACATTGGATTTATCTTTCAAGATTATAACCTGCTTGAAACAATGACCTTAAAGGAAAATATAATATTACCTCTTGCATTATCAGGTCATAATCCTAAAAGTATAGAACAAAAACTTAAAAAAATTGCTGAAAATACAGGAATTACTAAAGTATTAGATAAATACCCATATGAAGTATCTGGAGGAGAACAGCAGAGGGCTGCTGCTTGTCGTGCTTTAATAACTAATCCTAAAATAATACTTGCTGATGAGCCTACAGGGAATCTAGATTCAAAATCAAGCAAGGATCTTCTAAATTTATTATCTTTTATCAATGAGGAATACGAAGCTACAATACTTATGGTAACTCATGATGTTTTTGCAGCTAGTTATTGCCAGAAAATAATGTTTATCAGAGATGGAGAGATTTACAATGAACTATACTCAGGAAAAGATAAAAAAGAATTTTTTGACTCCATAATTGACGTTATGAGTGTACTTGGAGGTGAGTAAATATGAAGCTTAGTACATTAGCTGTTTCTAATATAAAAAGAAACTTTAAGAAATATGTAATGTATTTCTTTTCTTTAAGCTTTAGTGTGTTTACTACGTATACTTTCTTTGCACTAACACAGAACGAAATTGTGTTAATGGCTTCTGACTATGATATGAGATATAGATCACTGCTTAGAACCTTTGCCGTTATAATCTTGGTATTTGTCTTGTTCTTTTTGATAAATTCTAATAAGAGTTTTATTAAGGCAAGGAAAAAAGAGATTTCAACATATTCCTTATTTGGGATGACTAATGGAAGGATTGGTAAGCTTCTATTCCTTGAAAACTTTATTGTTGGTATTGTAGCTATTGTTATAGGAATCGGCGCAGGAATATTTTTTTCTAAGCTTATGGTAATGATACTCTTAGACATTGCCTTTGCATCTTTTGTAGGTAATGTAGAATTTAGCATTTCGCCTAATGCGGCTTATATAACAGCATTAATATTTATAGGTATATTTTCTATCATCAGCTTATCAGGACTAAGAGTTATTAATAAATTTGAACTAGTTGATTTATTTAAGGCAAGTAAAGTTTCAGAAGGAAGAACAAAAGGATCAACATTAGTTTTAATTTTATCTCTTATAATAACAGGTTCAGGATACTATTTAGCATTAAACCCTGATCCCTTTAAAATTGTAAACTTATCTATTCCGATACTTCTTCTGGTTATTATTGGAACTTATTTATTCTTTTGGGGTGGACTTCCAAAGGTGCTTAACTTAATTAAGATTAATAAGAACAGCTACTACAGAAAAACAAATTTAATATCAGTATCTTCTTTTTCTCATAGGATTAAGTCCATAGGTGCTGTAATGGCGACAATTACAATCTTATCTGCTGTTGCTACGACTGCTGTTGCTACCGGATATACACTTTACAGTAATATACAAAATAATGTTTATGAAACATTAGGATTTGATTTACATTTTTCAGCAAATGATGAAAAAGTCGTAGATAATGTAAGAAACATCTTTAAAAAACATGGAAATAAAATCATCCATGAGTTTACAGGTCAGATATATACCTGTTTACCAAGTGTTGAAGTTTCTGAAGATACGAATTCTTACTTTGAGAAAGGTGAAAATAAATACTTTAAAGTTTATTCTCAATCATTATATAATAAATTTATATCTATAAGTAAAACAATTAATAAACCTCTTGATGTAAAATCTGGAGAAGTATTATATTTAAGATATCGTAATCCTATCAGTAATAGAGATACAGAGAATGATGTAATTGGTAAAGAACTTATTTTTACAGATAAAAAATTGACTATTACTTCATTTGAAACTTTGCCTATGCTCACGTCGGGGTCAGATCATACTATTGTAATAAATGATGAAGACTTTGATCATCTTTTAAAGAGTAAAGATATAACTAATATAAATCCTAATGGACAGCCAAATTATAAGGAAACGGTATTTATGTATAAAAATGCTTTAAGATCACCAGATTTACACAATGAATTAAATGGAATACTATCAGAAAATACAGCAAGTTTTAAAATAGCATATAATCTTTATAATGACTCATTACAAACATTTGGATTAGTATGCTTTATTGGGTTTTTCATGGGAGCAGTCTTTATACTTATGACTGCAAGTTTACTTTATTTTAAGCAGATAATGGCGGCAGAAGAAGAGAGACATCATTATAAGATACTAAGAAAAATAGGTATGGATGAGGCTACAGAGAGAAAAGTTATTGCAAAGAGACTTATGCCGGTGTTCTTAATACCATTATTAGTTGGTATAATACACAGCATCTTTGCCATGAAAACAGCGGATACTGTTGTTTTTACACAGATGATATTATCATCAAATTCCTATATTAAAGTGCTTATGTATTCATCTGTTATGTATGGTATTTATGCTATTGTTTATAGTATATTTTATTTTATTACTAAGAGTCAGTATTTAAGGATAGTCAAATAGAGCAAATATTAACTGCATTAAAATTAAATATGTAATTTTACTCTTAATGTTTTAAATCAATATTTTTGATTTTTGTTAATATTTACAATATTAATAATTATTAAGTTTAGAATATAATTAAGACTTTAAATTCAAAAATTAATAAACAGAATAATAAATACTCCAAATGCTCAAAATATATTTGAGATATATTTTGGAGGTGAATAATGTGAAAATTAATAAAAGTATTGGATGTACAGTAAATGAATGTATTCATCACGCAAAAGAACAATCTTACTGTAGCTTAGATCATATTAACGTAGTTAAGCACCACACTACAGCCAATTCTCAAGAATCTACAGACTGTGGAAGCTTCCAGGCTTCACAATAGTATTCTAAAAACCTTGTGAAGTTTTACAAAGCTCCTAGTAGGTTTTCTAATACAGGATGTCAAGAAGACACTTTAAGTGTCATCTTGACATCTAATTATTTATATTTAATATTGACTTTTAAATTTTATAGTGATAGAATTAAATTATCAATCGGTCAGTCGACTGACAAGTGAGGTGAAAAATAATTAAAAAAGTTAAAGAGAACAAAACAACTGATAATAAGCAGAATATACTTAGAGCAGCTTATAACTTGATTACTCAAAAGGGTGTAAAAGATACAAGCCTTGCTGATATTGCCAAAGAAGTCGGGATAAGTAAAGGAACATTATATTATTATTATTCCACAAAAGGCGATATTATATATGACATTACCGATATTCATCTTAAGCAGATGACACAAGAGCTTTTGTCTTGGATAGAAGGCATTAAGAATTATACTGCTCCCGAAGAAATAGTAATGGTAGTTTTCCAAAAAATATTAAACGATGAAACAAGAGGGAAGCTTCATCTATATCTAATTAGTGATGCTGTAATAGGTAATAATTCTCTTAAAGAAAGATTTAGACAGAGATATAAAGAATGGAGAACAACACTGGAAAATGGTATAAGAATGGTATTAAAAAATAGAAAAGCAAACTACGAAATCCTTTCTCATATTATTTTGGCAGTTCTTGACGGGTTTACAATTCAACGAATGGTTGGTGTAGAAAAAATTCCACTTAAAGATATTGCAAATACTTTGTGTAGTGTAGAATAATTTTTTTTACGTTTAATCGGTCGGTAGACCGACAAAATATATTATTAACTAATACGGTATAAACAAAATATAAAACCGTTAAAATTATTATAAAATAAAAAAGGGGGTAATCTGATGTATAAAAGGGTATCTAATATTATGTATAAGTTTTATTGCAGAACTTATCAAAGTATTTTAAGGGTTTTTGCTTATTTGTTACCTTGGCGTAAACCAAAGTTACTTGAAGGAAAAAACAGCATAAATAAGCTTCCTAAACTGATAAAAAGTGAAGGTATTGATAATATTCTTGCGATAACTGACAAGGGAATTGTATCAATTGGGTTAATGGATGGGCTAATTAAAGGGTTAAATGATGAAGAAGTAGGTTTTGTTATATATGATAAAACTGTTCCCAACCCGACTATTGATAATATTGAGGAAGCATTGGAGATTTACAAAATCAACAATTGCAAAGGGATTATTGCATTTGGCGGAGGTTCTCCCATGGATTGTGCAAAAGGTGTGGCTGCCCGTTTAGCCAGACCAAGCAAGAGTGTTTCTCAAATGAAAGGGGCGCTAAAGGTCAGAAAAGAAATTCCTCCTTTATTTGCCGTTCCGACAACGTCTGGAACAGGAAGTGAAGCAACTGTTGCTGCCGTTATAACTAATAGTAATACTCATGAAAAATATGCAATTAATGATAATGTACTAATTCCGCATTATGCTGTACTTGATCCGCTTCTTACTGTTAACCTGCCGTCACATATTACTTCAACAACAGGGATTGATGCTTTAACCCATGCAGTTGAAGCCTATATAGGAAGAAGTAACACAAAGGAGACAAAACACTTAAGTAAAAAAGCGGTAAAATTGGTTTTTGAAAACCTCTTTGAAGCATACACAAATAGTTCAAATCTTGTGGCACGTTCTAATATGCAGAAAGCTTCATATTATGCGGGACTTGCGTTTACTCGTGCCTATGTTGGATATGTCCATGCAGTTGCTCATACTTTAGGTGGATTCTACGGAATTTCTCATGGACTGGCCAATGCTGTTATCCTGCCTCATATACTTAAATACTATGGAAAGTCAGTACATAAACCTCTGGCAGAACTATCTGATTTAATTGGAGTAGGTGAATCATCAAATACCATTGAACAAAAAGCAAATGAATTCATTAAAGCAGTAAAAAATCTAACTAAAAAGATGAATATTCCTGAAAACATAAATGGAATTGTTGACAGTCATATACCATTAATGATGGAACGTGCTTTTAAAGAAGCGAATCCATTTTATCCGGTACCAAAGATTTTGTCTAAAGAGGATTTGTCAAATGTTTATATAGATATCCAAGGTAAAAAGCAAAAAATATAAGTGAAAAAATATATACAGATTGCTTAGCGGGTTTAAATATTTAAGATTACTTCTTGGTATATATTTCTTCTTGAGTAAAGTAAGTTTAAAGCCTGAATGTCTATATAGTTTAATTAAAAGGTAAACATAATAATATTTTAAAATCAGGAGGGGTTTTTTATGTGCATTTCTAAAAAAGTTATACAAAAACAAAGATCGTTTTTTGAAACCGGAAAGTCAAAAGATATAGGTTTTCGTATAGAAAAACTCAAGACATTAAAAAAAGCAGTTATTGAAAATGAAAAAGAAATAATGGAAGCATTAAAGAATGATTTGAATAAATCTCCATTTGAGTCCTATGCAACAGAAATTGGCTTTCTTTTAGAAGAAATTAATTATACTATCAAACATATTTCAAAGTGGGTAAAACCTAAAAAAGTAAAATCATCATTAAAACATTTTCCATCTTCCAGTTATATATATACAGAACCATATGGTGTAATATTAATTATAGCACCTTGGAATTACCCTTTTCAATTGGCGTTATCACCATTAGTGGGTGCAATAGCAGCAGGTAATTGTTCAATTATTAAACCATCTGAGTATTCACAGCATACATCTGCAATTTTAGATAAGCTTATAAGAGAGAATTTTGATGAATCATTTATTACAGTAGTAAGAGGTGGAAGAGAAGTTGCCCAAAAATTACTGGATGAAAAATTTGATTATATTTTCTTTACTGGCAGCGTACAAGTAGGGAAGATTATAATGGAAGCGGCTTCAAAGCACCTTACTCCTGTAACTTTAGAATTAGGTGGAAAAAGTCCTTGTATTGTAGATGAAACTGCAAATATTGATTTAGCTGCAAAAAGAATTATTTGGGGAAAATCTTTAAATGCAGGTCAAACCTGTGTAGCACCTGATTATTTATTGGTGCAGAAAAATATGAAAGATAAACTTATTAATAAAATGTCAGAGTATATTACCAAATTTTACGGCACAGATCCTTTAACTAATAAACAATATCCAAAGATTATTAATGAAAAACATTTTAATAGGCTTTTAAAGTTAATGGAGAACGGAAATATTGTTTGCGGCGGGCAATATACTGATGAAACTATGCACATAGCTCCAACTATAATTGATGGTGTAACATTGGAAAGCCCTATTATGCAGGAAGAAATATTTGGTCCTTTATTGCCTGTTTTAGAATTTGAAAACTTAAATCAAGCTCTTACAGTGGTGAATAAGTATCCTAAACCACTTGCACTTTATTTATTTACGAATGATAAGCAGAAAGAAAAATACGTAATAAATAATACTTCTTTTGGCGGCGGCTGTATTAATGATACTATTATACATTTAGCAACTCCACACATGCCGTTTGGAGGTGTTGGAGAGAGCGGCATGGGAGCATATCATGGAAAAGCAAGTTTTGATACTTTTTCGCACAAAAAAAGCGTAATGAAGAAATCTAATATTTTAGATGTACCACTTAAGTATCCTCCATTTGAAGATGATTTAAGATTATTAAAAAAGGTTATGAAATAGATACTCGGTTTTTTAAAATCTATTGACAGAACATTATAAATATGTTATAAATTAATTATTAGCACTCAGGGACAAGGAGTGCTAATAACATGTTCATACATATTAGATATATAAAGATTGTTTTTAATAGAATTAGGCTGTGTTACTTTGACCTGATTCTATTATCATATTATTATTTTGAGAGGAGAGATTTGATTGGAAACAAAACAGTTTAAAGCAGAATCAAAAAGACTGCTGGATATTGTGATTAATTCAGTTTATACTCACAGGGAAATATTTTTAAGAGAGCTTATCTCTAATGCCAGTGATGCGATTGACAAAATTTATTACAAAGCATTAGTAGATGAGTCTCTCAATTTTGAGAAAGATGATTATTATATTAAGATAAGTTATGATAAGAAAAATAAAATAATTAAAATTTACGATACTGGTATTGGGATGACAAAAGAAGAACTTGATGATAATCTTGGTGTTATAGCAAAAAGTGGTTCTTTACAATTTAAAAGTGAAAATGAAACAAAAGATGGATATGATATAATCGGGCAGTTTGGTATAGGATTTTATTCCGCATTTTTAGTAGCTGATACAGTCACTGTTATAAGTAAAGCTTTCGGAAGTGATCAAGCTTATAAGTGGGAATCTAAAGGTATAGATGGATATACTATTGAACAATGTGAAAAAGATTCTGTTGGTACAGAAATTATTCTGAAAATAAAAGAAAATACAGAAGATGAAAAATTTGATGAATACTTAGATGAATACAAACTAAAAGGTATTATAAAGAAATATTCTGATTTTATAAGATACCCAATAAAAATGGATATAACTAAAAGTGAACTTAAAGAAGGTAGTGAAACAGAATATGAAGATTATATAGAGGAACAAGTTGTTAATAGTATGGTGCCAATTTGGAAGAAAAACAAGAATGAACTTACAAATGAAGATTATGATAACTTTTATGCTGAAAAACATTACGGTTTTGATAAACCATTAAAGTATATTCATACTAGTGTTGATGGTATTATAAGTTATAATGCAATTTTATATATTCCAGAAAACATTCCATTTGATTTCTATACAAAGGAATATGAAAGAGGTTTAGAGTTATATTCTAACGGAGTTCTGATAATGAATAAGTGTGCAGATTTATTACCAGAGTATTTTGGTTTTGTTAAAGGTATTGTAGATTCAGAAGATTTATCACTTAACATATCTAGAGAAATGCTGCAACATGACAGACAATTAAAATTTATAGCTAAAAATATTAAATCTAAGATTCAAAAAGAGTTAAGCAGCTTACTAAAAAATGATAGAGAAAAATACGAAAAATTTTACAATTCCTTTGGAAAACAGTTAAAGTATGGAGTTTATAGCGACTTTGGAAGGAATAAAGAAGATTTACAAGATCTATTAATGTTTTACTCTTCAAAAGAGAAAAAAATAGTTACTTTAGATGAATATATTTCTAGAATGCCGGAAGACCAAAAATACATTTATTATGCTTCAGGTGAATCAAATGAAAGAATTGAGAAATTGCCACAAATAGAAATCGTATTAGATAAAGGATATGAAGTATTATATTTTACTGATGATGTAGATGAGTTTGCAATAAAGATGCTGATGGCATATAAAGAGAAGGAATTTAAATCTATATCAAGTGATGACTTAGGTATAGATACAGAAGAAAATGAAAAATCATCTGATACAAATGATGAGTATAAAGAATTATTTGAAAATATGAAAGATATATTGTCAGATAAAGTTAAATATGTTAGAGCATCCAAAAGATTAAAGAGACATCCTGTATGTATATCAAACGAAGGTGATCTTTCAATTGAAATGGAGAAGGTATTACAGGCAATGCCTAATAATCAGAATATAAAGACTGATAAAGTTTTAGAGATAAATACAAATCATGATGTATTTAAAGCATTAACTGAAGCATACGAAAAAGACAAAGATAAGCTTAAACTGTATGCAGAATTATTATATAATCAAGCATTACTGATTGAAGGATTAACTATAAATGATCCAGTAGAATTTACAAACAATATCTGTAAATTAATGACATAGAGAAGATATAATGACAACCCACGATTTTTATCGTGGGTTATTAATTAATAGTGAAAATTTCTTAAAGAGTTATAAATGCATAAAGACACAAAAAAATCATTTTCTTATATAGAAAGAAGTTATATTCTTTTTTTCAAAAAAGTTGAGGAAAGCATGTGAAAAAAAACCTTCAAAAACAATAGATATTTTATTAGAAATACAATTGGAATAATAAGGCAAACAAAAATAACGAATTTTATGATAATATATAGTTAACTAGAAATAATGAACGCATTACAAATACTGGCTTTGCTAGAAAGGATAGGTTAAACTAATGAGAAATCGTCTTAATAAATTTAGTTTTGCTTTATTATCTGCAATTATTGCTATGATGATGATTCCCCTAATTACATATGCTGACTCATCTTTATCACAACTTAATGAGAGCATTCCAAGTGATTGGGCTAAGGAAGAAATTGATGAAGCAAAAGAAATTAATCTCATTCCAGAGAGCATCTTAGGAGAATACAGAAACAGTATAACTCGAGAAGAATTTTGCGAACTGGCTGTGGAATTATATGAAGCTTTAAGTGGTAAAGAAAGCACACTGCAAGAAACAAATCCTTTTACAGATACACAAAATACAAAGGTTATCATAGCAAACAATTTAGGAATTGTGAATGGTATAGGAAATGGAATGTTTGATCCTAATAATATGGTGACGAGAGAAGCAATAAGTGTAATGGTATATCGTACATTGAAAGCTTCAAAACCGGAATATGACTATTCAAATTTATACGAGAGCACATTTACAGATAACTACATAATTTCATCATGGGCTCAGGAGGCTGTTAGTTATTTATATAGTGTAGAAGTTATAAACGGTGTTGGAGATAATTTGTTTAACCCTGTAGGAGAGACTTCGAGGGAAGAAGCAATTGTTCTTGTAAAGAGAATGTACGAGAAAGTGTTAATAGCTGAAAAGGATTCAAGGAATGGTTTAGTTGCAACACGAGGCAGCACAAGTAGAATGAAAAATATTACAAAATTAAAAGAACTTATATCTCAAGAAATTGGCAAACCCTACAAATGGGGTGCAACGGGACCTGATAGTTATGATTGTTCAGGGTTAGTGTATTCCTTATTTGGTAAACTTGGGATATCTTTGCCGAGGGTATCAAAATCTCAAGCAAAGGTCGGGACATATGTGGCGAAGGAAAATTTAGTATTTGGAGATCTGGTTTTTTTCGCAAGAGATGGAATAAATGTTAATCATTCAGGAATTTATATTGGAAATGGTGAATTTGTTCATGCACCCGGAAAGGGAGATGTAGTAAGTATAACAACACTTATGTCAGGATATTTTGCAGATAATTATTATACAGCTAGAAGGATACTTCCTTAATATAGTTTAAAGTACTTGCAGATAGTTTTAAGAGAAATGATTACGGATACTATACAAGAAATCTTTGAGGCACAGTTGGATTTAGGATCAGATTATGAAAAGGGAGACATATTAAACAAGAAGATTGATAGTCATAGAAACAGATATTCAGAAAACATATATTTTAAATTTTTCATTGAAAAGTGTACATTTTACAAAGATTTAAAGGTATAAAGTAATTTTCAATAAACCTACTGCTTTTTATAAAAGTCAGTAGGTTTTTACTTTAATAAATATTAGACTCATTTATATGATATAATTTTAGTGTTATTTTTTAATAAATTAATCATTAGAAAAGTTTTAAATATTAGGAGGAGTGATTATGCTTTTTAATCTAAATGAGTTTTTAATAGCAGTATCATATGCCTTGGACTTTGTAGAAATGGATATTTTCGGTGTTGTAACGAATCACTCTAAAAGAGTCGCCTATATTTCTATGCGTATAGCTGAAGAAATGGAATTATCTAAACAGGAAATATTTGATGTCATTTCTTTAGCCATGCTTCATGATAATGGAGCAAGTGAAAAAAATCTACATGATAATATGTTCAATGGTAATAAAAAACACCTACATTTAATCGAAAGTAAAAAAGAACATGGTATCAGAGGAGAAGAAAATATAAAGAGCTATCCTTTTTTAACTGATGTGAAGAATGTTATTAAATATCATCACGAAAACTATGATGGTACGGGTTTCTTTGGAATAGAAGGAGATAGAATACCTTTAATGGCTCAGATTATTAAACTTGCAGATACAATTGAATTAAATTCATATCTAAAAGAAGTGTACATAGAAGATAAGCAAAGAGTTCAATCATTTGTAAAACTTCATGAGAATACTATGTTTTCTCCAAAGCTTGTGAAAGCATTTTTAAATATTAGTTATACACCTCATTTCTGGTTAGACTTAAAAGATGAATTTATTGACATGTCTATTAGAAGAAATATGCCTAATTTTAGTATGGAAATGCCGTTATCAAAGATACACGATATTACAAAGGTATTTTCTAAAATTGTAGATGCTAAGTCTGAGTTTACTCAGGAACATTCAAGTAAACTAACGGACAAAGCAGCAATTATGGGAGAGTTTTACAAAAAGCCAAAAGATGAAATATATAAGTTGATGATTGCATCAAATTTACATGATATAGGTAAGCTTGCAATTAGTAATATTATCCTTGATAAACCCGGTAAACTTAATGAAAGAGAATTTGATATAATTAAACAACATCCCTACTATACAAGATTATGTCTACAAGAAATAAAAGGATTTGAAGATATTACTGAATGGGCTTCAAATCATCATGAAAAAATAAATGGTACAGGATACCCGTTTGGGAAATCAGGGCAAGAGCTTGATTTTAACTCTAGGCTTATAGGATCACTTGATGTTTATCAAGCATTAATGGAAGAAAGACCCTATCGTAAAACTATGACACATAAACAAACAATTGAAATATTAGATGAAATGACTGAAAATGGCATGTTAGACCAAAAGATAACTAATGATATTAAAAAAGTTTTTAAGTAATAATTTATATTAATAATATATACAGGTATATAGGTTTTAATCTTACTTTAATTTTTAAAAAATATATACATGAAGTGACTTGTCTATACTTTTTTATTTAAAACTTGGATATATAGCATAAGAGGTCAAAGAAAGGAATAAAAGTATATGAATAGCAGAGAATCAAAGAAAGAATATATATCGAGAATAAATAAAGTAATTGATTACATTGAAGAAAATCTAGATAAAAATTTGTCTTTAGAGGAGCTATCCAGAGTTGCACTTTTTTCTAAATATCATTTCCATAGAATCTTTAAAGCTATAATAGGTGAAAGCGTAAATGAATATACAAAGAGATTGAGGTTAGAGAAAGCGTTAATTTTATTAAAAAACTTTAAAGATTATTCAATAACTGATGTTGGTCTGGAAGTGGGATTCTCATCAACTTCAAATTTTTCTTTGGCTTTCAAAGATTACTATGGAATTACACCCAGTAGTTTTAAAAGAGATAAGAATATTTCACTTATTCATAAATTAATATCTAGAAGTAAGGTGAGAGTATGTAATTCTAATATTGAGGGTAATCAAGAGATAAAAATGAGAATAGAAAAATTACCTGATTATAATATTATATATGTAAGGCATATTGGCAGTTATTTTGACGCATCAGAAGCATGGCAGGTATTGATGGATTTTGCACAGCAGAAAAATATTATAGATGACGAGACATTGATGATAGGAATATCATACGATGATCCACAGATAACTGATGAAAAAAAATTAAGATATGATGCTTGTCTAACAGTTGATAATATTATAATTGAAGATAAAAAAATAGGCACTAATATTATAACAGGAGGTCTTTTTGCAGTTTGGGAGTTTTATGATAAACCCACTGAGCTTATTAATATGTACGACTATATATACAGTAGGTGGTTTCCAGAAAGTGGTTATATGCCAGATGATAAAAATTGTTTTGAAATATATAAAAACGATATAAACAAAAACAAGGAAGGAAAAGCATTAATAGATATATATGTGCCTTTACGAAAAATAAAGTAAGATAAGTAATTACTCCCGGAAGTGATTTTATAGCAAGATTTCATAAGTATTTAATCTAAAAAGCAGTTATAATTTAATCACTACTAAATAAGGAGGGTTATTTTATGTTAAATTATTCAGATTTAAAGGTTACAATAAAAGATATGAAAGAAATACACATTGCTGCATTAGAACATATAGGCGAGTATGAAGGAGATGGTCAGGTTTTTGATAATATGCTGGATAAAATATTAGAATGGGCAGTACCTGAGAAGCTATTTAACTTCCCGGAAAAAACAAAGATTATTTCTCTTTATTCTCAAGATAAAGAAGAAAAGAAACTGATATTTGGAATAACGATTAAAGATACCGTTACAACACCAAAAAATATCAAGAAAGTTAAAATTGATAGTGGTAAACATGCTGTAGGAAGATTTGAGCTACATCCAGAAGAATTTGGATTAGCATGGGAGTATATATATAGATGGATTGGTGAGAACGGATATACTCCGGAAGGAAAACCAGCATATGAAATACAAAATAATGATTCCTGTGAACATCCTGAGAAAAAACACATAGTTGATATATGCGTACCGATTATTATGACAGAAGAATAATTAATCATTAGATAAAGTAAGACTCAGTCCAGGTGGAGTTTTAACTCCATCTGAACGCATCAAGCTGTATAAGCGATTGACACAAAATTGCTGCAATTACTCAAATCTAAGATTTGATGTAAGTGTAGTACTCAGAAGCTTTATCTTTCTGAGTTTCATTTTGCAATTTTGG
>JANQLB010000119.1 GCA_028280805.1 Tissierellales bacterium
CTAAGGTAGAAAAAAGTCTTGATGTATTAGGAAAACCAATTGATAATACTAAAATTCATATTATGGATAAAGCAAATAACCTTCAGCCAATAGGTGTAACAGGAGAGTTATGCATATCCGGAGATGGTGTAATTAGAGGATATTTAAACAGTGAAGAATTAACAAGCAAAAAATTTGTAGAAAATCCCTTTACTTGTGGAGAAAAAATGTATAAAACCGGAGATTTGGCTAGATGGCTGCCTGATGGTAATATAGAGTTTATAGGAAGAATAGATAATCAAGTAAAGATAAGAGGATTTAGAATAGAACTTGGAGAGATAGAAAGCCAGCTTCAAAAGCTGTCTCAAATAAAAGAAAGTGCAGTAACGGTTGTAGGAGAAGAAAAAGATTATAAATCTATATGTGCATATTTTGTAAAAGAATGTGACTTAGATATATCATATATTAGAGAAGAACTTTCGAAAGTATTACCATATTATATGATTCCATCATATTTTGTAGAGATAGATGAAATACCATTAACTTCAAATGGTAAGCTAGATAAAAAATCATTACCAAAGCCGGATGGAAATATAAACACAGGAGTAGAATATATAGCACCAAGGAATGAAGTAGAAGAAAAATTAGCACAGATATTTAGGGAAGTATTGAATATAGAATTTAAAGTAGGTATAAAAGATAATTTCTTTGATCTAGGAGGACATTCTTTAAAAGCAACTTCTTTAGTTTCAAAAATTCATAAAGAGTTTGAAGTAGAGATTCCTTTAATAGAGATATTTAAAGTACCCACTATAGAACATTTATCAAGATTAATCAAACAATCAGAAAAGAGCATTTATGATGAAATTAAACCGATAGAAAAAAGAGAATATTATAAACTGTCAGCAGCACAAAAGAGAATGTACATTATTAATCAGATGGATAAGGAAACAACAACATATAATATACCCGTTGTATTAAAGTTAACAGGTAAGTTAGATAGAGTGAGAATAGAAAATACTTTCAAAGAGCTTATAAATAGACATGAATCATTAAGGACTTCATTTACTAGATTAGAAGATGAGTTAGTGCAGATAGTAAAAGAAATATCAGAAATAGAATTTAAAGTAGAGTACAGAGAAGTAAATGAAGAAGATATAAAAGATATAGTAAAAGCTTTTATAAAACCCTTTGATATAAGTAAAGCACCTTTATTAAGAGCAGGTTTATTAAAGGTAAGAAAAGATGAACATATTTTAATGACTGATATGCACCATATAATATCAGATGGAGTGTCAATGGGATTAGTCATAGAAGAATTTACAAAACTTTATAAAGGAGAGGAACTAGAACCATTAAAGATTCAGTATAAAGATTATGCAGTATGGCAGAATGAGTTATTTGAATCAGGAAAGATAGAGAACCAAGAAAAATACTGGTTAGAAAGATTTAAAGGAGAAATACCTGTACTTAATATGCAGACAGACTATCAAAGACCTGCTTTACAAAGTTATAAGGGAGCTTCAAAGGACTTTGTAATTAATAAAGAGTTAACTAACAGACTAAATAGATTAGCTAAAGAAACAGGTTCAACTCTGTATATGATACTACTCTCGGCAGTAAACGTATTACTTTCTAAATACACAGAACAAGAAGATATAGTAATAGGGTCACCAATAGCAGGAAGACATGATAATGATTTAACAAATATAGTCGGAATGTTTGTAAATACACTTGCAATGAGGAACTATCCAAGCTGTGATAAAGTATTTAGAGAATTTTTAAAAGAAGTAAAGGAAAATTCTTTAAGGGCATATGATAATCAAGATATACAGTTTGAAGAATTAGTAGACAAGCTTCCCATTAAAAGGGATATAAGTAGAAATCCGTTGTTTGATATAATGTTTGTTCTTCAAAATACAGGAGTCAGTGAAAAGAGTTTAAATTTAGAAGGGCTAAAAATATCAACTTATGATTTAGAGAACGAGATTGCTAAATTTGATATAACAATTACTGCAACAGAAATAGATGGAGAGATATCATTAAATATTAACTATACAGTAAATCTCTATAAAGAAGATACGATTGAAAGATTTGCTAATCATTTTACAAATATACTAAAAGAAATATCAAAAGATATAGATGTTAAGATACAGGATATAAACATTTTGTCAAAACAAGAGAGATATCAATTATTAGTAGAATTTAATGATACTGAGTCAGATTATCCAAAAGATAAGACTATTCATCAGTTATTTGAAGAACAAGCTGAAAAAACACCGGATAATACAGCAGTAGTATATGAAGAAGAGAGTCTCACGTACAAAGAACTAAATAAAAAAGCTAATAATCTGGCAAGGGTATTAAGAAATAAAGGTGTAAAGCCGGATACTATAGTAGGAATAATGGCAGATAGATCTTTTGAAATGGTAATAGGAATGCTTGGAATATTAAAAGCAGGTGGAGCATATTTGCCTATAGATCCAATTTATCCAGAAGAAAGAATAAA
>JANQLB010000124.1 GCA_028280805.1 Tissierellales bacterium
TATAATGCAAGTCTAAATCTACTAAAATTAGCTATGTAAATACAAGATATATAGGTAATCGGGGCAGGTACTGTCCTTAGAGCTTGGGTAAACTTGTGGCGTTAGCCACATTGACTAAGAAGCCCCCACTTCTAAAGTGGTGGGTAGTTCACTAATATGCTTACTATATCTACTTAAAGACTTAGCGTCCATGCACAGGATTTTTATAGAAAAACTTTGAGGAAATATAATATAAATTTTCAAATAAGGAGAACGACCATGATAAGATTATTATATGGAACATCTAATCCTGCAAAACTACAGCATATGAAGGAAATACTTGATGGACTGAATATAGAAATACAAGGATTAAATGATAGTGGTAATCTAGATATAGCTCCAATTGATGAAACCGGTAATAGTCCATTAGAAAATGCCAAATTAAAAGCTATATCATACTATAACGCATTGAAAAAACCTGTATTTTCTTGTGATTCAGGATTATATATTGAAGGATTAGAAAAAGAAAAGCAGCCGGGAGTTCACGTTAGAAGAATCAACGGAAAAAAATTAAATGATAACGAAATGATAGACTATTATACTAATTTAGCAAAAGAATTAGGCGGAATTGCAAAAGCAAAATATAAAAATGCAATATGTTTGGTTATAGATGAAGAAAATATCTTTGAATATAATGGAGAAGATATAGCATCAGAAGAATTTATTATAACATCAAAACCTCATTCTAAGAGAATTAATGGATTTCCTTTGGATTCTATATCAATAAAAATAGAAACGGGACAGTACTATATGGATATACATAAAGACAATAATTTCCTTGATGATTATAAAATGGTTAAAGGTTTCAGAAAATTTTTTCTGGAAAATGTTTTAAAATAATTTTTGTATTACTATTCTATTATGAAATAAGTAGGGTGAAATGTGATGAACAAATTAGAAATTGCATTAGATAAAGTTTTAGAAACTACATATAATGCTTTGAAACAAAGAAATATTGAATGGGTAATTATGGGGTCAGTTGCCACCTTTTTACAAGGAATAGATGTTAATCCGGCTGATATTGATATACTCATGAAAAATCCAAAAGGAGTGTACTTTTTTGCAGATTTAATGTCTCAATATGCAATAGATAAATGTAAATCAGAAAAAAATCATCAAGAAGATAATTGGCAGTCGTCTAAAGAATTACCAGTTGCAGCTGATGAGCCAAATTCCTCTGAAGCGGCTTGGTATTTTGGAAGATGGTATATTAATAATTTTAAGGTTGAAGTAGCACATATTGTACCTCCATCAGACTATTTAAAAAATAAAAGACCTAATACAGGAATTTGGGAAGGAGGACCAGAAGTCTGGTCGTTTGTGAAACATATTAATTATAAATCTTACAAGCTTCCAGTAATTCCACTTGAAATTCAGCTGCAGACAAACTTTAATAGAAATTTAGAATCACGTATAAATAAGATAATTACTTTATTCAATTTAAACAATTATGATCAAAAGCTTTTAGAAATAAGTTTATCACAGGATAATATGAATACTTTTAAAAAATTAAAATTCAGTCGTGAATTTTGTGAAAGATAGTATACTATAGTGTCAATACAAAATATTAAGGAAATATATTTACATACTTGGAGGGAAAATTTCATGAAAAAATATTTTACTATTGTAACTGTATCTGTAGTGCTGATGGTCTTATTAGGCGGTTGTTCCGAAAAAGTTGAAAATGCAGATGCTTTGCTTTTTACAAAAGGACTTGAATTAGTTAACAGAATGGATATGATGGCGGAAAACGATGAGTATATAAATCTCATATCTGCTTCAACTCAACTTGGAGATATTGTCAGAGAAATTGGAGAGGGCAATTATTCTGAACCTAATGCCGTATATAAAATTACGATTCCTAAAGGGGTAGCAGCATCTGTTTTTGTAAAAGATGAGATTACCGAAATGCCAGAGGAACTAAAAACAGAAATAGAAAAACGATTTATTACTGCAATTTCTTCTCAAATCAATGCTTTGAATGGGTCATCGGTTTTAGCCGCTTCTTCTTTTGTTACATCATCGGATAGTTTTATACATGAAGGATTAATCAATAATACGCTGTACATTTATCTTTATGAAGGTGAGTATTCGGCAATAGTATCTTTCTTTCCGAGGAATGAAAATATTGTTGAGGCATATGCAGGCTTTATCAAAAATGATTTTCTCAACCAAATTTCATCATATTCTGAAATGTCAGAGTGGCTTAAGGAATATGTGCCTTTTGATGATTATGAAATAGAGAAGGTTAAATTAGCTAAATAAAAAACAAAACAGTAAATTGAGCATAATCTATATTTGCACTTAAGACATATCATTCTTATAATACGAAGATAATTGAAGGATTTTCAAATTAGACTCATCTCAAAATTAAGTAGCTAAAATTTTGTATAACAAAATATTTCCGTTTGCTATGAATATTTCTTCACTGGGTGCAGAAGCACCCCCAAGACGGTATTCCTTTAAAATCCAGTTAAAATGTTTCGCAGATACGAAAATGTTATATGAAATTAATAATTTTTTATTTGAAATTTTGTAAGGAGATGATTATAAGTGAAAAACATATATGATGATAAGTATAAGTAAAAAGAGTATTATTGGGGATTTAAGCCATCTAAAACTTGTTATAAAGTTCTAAAAAATATGTCACCTGATAGACCTTTAAAATTACTTGATATTGGTTGTGGTGAAGGTAGAAATTCAGTTTTCTTTGCAAGAAATGGTTATGATGTTACTGCATTCGATTTATCAAAAGCAGGTGTAGAAAAAACTAGAAGACTTGCAGATAAAATAGGAGTTAAGATTAATGTTTTTAAAGCTGATGTCAATGATTTCAGATTAGAAGAAGAATTTGATATACTTTTTTCAACTGGTGTTTTACATTATATACCATCAGAATTAAGAAAAGAAATACTTGAAAATTATAAGAAATATACTTCTCCAAATGGCATACATATGTTTTCAGTATTTGTTAATAAGCCGTTTATAGAACCTGCTCCGGAAAAAGAAGTCTATGCACAAAAGTGGATTTCCGGAGAATTATTTACATATTATCATGATTGGAAAGTAGAATTTTGTACAGAGGAAATATTCGATTGTATGTCAAGCGGAATACCTCATAAACATGCAACTAATAGAATTCTTACTAGAAGAGTTTAATTTCAAATACACTGGCTGTTATAAATGCAGAAAATGCAAAGATACACCACAAGGATATATATACGAGTACCCTGATGGGAAAAAATATTTTAGATGTGGTAATGAGCTGATTTGTCTACCACCTGTTAAGGAAGATAATGTTCCTGAAATATTAAGTCTGCTTAAAACACAACATGAATATTACTTATCAAATGTTTAGGAAAAATAAGATGGGATTTAGCCTTTAGATTTAAAATAAGTTATCGGTAAATCAGTTAATGAACTTGAAAAACAATGGTATAAATATGTAAAGAATAGTTACATTGATTAGAGTGAAAATATGGTAAAAAAAATAGCAAGAAAATATCAACATTAACTACACAAATTAAACTTTAAGGATGAAAATAATATGATAAAGAGAATCGAAGAAGTATCTATAAACGCTTGGCCTTCATTACAAACCAGTATTTATGATGGTTGGATTATTAGGTTTGCAGATGGTTATACAAAGCGGGCAAATTCTATTAATCCATTATATTATTCTAAAGAAGAAATAGATAAGAAAATAGATTATTGTGAGATATTATTTAAAAATAAAAATCTGCCTGTTGTTTTTAAGTTAACTAAAGAGTCAGAACCAGTTGGACTAGATGATAAATTAGCATTAAGAGGATATGAGAAAATTGATGTGACTTCAGTTCAGATGTTAGAGCTAGTGGATTTTAAATATATACAACTTAATAACTGTGTTGCTGCAACAAAGTTAACCGATGATTGGTTAAATGCTTTTAGTAGATTTTCTAAACTATCAGAAAAACAAAGGTGTACTTTAAAAAAAATGTTACTTAATAGAACTATGAATAATTATTATTTTAAATATTTAGATAATGATTCAATAATAGCCTGTGGTTTGGGTGTTGAAGAAAATAAATATTTTGGATTATTTGATGTTGTTGTAGATGAAAAACATAGAGGTAAAGGACATGGCAGAAAATTATTAGATAGTATATTAAGCTTTGCAAAAAGTAAAAATATAGAAAAAGCGTATCTCCAAGTAGTGGGGAATAATGTTATAGCAAAAAAATTATATAAGAATATAGGTTTTAAAGAAATTTATAAATATTGGTATAGAATAAAGAAAATTTAAAAATAGAAGCAAAATAATTGCGTGACAAAATATTCCAATAATAGAATAATGCAGTTAAAAAAATTGTTAAAAAGGGGTAACGTATAGTGATAACATACGATAGAAATACTGATTACTGGAATAATATTTTTAAAAAAGAGAGTGGAAAACAAATTACTTCAAAGAGTGTTGGAAATGACGATGTAGATTACGGATTAGACTGGCTTTGTGAAAATACTCACTCAGTACTTGATTTTGGGTGTGGAAGTGGAGTTTGGCTGCTTAAATGCTTAATAAGGGGAACAAAAGAACATATCGGTATAGATATTTCTGAACAGGCTATTCGGGTTGCTAGAGAAAATCAGAAAATGACAAACGAAGGGAAATTTACTTTTACTGTAGGAGGAGTGGAAGCATTAAAATCTGTATTGGATAATTCTGTTGATAGTGCTGTACTTTCTAATACAATAGATAATCTAATACCATCAGATACAATTAAAGTACTAGAAGAAATAAAGCGTATAATAAAATTAAACGGCAGAATACTAATTAAACTCAACCCGCTTCTTACAGACAAACAAATTAAAGATTGGGATATTAAAATTATAAAAGACAATTTCCTTGACGACGGATTATTTTTATGGAACCAGACTACAGAAGAATGGGAAAAACTTTTTTGTAGGTTTTTTAGTGTAGTAAGTTACAAGGATGTATATTATCCCCAATATGAGCAGTATAATAGATTATTCTTACTTTGCAATGACAAAAAATAAATATCTGTAATAAATGTTTTTGGCAAGAAATAGACAGAATAAATATGAAATATAAACATGCATATTCATATATAAAAATTCTACTTGTGTTACTTAAAATATCTAAAAAGCCATATAGCATGAGCTGCGTAGGGTATCAACTGTATTAGAACTAAGACATTTAATACCCCTGTATAGGTTATTTTATTAGTTAGTTTATCCTTTAACATTCTTACTACAAATAAAACTGTAAAACTATATAGTATTCTTATTATTATACCCTGCCAAAAAGGCAGCATCATAAATGATACCATGAGTGGATTGTATTCCTCTATATAATATAAAATATTGATTCCCCAATAAGACAATAAATAATCTATAATCATTAAAAGAAAAATAAGCAATAGGATAATATCATGAAAAATGGCTTTTTTCTTATGGTTTAAAAGCATAAAAATACTCCTTTAAAATATTCTTTATAGAATATCCTATGTAATAGGAGTATTTTTATGTAAGATGTTTTTATTAACAGATTACATAATCTTGTGAGTGGTTGTCTTCGATCAGTAAGGAATTGACAATATCCTTATAAGCTGAGAAGGCAATTTGTATTGTTTCTACCGCATAATATATTGTAGGTAGATTTAAAACCTCTACATATTCTAGTAATTCAAGAAATCCATTCTCTTTCTCGGGAAAGTGTTCAATTACAGGAAGATTATAATTAACTTCTATTTTCACAATTAGCTTGTCTCCAGACCTTATAATATCAGTAACATTATCAGTAGTTTCTAATATGTAAACCAGACTATCTACCCTATCTTCAATTTCAGAATTTAAAATAACTTTCATTGCTAAAGAATTAATAACATTTGTATCTAATACATTTAAAGGAATAGAAATTAATGTAGCTACTGTAAAATACAAATATTTATTCTTACTTCCTTTAAATTCTGTTGTTATTACATCTTTTTCACTAAAATTAATTATTTTTTCTCCAAGCATTTTTTTAATCGTATCAATTTTATTCTTTAGCATACCTCTCCTCCTTTATATTTTTTCCGTTAGTTTTATGATATGTTTACAAATCATA
Organism: Tissierellales bacterium; assembly: GCA_028280805.1. GTDB lineage: Bacteria > Bacillota > Clostridia > Tissierellales > VENL01 > JANQLB01. The sequence goes on from JANQLB010000124.1 coordinate 6,149, forward strand.
ATCCTTCAATATATAAATACGTAAAAGAAAATTTTTTAGGGTACTTATATTAAAATAAATAAAAAAATAAGTCTAATTATATAAAGATATATAGCATTACATTATAATTATGTTAATAAAAAAAGTCATGGGTTGTCACACCCACGACTTTTAAAATTAGTTCAGTATTAATTATTATTAGGTATTGAGGATAATACAGTAAAGGTTATTATAAATACCGTTGAAACTAAAATCACAATATTTGCGATAAACACATAAAGACCGTAACCGTAATAATAACCGGAAAAATTTCCTGCTATAAGTACTATTGGAACTATAATATGTATTTTAAAAAGTTTCTTAAAAGTAAGAGGTACTATGAAAAATGATAAGAAGATTAATAGTATTATCGCTCCTAATGCAGGAAAAAAAACTCCAAGATTTGCAGCAGCAATATTGTATAAATCACTAAAGCTTTTAATACTTTGAATCTCAATTACTTGATTTGCATTAAATAAGTAGTAAATCAGCCCGCCGCAAATAATTAAACCTGACAAATAAATAAACCAGTTTGAAAAAAATTTAAAAAGTTTTGAAATATTAGAGTCCATATATTTTCAACTCCCATAATACTTTGTTAATTAAATTATACTATGTAATCTATGAAATGTACAGGCTTAAGCTTTAATTTTATAAATAATAGTAACTTGTACCTACTTTAGAAGAAATGCAGACACGCTAAATATTTAAAGTAAATAGGAGTATATTTAGGGAATCGAAAGAAATTTCTTTCTAAAAAAATACTAATACAGATAGTTAAGTAATTACACTGGTTACCGAAATTGAATAAAATTCATATTTATTATAAGCTTAACGTAAGCTACAAAATAGAGGTGATACATTATAGAGACCTTAGTCAGGAAAAAATATAAAATAGAAAAATCAAAGCTTACTATAATGGAACAGGTTTTATTTTATATACCGCTTGCAGCATCTTTTTTACTTATTAGCTTAACCCATTCTTTGTTTAATGCTGCTTTAGCCAGACTTCCTTCTCCGGAGATATACCTAGCGGGATTTACTGTTGCTAAAAGTCTTTTACAGGTACTACAAAATCCTGTAACTATGATTAGGCAGACTATGAGTGCTTTAATAGTTGACAGTGAAAGTTATCAAAAGGTTAAAAAATTTTTATTAGGACTTGTATCTATAGTTGTGTTATTATTTGCAGTGCTTTCATTTACCGGAGGATCAAGGTGGATTTTTAATCGTTTGATGGGAATAGAGGGAGAAGTACTTGAACAGGCAATTATAATATTAAGAGTGTTTATACTATTTCCTGCTGCAGTTACACTGCGAAATTTTATGCAGGGAATTGCCATAAGATTTAAAAGAACTATTTTAACTCCTATTGCAACAGCAGCCAGAGTATTATTTGTAACACTTATAGTGGTGTTTATAGATGAGTTAATGTTTATTGAACCCGGTATATTGGCAGGTCTTATGTTTTTGGGTGCAATAGTAACTGAAGCGTTAATAATGTTTTTAGGAGTTAAGCTTTCAATTAAAGAAGTTCCAAAGTCAATAGATAGAATGAATATTTCTAGGACAGGTATAAAAAACAATACATTATCTTACTTAAATATTATGACCTTTTTTACCCCATTAATAGCTACATCATTTATTCGATCCTTAGCAAGACCTATTATAGATTCTGGATTAGCTAGAACGATTAATCCTGAGATAGCATTATCAGCGTATGCAGTAGCATGGGGGCTAGGTGTTATAGTTATAAGCCCTTTGATGATGTTCCATCAAGTACCCCTAACTCTTATTGAGTCAGAAGGCGATAAAATACCTGTTAAAAGATTTGCATTATATTTAGGGCTTGTTTCATCAGCATTAATTGCATTGGTAGCTTTTACTCCTATAGGTTATTATATTCTTGAAAACTTTATTGGAGTAACAGAAGAAATTTGTGTACCTGCTATGGATGTTCTTAAGATAATGACAATTTTACCGCTTGTTATGGTTGTAAGGCAGTATTATTGGGGAATATTATTAAAAAATCATATGACTATGTATGTTGGTATGGGCAAGGCTGTAAATCTTATAGCATTATTTATTACTATTTTAATTGTTTCTTTAACTAAACCTGCAAATCCGGCCGTAATTGGAGTTATTGGTATGATTTCATCAGAAGTTTTTGAATCCATATTCCTTTATCATACAAGTAAACGAGGTCACATCTGTAAGATTAATGTTAAACAAAAAAGCTAATATTGTAGGCCCCCAAACTCTAAATAAAAAATATTCAAGAAAAAATATATATAAGGAATGACTTATATATATTTTTTCTTGAATGAAGTAAACTTAAAACTTAGAGGTTATATATCAAAAACTGGTAATATTAGTTTCTATTATATATAAGACACTATACCTGCAATCAAGTGGGCAAAATGAAAAACCTTTAAGAGTAAAACTTAACGTAAAAAACAATTTCATTACAAGAATTGCTCCACCGCCTAAACTTAGGTTGAATTTTTCGTATAATTAAAGAAGGATTATTTAGACTCACGAAGAACAACATTATAATAAAGAAATTATTTTCAAAATCAATTAAATAAAGAAAATTATGGAGGTGTATGTAATGCAATATAGGAAATTTGGAAAATTGGATTATCAAGCATCAGTATTAGGTTTTGGATGTATGAGGCTTCCTGTAATTGACAATGACAGCGGAAAAATTGATGAACAGGAAGCTATTAAAATGGTTAGATATGCTATTGATAATGGAGTCAATTATATTGATACAGCGTATCCTTACCATCAAAAAATGAGTGAGCCTTTTTTAGGAAAGGCTTTAAAAGACGGATATAGAGAAAAGGTAAAGCTAGCAACTAAGCTTCCTATTTGGTTATGTGAAAAATATGAAGATTTTGATAAATACCTTAATGAGCAGCTTCAAAAGCTGGAAACAGATTATATTGATTTTTATCTAGTTCATGCATTAAGCAATAGAACATGGGAGAAAGCTAAAGAGCTAGGAATATTTAATTTTCTTAATGATGCTATTGCAGATGGAAGGATAAAGCATGCTGGTTTTTCATTTCATGATGATCTTCCCTTGTTTAAGAAAATAGTTGATGCTTACGACTGGACTTTTTGCTTGATACAGCTAAATTACATGGATGTAGATTATCAGCAAGGTATTGAGGGTATGAAATATGCTCATCAAAAAGGATTGGCAATAGCTATTATGGAGCCTCTTAAAGGAGGAAAGCTTGCTAATGAGCCAAATGATGAGATGAAAAAAATCTGGAATAAAGCCCGTACTAAAAGAACGCCTGTTGAATGGGCTTTAAGGTGGATTTGGAATCTTCCGGAGGTTTCGACTGTATTAAGCGGTATGAGTAATATTGAGCAGATAAAAGATAATATAAAATTTGCAGAAGATGCTTTTCCTAACAGTCTAACAGAAGAAGAATTAAATTTAGTAGAAAAAGTAAAGCAAGTTTATGAAAGTAAAACGAAGGTAGACTGTACTTCTTGTAAATACTGTATTCCATGTCCGGTTAAAGTAGCTATACCTAAAATATTTAGTTTATATAATGATATAGAGATGTATGGAGCAAAAAAAGAATCAAGTAGCTGGTATTCGCATATTATAAAGAATCAAAGTGATGCTTCTAAATGTACTGAATGTGGGCAGTGTGAAGAAGCCTGTCCTCAAAAACTTTCTATTATTAAGTATCTAAAGGAAGCTCATATAAGCATGACAGAATAGATTTAAAGTCATAGTAAAGAACTTGTTAAGAATAAATATTTTTGATTGACAAATAATATTATAGATATTATAATATAGAATAATTAATTGCCAAAATATTTAACAATAAGACTATGAAGAGAAGAGTAGATATGACAGGTAGTATTAGCGAGTCGGTGATGGTGGAAGGCCGATACGAAAGTTGTATTGAAGAACATCTCTGAGTTTCTAACCGAAATCTATTGAGAGTAGGCTTAGACGGAGCCGTACCGTTATCTAATGGACAGTATGCTAGTACTGGTTTAAGCCGGTCATAATATGACAATTAGGGTGGTACCGCGAAAGTAGAGTCTTTCGTCCCTTTCTAGGGATGAAAGACTTTTTGTTTTTTAAAATATTAAAGGAGGTAAAAAAATGATAAAAGCAACTATTAAAGAATTTTACAGAGAAACGGAGAAATTCATTGACAAGGAAATAACTATTTCTGCGTGGGTCAGAACAGTAAGAGATTCTAAGAAATTTGCATTTTTAGAAGTGAATGATGGGAGTTTTTTTAAGAATATCCAAGTAATAGTTGATGAAAGTTTAGAAAATTTTAAAGAAATAACAAAGTTTGCAATAAGCTCTGCAGTTACTGTAGAAGGACAGCTTGTCAAAACTCCAAATGCTAAGCAGCCATTTGAAATTAAGGCCTCAAAAGTAGTTTTAGAAGCAGATTCGGAAGCAGATTATCCCTTACAGAAAAAAAGGCACACTTTTGAATATTTAAGAACTATTGCTCACTTAAGACCTAGGAGTAATACATTTTCGGCAGTATTTAGAGTTAGGTCATTGTTAGCGTATGCAATACACAAATTTTTTCAAGAGAGAAACTTTGTATATGTAAACACACCTATAATTACAGGTAATGATGCAGAAGGAGCTGGAGAAACATTTAGAGTAAGTACTCTTGATCCTAGTAGTCCACCTAGAGATAAAGAGGGTAATGTTGACTTTTCAAAAGATTTTTTTGGAAAAGAAACAAATTTAACTGTAACTGGTCAGTTAGAGGCTGAAGCATATGCATTGTCATATAAAAATGTATATAACTTTGGACCAACCTTTAGAGCAGAAAATTCAAATACACCTAAACATGCAGCAGAGTTTTGGATGATGGAGCCGGAGATTGCATTTGCAGACTTAGAAGATGACATGGATTTAGCTGAAGAGATGTTAAAATATATTATTAAATATATCTTAGATCATGCTCCGGAGGAGATGGAATTTTTCAACAGTTTTATAGACAAAGGTTTAATAGACAGGCTTAACAACGTTGTTAACTCTCAATTTGAGCGTATAACTTATACTAAAGCAATTGAGATACTTAAGGAATCAGGTATAAACTTTGAATTTCCTGTTGAATGGGGAAATGATTTAGCAACAGAGCATGAAAAATACTTAACAGATGAGGTATTTAAAAAACCTGTATTTGTAACAGATTGGCCAAAAGACATTAAAGCATTTTATATGAGGTTAAATGATGATGAAAAAACTGTTGCAGCTATGGATTTACTAGCACCAGCGGTAGGAGAAATTATAGGAGGAAGTCAAAGAGAAGAAAGATTAGAAGTTTTGGAAAAACGTATAGACGAATTAAATCTAAATAAAGATGAATTATGGTGGTATCTTGATTTAAGAAAATATGGAGATGCAAAACATGCTGGATTTGGTCTTGGATTTGACAGAGCAGTAATGTATGTTACTGGAATGAAGAACATTAGAGATGTAAGTCCGTTTCCAAGGACGGTAAAATCAGCAGAATTTTAAATTTTACTAAAAATTACTTGACACACGTGTATATTTCTGTTAGAATTAGCAAAAATAAATAAACAAATGCTTTGAAGGGAAGTATTAGATAATTCATTACTTTCAGAGAGCTGTCGGTTGGTGCAAGGCAGTAGGCAATGGTTATTGAACTCGTCCCGGAGCTGTTAAGGTGAAATTTTAGTAGTCTTAATCGGTAAAGACCGTTAATCTTTTTAAGAGGACAGTATTTTAGTAAATTACAGTATGAATACCTTTTATAAGTACTGTCAATTAGAGTGGTAACGCGGACTCTCCGTCTCTAAAATGAGATGGAGAGTTTTTTATTTTTATTAAATAAGGAGGAATTTTTTATGAGTCAGGCATATAATCCTATAGTTATTGAAAGAAAATGGCAAAAAGTTTGGGATGAAAAAAGAACTTTTTATGCAAGTAACCACAGTCAGAAACCTAAATACTATGCTTTAATTGAATTTCCATATCCTTCTGGCAAAGGACTCCATGTAGGACATCCAAGACCATATACGGCTTTAGATGTTGTGTCACGTAAAAGAAGATTAGAGGGATATAATGTTTTATATCCAATGGGCTGGGATGCTTTTGGGCTTCCAACTGAAAACTATGCTATTAAGAACAAGATTCATCCAAGAATAGTTACTGAAAATAATATTGCTAAATTTAAGAATCAGCTAAAAGCTTTAGGATATTCTTTTGACTGGTCAAGAGAGATTAATACAACAGACCCTAATTATTACAAATGGACACAGTGGATATTTATAAAATTATTTGAAAAAGGTCTTGCATACAAAAAAGAATTTCCTATAAACTGGTGTACTGATTGTAAGGTTGGTCTAGCTAACGAGGAAGTTGTAAATGGATCATGTGAACGCTGTAGGTCAGAAGTAGTAAGAAAAGTTAAAAATCAATGGATGCTTAAAATCACAGAATATGCTGAGAGATTAATCAAAGACTTAGATTTAGTTGATTATATTGATAGAGTAAAAATTCAACAGAAAAACTGGATTGGTCGTTCAGATGGTGCAGATATTGATTTTGTTATTGCTAATAAAGAAAGCAAATTAAGAGTATTTACAACTCGTCCTGATACTTTATTTGGTGTAACTTACATGGTAATTTCTCCTGAACATCCTATAATAGAGAAATATAAAGAAGATATTCAGAATTTAGATGAAATAAATAAGTATAAAGAAGAAGCAAGTAAAAAATCTGATTTTGAAAGAACAGAACTGATTAAGGAGAAGACCGGAGTTGAGATAAAAGGACTAAGTGCTGTGAATCCGGGTACAAGTCAGGAAATACCAATCTGGATATCTGATTATGTGCTTATGTCTTATGGTACAGGAGCTATTATGGCTGTACCCGGTCATGATACTAGAGACTGGGAATTTGCTAAAAAATTCGATCTGCCTATTATAGAAGTAGTTAAGGGTGGAGACATTGAAAAAGAGGCGTTTACCAATAATGAAACAGGAAAATTAATAAATTCCGATTTCTTAGACGGTCTAAGCGTTGAAGATGCTAAGAAAAAAATTACTGACTGGCTTGAAGAAAATGGATTAGGAGAAAAGAAAACTAATTACAAGCTGAGAGACTGGGTATTTTCCCGTCAGAGATATTGGGGAGAGCCAATACCATTAGTAAATTGTCAGAACTGCGGATGGGTAGCTGTTCCGGAAGAAGAACTTCCTCTTACGCTTCCGGAAGTGGAAAACTATGAACCTACTGATACGGGAGAATCTCCAATTGCTAAAATTACTGAATGGGTAGAAACAACTTGTCCTAAGTGTGGAGGTAAGGGAGAGAGAGAAACAGATACCATGCCTCAATGGGCAGGGTCATCTTGGTATTTCTTAAGATATACTGATCCTGACAATAGTAATGAGTTAGCTAGTAAAGAAGCTCTTGACTATTGGCTTCCAATAAATTGGTATAATGGAGGCATGGAGCATACTACACTTCACTTATTATACTCTAGATTTTGGCATAAATTCCTTTATGACATAGGTGTAGTGTCTACTCCTGAACCATATCAAAAGAGAACTTCTCATGGTATGATATTAGGAGAAAATAATGAAAAAATGTCTAAGTCAAGGGGTAATGTTTTAAGTCCTGACGAAATAGTTGATGAATTTGGAGCAGATACTCTTAGAACGTATGAAATGTTTATTGGGGACTTTGAAAAGAGTGTTCCATGGTCTCAAAACGGTGTTAAGGGCTGTAAAAGATTTTTAGATAAGGTATGGAAATTAAAAGATATTATTGTAGATGGTGACAGCTACTCTAAGAGTTTAGAAACTAATATTCATAAGACTATTAAGAAAGTCAGTCAAGATTTTGAATCATTGAAATTTAATACTGCTATTGCTGCATTGATGACTTTAATTAATGACTTTAACAATTTAGGAGAAGTTAATAAAGCAGAAATGAAAACATTCTTAATTTTATTAAATCCTGTAGCACCTCATATTACCGAGGAAATATGGCAGCTTCTAGGTTTTGAAAATATGATTTCTGATCAATCGTGGCCTAAATGGGACGAAACTAAGACTATTGAAGATGAGATTGAAATGGCTGTTCAGATTAATGGTAAAGTAAGAGGTAAAATAGTGATACCTGTAGATGCAGCTAAAGAACAAGCTAAGCAAAAGGCTATGGAAGATGAAAATATAATGAAATTCTTGGAAGGAAAAACTATAGTTAAAGAAATTTATGTTCCCGGAAGAATATATAATATAGTAATTAAATAGTATTATATAAATTTATAAAACTGATTCTTAATTAGAGTCAGTTTTTTTATTTTTAAATTTCAGAAAAAATTAAATCTAAAATTCATGATATTAGATTTAAACTTTAAATTTATGGGTATAAATGATATTATTTAGTTAGAAATTTATGTTTATGGAGATAATTGCCGACATTATATTCAAATAACTAAAGATTTTTTAGTATCGTAACACTATTTAATTTTAAGCATATCAATCAATATAAAATACTAATCTAAGGAGGAATAATATGAATTATTCTAAGAGTTTAACTTTAAGACTAATATCTTTAATCACACTATTTACTATTTTATCTTTAACTGCACTAGGTTTTATTATTTTTAATATTTTTAATACAAATATGACACAATTAAAATATGAAATTTTAGATAATCAAACTTTTAATGCAGAAACAGAAGTTTCTTTATGGGTGAATTCAATGTTTGAAAAACTTGAGATGATGTCAGATATAAAGGGTTTTATGGATATGGATAAAGTTGATATTAATGAATATTTTAGAAATGTTAAACCGGATATTGATGGAGTAGAAAATTTAATTGTTATAAGTACTGACGGTATTGTTGCTAATGATTCTTTAAACACTGGTATCGGTATTAATGTGAGTGAACGCAGCTATGTAAAGGCTAGTCTAAATGGAGAGCAATACATATCGGAAGTTATAACTTCTAAAGGTACAGGTAATAGAGTAGTGGTTTTCTCACAGCCTATTGAAAAAGATAACAAAATAGTTGGTGTTGTTGCAGCTATTACAAATCTTGATTTAATGTCACAGATAGTTTCTAAAAAAATTGGACAAACAGGTTATTCATATATTATAGATGAAACAGGCAGAACTATTGCACATAATGACTTAGAGAAACTTGACATTATGTTATTGGATTATGAAAATGAAGACTTTGTCAACATGATACAAGATGCTCTAAACGGAAATTCGGATATTAAAGAATATACATTAGATAATATAGAAAAGGTAAGTTCATATTCACAAATTGAAAATACAAAATGGATTATATTAACCACAATGCATAAATCTGAAATACTAAATGTAGTAAATGCAGCAGTTAGAATAATAATTATTACTATTGCAGTTACAACTGTTGTATTAATAGCTGTATCCTATTTAGTTTTAAGAGGACCTATTAAGAATGTTAAGAAATTAAGTAAACTGACACAAACTGCAAGTCAAGGTAATTTAGATGTATCAATAGATATAAAAAGAAGAGATGAAATCGGTCTTTTATGTAAAAACTTTAATACAATGATTGACAGCATAAGGAATATGACTCTTAAAACTAAGGAAGTAGTTAATAAATTAAAAGAAACTTCTCAAATTATTGCAACTTCATCAAATGAAGTAAATATATCTAGTGAAGAAATAACAAGAACTATTCAAGAAATAGCAGCAGGAGCCAGCAGTCAAGCAGAAGAAAGTTCTCAAAGTTTTGAAATTACAAATAATCTAGCAACAAGAATAGATGATATATCCGACAAGCTTAATACAACTTTTAACAACACAAATAATATGAAAGAAAAAAATAAGCTTGGAAATGAAGCAATTGTTGAGCTTAAGGAAAGATTTTCAGATAATACAAGTGCAACCTTTAATGTTGGTGAGGGAATACATAAAATATCTGAAAAATCCAATTCGGTAGGAGAAATAATTGAAACTATTAATTCTATTGCAGATCAGACTAATCTTTTAGCATTAAATGCTGCAATAGAGGCTGCCAGAGCAGGAGAACATGGTAAAGGATTTGCTGTAGTAGCTGATGAAGTAAGAAACCTTGCTGTACAATCTACACAGGCTACTCAAACAATAAAAGATATATTAGAACAGATAACTGATGTTATTAATGATACTCACGGTGATATGGATGTAGCCAAAGATATGGTTGAAAAGGTAAATAAATCATTAGAAGTTACAGAAAACGTATTTAATGAGTTAACTTTAACTACAGATAATGTTATTGGGTTAGTAAGTTCGGCTAATGATGATATACAGCAAATAGATCATGATAAAGATAAAGTTCTTAACTCAATTGAGAATATTTCTTCCATAACTCAAGAATCAGCTGCATCTACTGAAGAAGTCAGTGCTGCCTCAGAAGAGCAGAGTGCTTCTATGGAGGAAATATCAAATACTATACAAGGGTTAAACAGTATGGTCGAAGAATTGTCTGAATTAGTCGAACAATATAAACTTTAAATACTTGTTCATTACTAGAAACTTTGTTTCATATAAAGTAAGACTCAGTTGGCTGAAATTACGCAAATTTTCAATAAGTGTATTTTGATAACGGGGAAGCTATAATAATAGTTTCCTCGTTTTTTTATTTCACAAATATTCTAATTATAAACGACTGTAGATAAATAGCATAATTTGATTATGTTTGTAAAATAATAAAAGTTGATACTTTAAACAATTTGTTTGATAAATAAGAGTTATATTAATAATAGAGGAGGTATAAAATGGCAAGAACAATGAAAACAATGGATGGTAACGAAGCTGCTGCTTATTCATCCTATGCTTTTACGGAAGTAGCAGCTATATATCCTATTACACCGTCTTCTCCTATGGCAGAGCTTGTTGATTTATGGTCAGCTCATGGGAAGAAGAATTTATTTGGTCAGCCTGTTAAGGTAGTTGAGATGCAATCCGAAGCAGGAGCAGCAGGTTCAGTTCACGGTTCATTACAGGGAGGAGCTTTAACTACGACCTACACAGCTTCTCAGGGATTACTTTTAATGATTCCTAATATGTATAAAATATCCGGAGAGCTTTTACCGGGAGTATTTCATGTTAGTGCTAGAGCCTTAGCAGTACAAGCGTTATCAATTTTTGGTGATCACCAAGACGTGATGGCAACTAGACAAACAGGATTCGCACTATTAGCTTCTAGTAGTGTCCAAGAAGTTATGGATTTAGGTTGTGTATCGCATCTATGTTCAGTAAAATCCAGAGTTCCTTTTTTACATTTCTTTGATGGCTTTAGAACTTCTCATGAGGTTCAGAAGATTGAGATTATTGAATATGACGATTTAGATAAGTTACTTGATTATGAAGCAGTTAAAGAATTTAGAAACAGGTCATTAAATCCACAAAGACCAGTAATTCGAGGTACTGCTCAAAATCCGGATATATATTTTCAAAACAGAGAAGCTGCAAATAGGTTTTATGATGAAGTTCCTGATATTGTATCAGATTATATGGATAAGATAAGTAAGCTTACTGGTAGAGAGTATAAGCCTTTTACATATTACGGTTCTGATGATGCAGAAAGAATAGTTATAGCTATGGGATCTGCATGTTCAGTAATCGAAGAAGTAGTTGACTATATGATTACTAAAGGAGAAAAGGTAGGTTTAATTAAAGTGCATTTATATAGACCTTTCTCTGCAAAATATTTCTTTAATGTCCTGCCTAAAACTGTAAAGAAAATTGCTGTTCTTGATAGAACGAAAGAACCGGGAGCTTTAGGAGAGCCTTTATATGAAGATGTAAGAAGTCTATTTTATGATAAAGAAGAAAGACCATTAATAGTTGGAGGGAGATATGGTTTAGGTTCTAAAGACACTAAACCTTCACAGTTCATTTCTGTATTTAACAATCTTAACTCTCAAAATCCACAGAATAATTTTACTATTGGAATTGTAGATGATGTTACAAACACATCTTTATCCGAGGATGAAATTGTTGATACATCACCGGAAGGAACAATAAGATGCAAATTCTGGGGTTTAGGTTCAGATGGTACTGTTGGAGCTAATAAAATAGCTATAAAAATCATTGGAGATAATACGGATTTATATGCTCAAGGTTATTTCTCTTATGATAGTAAAAAATCCGGGGGAACGACAGTGTCACATCTAAGGTTTGGTAAAAAACCTATTAAATCATCTTATTTAGTTTATGATGCTGACTATATAGCTTGTCATAACAAATCATATGTTTATCATTATGACTTGCTAAAGGGTCTTAAAAAGAACGGTACATTTGTACTTAACTGTCCATGGAATATAGAGGAGCTGGATGAAAAACTTCCAGCTTTAATCAAAAAATATATTGCCCAAAATAATATTAAGTTCTATATTGTAGATGCTGTTGAGATTGCTCAAGACATAGGACTTGGGGGAAGAATTAACATGATAATGCAGACTGCTTTTTTTAAGCTTGCGGATGTTATACCTTTAGATGATGCAGTTAAGTATTTGAAACAATCTATTCAGGATACCTACGGCAGTAAGGGTAAAAAAATTGTTGAAATGAATGAAGCTGCTGTAGACAGGGCATTGGAAGAGATTATTAAAGTAGATGTGCCTAAAGAATGGACTGAGATGTCTAATGGAAATCAAGAACAAATGTATCCATTTAAAAACGAACCAGAATTTGTAAACAGAATTCAAAGACCAATGGCTAGGCATGAGGGGGATGAACTGCCGGTAAGTGCGTTTATAGGAATGGAAGACGGGACTTTCCCGCTAGGTACTACAGCATACGAAAAGCGTGGTATAGCAGTTATGATACCCGAGTGGCAGACAGACAACTGTATACAATGCAATCAGTGTTCATACATTTGCCCACATGCTGTTATAAGACCATATCTATTAGATGAAAATGAAAAACGAAACTCTCCCGATACTTTTGAAACTAAAAAGGCAGTTGGAAAAGCATTAGATAATTATGAATATCGAATTCAGATAAGCCCTTTAGATTGCACAGGCTGTGGCAATTGTGCAGATATTTGTCCAGCACCTGATAAAGCTTTGGTAATGGTAAATGCTGAAGAAGAAGGACCAAAACAGTATGAAAACTGGGAATATGCAGCAAATGAGATTACATATAAAGATAATCTCATGAAAAAAGAAACAGTTAAGGGCAGTCAGTTTGCTCAACCTTTACTTGAGTTCCATGGAGCATGTGCAGGATGCGGAGAAACACCATATCTTAAGTATATAACTCAATTATATGGAGACAGGATGTTAATAGCCAATGCTACAGGATGTTCTTCAATATGGGGAGCAAGTGCACCATCTATACCATTTACTGTGAATAAAGAAGGGAAAGGACCTGCTTGGGCTAACTCCTTATTTGAGGACACTGCAGAATATGGTTACGGTATGCTTTTAGGAGTTAAGCAGATAAGAGATAAATTAAGAGATATAATGTATGATGGGTTAAATTCAGATTTAGATTCTGATGTAAAAGAAGCTTTTAAAAATTGGATAGATAACATGTATGACGGAGATGGCTCTAAAGATGCTTCAAAAACACTTTTATCTGTAATAGACAAAGATAGATATAAAAACAATAAAGATATTCAGGAAATTTTAGATAAAAAAGATTTTCTGGTTAAGACATCTCAGTGGGTAGTTGGGGGTGATGGCTGGGCTTACGATATTGGATATGGTGGACTGGATCATGTACTTGCTTGTGGAGATGATGTAAATGTATTAGTATTTGATACAGAAGTTTACTCAAATACAGGAGGTCAATCTTCTAAAGCTACTCCAACATCAGCAGTTGCTAAATTTGCAGCTTCCGGCAAGAAAATTCGTAAAAAGGATTTAGGTCTTATGGCAATTAGCTATGGATATGTATATGTAGCACAAATTTCTATGGGAGCAAATATGAATCATACGGCTAAGGTAATAGCTGAGGCAGAAAAATACCCCGGACCTTCATTAATAATTGCATACTCACCCTGTGTAAGTCATGGTATCAAAACAGGAATGGGAACTTCAATAGCTCAGGAAAAACTAGCAGTAGAATCAGGGTTCTGGCATTTGTATAGGTATAATCCTCAACTAAAAGAACAGGGTAAAAATCCGTTTATACTTGATTCTAAAGAGCCTAAGTCATCGTTTAGAGATTATATCTTATCTGAGCTGCGTTTCTCACAGATACAAAACACATTTCCGGATATTGCTGAAGAATTATATAAAAAGGCTGAGGAAGATGCTAAAGATAGATATGAGACATATAGACGAATGGCAGAGATGCAGTATTAATAAAACGTGTTAAAAAATAAAACTCCTTTCTGAAAATCTTTAAATAACAATTAAAACAGAAAGGAGTTTTATTTTTAGTATATTTTCAAACTAGAATCTTATCTACTAACTACATTGAGTTTTATATAGCTTACTATATAAACTTTCATTTAGCATCAATTGTTCGTGGCTTCCACATTCCACTACTTTACCATCATCAATTACATATATTTTATCTACATTCTTAATAGTAGCTAAGCGATGTGCAATAATTAAAACAGTGTTACTTTTCATTAATCTATCTATTGTTTGTTGAATTTTTTCTTCTGCTTCTGAATCTAAAGCAGATGTTGCTTCATCTAACAATAATATTGAAGAACCTTTATTTATTGCTCTAGCAATAGCAATACGTTGTTTTTGTCCTCCTGATAACTTTGCTCCTTCTTCTCCTATTAGAGTATCATATCCATTTTCTTGTTCCATAATGAAATCATGTGCATTTGCCATTTTGGCGGAGCTGATTATTTCCTCATCTGTTGAATTCAGATGTCCGTATCTTATATTATCCTTTATAGTTCCATCAAATAAATATGGATTTTGTGGTACATATGCTAATTTATTTCTTAATTCTTCTAATGAGTAATTATATACAGATTTATTATCTATAAAAATATCTCCATCTTTCAATTCATAAAAACCTAATAACAGCTTTGCTATCGTACTTTTACCACACCCGCTTTTCCCGACTAAAGCTATGGATTCACCTTTTTTTGCTGTAATAGATAAATTATCTAAAACCTTTTTGTCATCATAACTAAAAACAACATCTTTAAGCTTTATCATAGAATCGTTAGGTGTTTTTTTAACTAAATCATCAAATTTATGAGACTCTGTTTTCTCGTCTAATAAATTTGCAACTCGACCAACTCCTGCCATGGAATTTTGTAATTTTCCTAAAATATCACCTAAATTAAAAAGCACACCCATATTATTTTGAAGATTAAATATCGCAACAAGAGTACCTATATCAGCTGAATTTTTCATTATCATATATATACCTAAAATTAATATACCTGTAGATTTAGCTGAGTAAAAAAAGAGTCCAGCAGCATTGATTAAAGCATTTAAATTATCTCTCTTTTTTATTTGTTTTGTAAGGTTATCACTTTGTTCTTTATAATCATCTACTATTTCATCTTCAATTTGAAATATCTTTGTAGTTTTAAATCCAACAACTACATCTAAAAATTTTTCATTTGTTTTGCTTTTTTTAATTTGAACTCTATCACTAATTTTTCTCATTCTTTTAGCTATTCTTACACTTATGAAAACAGATAAAATCTCAACTATTACTGCAAATAATGCGAGCTTCCATTCATATATAAACATTAAAGCTGTAGATCCAACTCCTAGAAATAAAATAAAACAAATTCTTTTAATTTGGACATTATAAATATCTTCAATCACTTTAATATCGTTTGTAAGTCTAGACATAGTGTCGCCACTATGTTCTCTTTCAAAATATGATACTGGAAGCTCTGTCATATGATTATAAGCTTTTAACCTTATTTTTTTCATAGTCTTTTTTGCAGCTTTAGAATACATATATGTGAAGATAGGTTTTAGTGCAAGTGCTATCATAAGTGAAGATAACGCAATTATCACAGCTCTAATTAATAAACTTCTATTAAATTCAACAGCAGCATTAAATATGTCTTTCATAAGAACGGCTAAAACTATATTAACACAAAAAGCTTGAATAGCATTTTCTCCTATAATACCTATAATGTATGGTAAAAAATTCTTTTCCATAAAACCTAGAGGGTTGTATATATTTCTATTTCTTCTGTTAAGCATTATATGACATCCCTTCAAATAAGTTGTTGTTTTCACTTTCTTTATACTGTTTAAGATATAATTTCCTATAAAGCGTATCGCTTTCTATTAATTCATCATGATTTCCTCTTTCTGCAATTTGACCATTATTAAGTAATAATATTTCGTCAGCGTTCTTAATTGTAGAAAAACGGTGTGCTACTACCAATACACTTTTATTTTTAGTAAATTTTTTAAGAGCTTCATCTATTAATTTTTCACTGTTGTTATCAAGTGCAGATGTAGGCTCATCAAGGAGTAATATTGGAGCATCTTTTAAGATAGCTCTTGCAATAGTAATCCTTTGTTTTTGTCCTCCTGATAAATTAGAACCACTTTCTGTTAAAATAGTATCATATCCATCTGACAGATTAACAATAAACTCGTGAGCATTAGAGATTTTAGCTGCATTAATTATTTCTTCTCTTGTAGAGTTTTTCTTTCCATATCCTATATTTTTAGCTACAGTTGTAGGATAAATATGTGTATCTTGTGTTACCATAGATATTTGTGCTCGTAATGTTTTAAGGTCAATTTTGTTAATTTCATTTCCAAATACTTTTATTTTTCCATTAGTTATATTATAAAAACCACATACAAGATTAAGAATTGTACTTTTTCCTCCACCGCTTACTCCAACCAATGCTACTGTTTTATTTTTTGGCAATTTAAAGTTTATATCAGTCAAAACAGTAGTTTTATCATCATAAGAAAACGAAACATTCTCAAATGCTACTGCAATATCAGTTTCTTTATTAGTAATATATTTATCTTTAGATGTCTCTTCGATTTTATAGTTTAGTATTTCATTAATTCTCTCTGCTGCACCATTTGCAGCTTTCATATTACTTACAAGTGTAATCAATCTAATTACAGGATGACCTAAATAGGCAATTATAGCAATAAATGCAGTGAATTCTCCAATGGTCATTTCGCCCGCAAATGTCAAACTTCCACCATATAAATTTATAACAACTAGAGGAAATGTAAGTAAAAATGTAGTTATTGTAAGAGTGAATAATCTGCGTTTTACTATTTGCATTTCTAGATTATATAAACTTGTTTGACTAGATTGATAATTATTTTGTAATACTTTTTTTAAATTAAATGATTTTACAATGTAATTTCCTTTTACTGTATCTTGAATTAATGAGTTAGCCCTGCCAAATTCCTTTTGCAATTTACTGGAAAACTTACTTATTGGCTTAGTGGCAAAATTGTTTAATACGGTTGCTAGTCCTAATACAATTACTGTTACCAAAAGTAATTTCCAATTTAAGATTAATCCGTATATTACTGCACATATAAAAATCAGGGGTTCGTATATAAAATCAGATATTTGAGTTAATAGAGTTGTTATTAAATCAATGTCAGTATTTGATCTAGATGCTAAGTCTCCGCTATGATGTTTTTTAAAAGAATTAAAAGGAAGTTTTTGTATATGAGATGTTAGATTATTTCTTAAGTTTCGTATTGTATATTCTGTAAATCTAGATATAGATAGCTTTCTAAAAAAGATATTTATAGTTCCCATTAATAAAAGTGTTACCATAAACCATACAGATGTGAGAAATTCCTCGTTTCCATTCTCGATTGAAATTATATCAACAATCTTTTTGCCTGCATATGGAATTAATATGTTAACTGCAACATCGAGAAGACTGAAGAGAATACAAGTGAATAGCCACATCTTATAAGATTTACCAAAGGATAAAATACTTATAATCTGGTTACCTCGTTTGTTCATTTTGTCCTCCTATTATGTTATTTTGATTTGTAAAATATGTAGATATATGCAGGTTTATAGCTATAGATATTAAAGTTACAAGAATTAAAATAATTGTTTTCTATATTTTACTGTTAAATAATATCATAATGTTATATTAATATAAACACTATTTTGATAATTTTGAAAATATTCTGGTGAAAAATATCGAAATTTGCTAAACACAATATTTTTTTATAAAAAAACACAATCTCAAATAAAAATAATTTTTACTTGAGATTGTTTTAATTTACTTCTGATTCTTATCTACATAATCTTTTGCATTAGCTACTTCGTAATCACTGGGGATAGGTACTCTTGATACCCTTTTTAGATTTTCAATGTTTGCCCATGCAGCAGTCCTATGGTTTTCAATTGGCATTTCATTCATTTGCTTTTTAAATTTATTTTTAACCATATTGCCTATCAATCCCTTCTTTATACTTGAGAAATAAATTTTCTTGAAAATATTACTCCCCAGATTTAGTTTTTGTAATAAAAACAAATGTACTAAACCAATTAATACTATTGTTGGATATTAAAACAAAATATTTTATTTGAAAATCTTTGAAATATTAGTATTATTTAAGCTTTTGATGATTAATACTGATATAGGGCCTAAGATAATTCCCATGGGACCAAAAACTTTTAGACCAACATAAACAGACATAAGAGTTATTAACGGATAAAGTCCTATTCGTTTACCTAATACCTTTGGCTCTAGTATTTGTCTTACCAATAAGACTATACTGTAAAGGATAGATAAATATATTGCTGTAGTTAAGTCTCCTGACAACAGTGAAAACAAAGCCCAGGGAATAAGCACTATTCCTGTTCCTACAATCGGTAGAGCATCTATAAAGCTTATAATCAATGCTATTAAAATAGGATAATCTACACCTAAAATTACCATACCTAAAGAAATTTCTATAAAGGTTATACACATAAGAATAAGCTGAGCTTTTATATATCCGAATAAAGCATATAGAAGATCTTTTTTAATTAAAGAAAAACTTGATAGTAAGGTTGAAGGAATAGTTTTATATAAAAACTTAGATATTTTCTTTTTATCGCTGCTTAAAAAATATGTAGATAAAAATAATACAACTATAAATATTAAAACAGAGGGTAAAGATGCAGCAAAATTATAGGCTATTTTTGTTGCATATTCTGTTAAATTCATCAATAACAAGTTAAAATTATTAAGTACAGTATCAAGCAGAGAATTTACTATATGACTGATTTCAAGGGGTAGTTTATCATACAAATTAATTCCCTTATCAAGTAGTTCGTTATAGAAATCTGAAATTTTAGCAATAATTTCTGGTGATATTTCTGAAAGTCTTTTTATCTCGTATGTCATTCTATAAACAATTATAAATATAACTAAACCTAATACAAATAATGTAAATAATACTGTGATTAAGCTGGATATCTTTCTTGGGATTTTCAACTTTCTCTCTAAAAAACAAACTATCGGCTCTGCTAAATTAGCTATAATATATGCTAAAATAAAAGGCATAAACCACTTAAATACAGTTGAAAAAAATAAATAAAGTCCTAATATGATAATAAGCATTGAAGTAAATTTTAATATATAATTTTTATGGGTATTAGAAATTTTTATATTAATATCAAATCACCTCAGGGAAATTTCTACAAACTTATATAATTCCATCACTTAATAGATTATATTTATAGACATGATTGTTTTATGCCTTGTATATATTTTTCTAAATATTTAGTTTTAAATTTTATCAATAACTATTTTTTACAATATATGAACATCAATGAAAGAAGATACGGTTAAGCTGTATACGAAATGTAGTATAATTATAATAAGGGAGGTTGATATTATGAAAAAGACATTCATTATAGGAATTGCTTTTTTTATGATTGTAATAAGTGCGGTTATAATTTTAGCTAAAAATGACATACAAAAAGATATTGATAAGAATTTAAATAAAAACGTTATTCGGTTTACTAATGAAAAACTTGACAAAGAATTGGCAAAAGCAAAGAACGAAATTAAAGGAATTAAGAATAAAGATTTACAAGATATAAGTATCGAAAACTCTCTAAAAGTGTATCGCTTAAATAATCCTGATATAATTAAAGGATATAATAAAACAAATGACTTTAATAGTTTAATCTCAGATGAGTATTCATGGATTTTTAAAGTAGAAGATACAATCTGTATTTATATACATTAACCAGAATTCTAGTTTAGGATTATTGTCCTAGTCTGCTTTTTATTCAAAAATAAAAATTTATGTTAGTTTTTTGGTGTCGAAAGAACCGTCCATTTTTGACTAAATAAAATTTAAATAATAATCAATAAAGTTCCTTGTGATGACTTTATATAAAGCCTTTGCAGGAAATTTTTATATATCAAAATCTTAATGGAATTAGGGAAAATGTCACTCTAAGCAATTACAAATTAATCACAATCTATAAAGAGATATTTTGTTTTATATTGATAATATATGATAAAATATAATGGAATTTAGATGGAACGAAAAAACATTTTTTACGTCTAATACAAGGGAAAAAATATCTTTATTTATTCAGCATTATTAAGTATATACTTTGGAGGGATTGAATTGAATAATAAATTTTCTTATAAAAACACTATTAGCAAAACTATACCTTTTTTAATTTTTTTAATAATTTTTTCTTCAATATCTCTATCATCTGTTTTTGGTACTCAGATAAAAGATATTGAAATAAGTGTAGATATTGGTTTTAATAATTTTTATGAATATGAGAGTCAGATTCCTATTAACGTTAAGCTCAAAAATAACTTAAGAGATATTAACGGTAAGGTGCAGGTATTAATACCTTATAAACTTGTAGATAAAGAAGTATATACAGCATATAGCAAAGAAATTTCTATAGCAGAAAATTCAACTAAAGAGTTACAGTTTGTCAGCTTGATTAGGAGTAATGCAAATGAAATTATAGTTAAAATCACTGATGATAGCGATACTGTGATAGCTGAAAAAGAAATCAGTATTGCCAAAAGTAAGCGTCATAATGGTATTAATATTGGAGTTTTAAGTGATGATTTTGAAAGTCTAAACTATTTTAATTTAGTATTTAGGAAAGAATTCCAAGATATTATTAAGAATGTAAATCCTGATAAAGTTACTGTTAGAGCTACTCTTGATGATATAAATACTAATGTAGTAAATATAGATAATAACATGGTAGAAAACTGGGAAGCACTTCAAAGCTTCAATATTATAATTATAAACAATTACAATACAGAAATATTGACTAATCAAGAAAATAAAGCATTGGAAGAATGGGTTAATAAAGGTGGATTACTGTTAGTAGGAACAGGAGCTAATCATGAAAAAACTCTTAAGGGCTTAGGTGACTTAAACTATATTCAAGTAACAGGATTAGATGAAATTAAGCAGATAAACGGAGATACTATCGAACCTTTAAATATTATTCAGGGGATTAAAAAATCAGGTAATGAGATACTTATACAAGATAATAAAGTATTAGTATATAATAAATCAACTGGTTTAGGTAATGTTATTATCGCCGGTTTTGACTTGGGACTCAATCCCTTTTTGCAATGGGAGGGAAAGGAAAACTTCTTTAGAAATATTTTAACACCATATATTACTTCAAGTAATGAGAAGATTATTGGTTTAGGTTTGGGTCTAGGTCATAATATGCTGCAATACATTCCTCTAGATAGAACAGCTTCATTAAATGTTATTATGTGGATAGTTATCATATTTATTCTGCTTATAGGACCGATTAATTATATAATTTTAAAAAAGCTGGATAGAAGAGAATTGGCTTGGATAACTATACCTGCAATTGTAGTTTTATTCTCACTGTTTATTTATATTTGGAGCTTTGCTACCAGATTTGAAAAACCATTATCTAATAATATTTCCACCGTAATGATATATCCCGAGTCTGATAAGTCGGTAGTAAATACTACAGCATCAGTTATTAGTTTTAGTAATGGTGATATAGATGTTAGTATGAAAGAAGGTACTTACTTTTCTGCATACCAATTTAGACCTGAATCACAATTATATGATGTTAGACATAAGTTTGAAGATGGTGATATAATTTTAGAATATGCTCAAAATGATAATAAAAATTTGATTTTTAAGAAAAGATCGGCATGGGATAATCAATTTATTGAAGTTAAGGATGAAATAAGTACCGGTCAGGGTATTGTTCATGACTTGAAAATTAAAGACCAGAATATAGAAGGAAGTATTAGTAATCTAACCGGATTAAATATTGAAGGTGCAGTGATTATTTATAATAATGATTTTTTTAAAATAGGAGATATTGATGAAGGTGAGAGTAAATCCTTAAATTTCTCGCTAAATAAAACTACTGAATCATTTAAAGGACATCACAGTATAATACAGGGAATTTATCCATATACCGATGTAGATATTGACTATACTGACATGTTAAATGATAATGTTAAACGAGAAATTTTATTTGAGTATTTTCATTATATAGATAAAATTCTTTATTCAGATTTTTCATCTAATTTATTATTAATAGGGTGGAATAGAGAAAAGCTTTCTGATGATATTATAGTAAATAATATTAACTCTGATCGAATAGACAGAAATATAATTATTGCCCCTTTAAATATTAGTTTTACAAAAGGAGAAAGAGTGGAAATTCCCCACGGATTACTTGTGCCAAAGATTTTAGAAGCTGATAACATTCGTCGTCAACGTAATAATATATTTTACGGAGTAGGAACTGTAACCTTTGCTGTTAAACCAAATATTAAGATGGAATTAGAGGAAATGGAAATTAATATAACCAGAGGGTTAATGGCAAGTGATTTTGAAATATCTTTATACAATTACAAAAGTAATGAATGGGAAAGCTACTTTAAAGAAATTCTTTTAATAGATGGAGTGGATAATGTATATTATGATGAAGAAGAAGGCACAAAAATTAAATTAAGGTCAAAACAGAGATCAGAAATACGAAGCCCGAACTTTTCGGTTAAGGGGGTTATAAAATAATGCTTACATTAAATAATATAACAAAAAAGTATGGAAAAATTACAGCAGTAGATAATCTTTCTCTAAAAATACAAGAAGGACAGATATTTGGATTTGTAGGACCAAACGGGGCAGGTAAAACCACGACACTTAAGATTATTGCAACTTTATTAAAGCAAACAAGTGGAAATATATATATTAATGATATTGAAGTGAGTACTAACGTTAAAGAAGTGAGAAGTATTATTGGATATATGCCCGATTTCTTTGGAGTATATGATAATCTTAAGGTAGATGAATATTTAGAGTTTTATAGTGATTTAGCAGGTATACAATATAGAGAAGCTAAGAGTGTTATATCTGACCTTCTTGACTTAGTCGAGCTAAACAGTAAGAAAAATGAGTATGTAGATTCGTTATCCAGAGGAATGAAACAGAGATTATGTCTAGCAAGAAGCCTAGTCCATAATCCCAAGTTATTAATATTAGATGAACCGGCATCAGGTATGGATCCTAGAGCAAGGGTTCAGATGAAGAGGATTTTAAGAGAGCTAGGAAAAATGGGAAAAACTATATTGATAAGCTCACACATACTTCCTGAACTATCTGAACTTTGTACTAATATAGGCATTATTGAAAAAGGAAGAATGGTAGAGAGTGGAACAGTAGATGAAATAATGAAAAAATCTATAAGTTCTAATAACGTTAGAATTAAGGTTTTAGACTCTACCCAAAACGCAGTTAAACTATTACAGGAAGATTCAACTATAACTTATGTATATGGAGAAGATAATAAAATTGAATTTAGCTATCAAGGAGACGATAAGGATATGGTTAAAATAATAAAGAGACTTGTAAATAATGATATTCCTGTTGTATCTTTTAGTCCAATGGAAAATAATCTTGAGGAAATATTTATGAAAGTTACTAAGGGGGAAGAATAATGATAAATCCTGTATTAAAAAAAGAACTGAGAACTAGAATGCGTACATGGAAGACTCCTATTATAATATCATTATATATTTTACTTATTAGTGGTCTGTTTCTCTTTGTTTTTATGAATAACTTTATGTCAAGAGGCTATCATCATGGATTTAGGCCCGGTTCACTAAGAGATATATACTTAGCTGTAGCTGTTATACAGATGCTTTTAATAATTTATATAGTACCTGCCACCACTGCCGGCAGTATTAGTGGTGAAAGAGAAAGAAGTACCTTTGACCTTCTTATAGGAACGAGACTTTCAAGTATATCAATAATTCTTGGTAAACTTTCGTCTTCTTTAGTTCTTGTAATATTGTTACTTATAGTGTCAATACCAATAATGAGCATATTGCTTTTATTTGGAGGATTTTCTCCTCAAAATATAATTGTATTATTTGCATTTTATATAGTAAATGCTATTTATTTTGGCAGTATCGGGATATTTACATCAGCATTTTTGAAAAAAACATCTACATCAACAGTGGTAAGTTATATTATAGCATTGTTTCTAGTTGGAGGCACTTTGTTTTTCACAATTATATTGAGAGCTTATTATTTTTCCAGAATAGTTTCCGGAGTAATAACGGTGCAGAATCCACAGTCCTTTTACCCAATAATTATGTACTTTAATCCATTTAGCGGTATTTCTGTTATACTTGAAAATCAGATAGATTTTAACATTTTCGATGATTTAATATCATATGGTACTCAAAGTAATACACTTTCTCCTCTTTATATAAACATTGGAGTTAGTCTGCTCGTGTCTTGTATTCTTCTTGTATTATCTGCAATTAGAATTAATCCGATGATAAAGATTAAAAATATATTTAAAAGAAATAAGTTAAAAAACACGAGTAAAAAAGTTTAGCTTTAAACTTTAGTATTGATGTTTAGCACTCATAAAAATGTGATAGAATATACGTTATAAGCTAAAGATAATATAACTAAGTTTTTATAATCTTAAGAGGTGGTTATATGGAAAACAATTATAACGACAATAATAATTTAGAAAACATTCAATTAGATAATAAAGAAAATAAAGATTTTTATGAGAAGATTAGAAAGAAGATAATTAATTACCTTGAATCAGAAAAAGGACGAAAATATAAATATGGAAAATATCTTTTACTAGCACCGGATTTTTTCTACCTGTTATGTAAATTGTCTGTAAACAAGGATGTATCAATTAGCTCAAAAGCTTTGCTTTTTAGTGCAATTGCATATTATATTTCTCCACTGGATCTTTTACCGGAAATTATAGTAGGACCTTTAGGTTTTATAGATGATGTTGCTTTAGGAGCTTTTGTTTTAAGAAAGATTATTAATGACACCTCTCCTGAATTAGTCGAAAAATACTGGTTAGGAGAAAAGAATGTTTTACAAGTTATTCAGGATGTACTAAAGGTTGCAGATGAAATGATTGGATCAGGCTTGTGGAAAAAAATAAAAAAGTTATTTAACAATTAAGATGTAAATCACAAAGGGATGCTTTAAATACCATCTAAAGAAAGATGGAATTTAAAGTATCCCATTCTTACTTTAAGATTAAAGATTAAGTAAATTTAAGAATAAAGTTATATAAAATGCTAAAATATTTTGTATTACTTAGAATTTCTCCTGATGATTTAATAAAAAGATTGATTTATAGTTTAAATCTTTATAGTTATGTCCTAATTATTTTTTAATCTTCTAAAATTCTCTTTCTGTTTCATTATTGAAAAAGTCCAAAATAATAATTTTCTGAAAAGAATTTAATTTTTTTAAACAAAGACTGACATTATTACTAGAAAATATTCTGTTTTTTTATCCTTGCTACAGAACAAATGTTCTGATATAATAAAAATATATTAATATTTCTATACAAATAAAGAAATATAGGTGGTGAGAATATGATTCAAAAGCAGTTAAAGTATTCTTTTGATAGACATAAGCCTATTACAATCATATATTTAAAAGGTATGGAAGTTTCTAAAAGAAATATTCAGGTTCTAAAACTGGAAAAAGATTATATAAAAGCTATAGATTTGGACAAAAGAGCTATAAGAACATTTAAAAAAGATAATATATTATCTGCTATGGATATAGGGTACGGTTTTAATCATAGGTCTTTAAAAATAAATAATCACAAACATAGATAAATTTTAACTTAAATGTGCGAAATTCTCCCATCTTCTATAAGTGGGAGATGGATAGCAATTGCTGATAGGCAAAATTTGTGACAAACTGTATTCAGTAGATTATACTGAAAGTTAATCATACAAATAAAACTAAATAATAATAATCATTCAGTGTTCTTGTTGAATTATCATCTAGTAATGGTTATAAAGTACAGAAGAAAAGTCATAGATGAT
>JANQLB010000097.1 GCA_028280805.1 Tissierellales bacterium
CATCTATGACTTTTCTTCTGTACTTTATAACCATTACTAGATGATAATTCAACAAGAACACTGAATGATTATTATTATTTAGTTTTATTTGTATGATTGACTTTCAGTATAATCTAATGAATATAGTTTGTCACAAATTTTGCCTATCAGCAAGTGCTATCCATCTCCCACTTATAGAAGATGGGAGAATTTCGCACATTTAAGTTAAACTATCTCAAAATTTGAGCAATCATTCGCTCCTGGCGGTAGTTTTTTCCATATAGGTTTCTTGTCATCATTTGGCAGCAATGCTGAATATTCACTTTCATTTAGTGAGCTTTTTAAGTCAAACTCATACCACTCATTTGCTTTTGGTGAGCCAAAACATGTTTCAACATTAATATCTGTTACATCATATATAACTGACCAAAGAGTTCCAAATCTACTTCTATAATTATGACAGCATATACCTAAAGGAATAAAGTCTGATTGAATATTTTTTATTGTATTCTTAGTAACGTATGGAATAGCATCATTAATACGTAGTTCCATTGCTTTATATCTAGCAACAGAATCCCAATATCTTGCATCATCATACTTTAACATTTCTTTGCTAATAAAATGATTAGATGCACATAAATATTGCTTAGAATCAAATTGATTAATCCTTTGAACTGCTTTTTTCAAGCCTGCTACTTCAATTAAAGCTGCATTACCATTTCTATCTGCAACAATAAAATTTGTATATGTTGATGTTGGAATCTTATAAATCAATTCCACAGCTTCATCAATATTCCTACATGAATCTAATACTGACCTTATAATTACCCAAAACTCAAAACCAAAACTATTTGATGTTTTTCCAGGTGCTGCATTAGACATACTAATACATAATCCATGTTCATTTATGCCATCATTACGTCCAAACCCTAATTCTGAAAATCCAATGTGACTAAACTTTCCTTTTACTCTCGTGGTAATAAGACATAAATCTGATGCTTGTGTCCAATAATCGTAATTTCTGGCAAGATAAATATGTCCATTTTCTGTTATTTTAGGAAGCACAACCATCTGACTACAATTACCTTTGCTTCTATATGATACAAAATAGTGTATTAGGTGTTCAATATCTAATCCTAGTCCTTCTGATAAACCTTTTATCTCCTCATTAATTCCTGGACAATACTCATCAAAATATTTTATAGCTTGTTGTATATGTGTTTTATCGTTTTTATCTAATAATGAGGGTTTTATATGAAAATCTCTAATTCTATTATTTTCTGTCCTAATATGTTTACCAAATTTCTTTCCCACGTCATATGCTGTACCCTCAAGTACAAGATGTCTATATATTACTGAACATTCATTTGTTTTGGTTTTAACTGCTATACTCTCTTCTTTCATAACTATTTTTCCTCCTACAAAAGTTTTTGTATGAGAAAAGTATAACTTCTATTTCTATATCTTTCAAATTAAGTATAGTTTATTGCGAAGCTCTTTAATTAAAAAAATTAAAATATATCTTTATAGCCTTTCTATATTGTAAAGTATCTTTACAATATCACATTTTAGCTTTATACTATACTTAATAAAAGATATGATTTCTAGAAATTTAAGTAATATCATAAAAAGCAAAAGTTCCTGTTCTTTGTTTTTTATAATCTGTAATATAGTATGTAATCACAACAAAACCGCCATTACTTATGATACAGTTCACTGTACTATGTGTAACGGCGTTTTTTTATTATTGTTTGTTCATTATATAAATAATATTTTTAGCCGGAACGTCATAAATTTCCATTATCTCCTTTTGTTCTAATTTATTCTCTTCAATAAATTTATTCATTTCAGGATATACCTTCATAATCCCGATAAAAACTGATAGTGGATTTTTATATGGGAATTCTACTACCATAGAGTTTTGTCTTGGTATTTCTTTAATATTAAAACCATTCTCTTTCAGTTTTTCAATGGAATCATAATCAGCTTCTTCCAAAATGCAGCCAGCTATACTTCTTAATTTTTCTTTCGCAACCTTCTTAGGGTCATCATAATATACTCCAAATCCCTTAAAAGCTTCAATACCATATTTATTTAAAAGTGAATAGTAAATATCATCTTGTATCTTTTTTGTTCCCTTATAATCACCTTTATGGTCTTCGTATACTAAAACATAAGGTCCTATTTCTTTTTTCTTAATAACAATTTTAGAAAAGAAACCAACATAATTTAAAAACAGTACTATTACTACTGTAATTAGTAAAATTAATAATGAAATAACTTTTATTGCAGTCATTTATATCTCCTCCTCAAAATTTTCTCTAACAAAATTATAGACTATACAGCTACTGTAGAGTCAATAAATTAATTTATCTTTTTTACGGGTAATATTATTTCTGTTATATACTCATCTTCATAACTAGTAGTTATGACATCTATTATATAATTTTCAACTGCTCCTCCTACAAAAACTAAGTTATTCTTCTCCAGCCAATCTAACATTTTTTTATACGTTTGATTCATTGTTTTATAACTTCCGTAATGATAAGCTACTGCTCCAAGAAAGCCGCCAAATTTCCTCACAGCATTATCATATTTTCTATTCTCATCAACTTTAACGCACACTTCTATATCTGCTTGTGAATAATCAAATTTTCTATAATCATCATAATAAATAGCCATCATTGTACCAATCATTTGAAGATCATTATTTTCTACTATATTGGTTAACTTAGTAAATCTTAAATAAAATTCATCATAATTGCAGGGTCCAATATATCTTGAATATGCAACATATGAAACAGGAATATCTTTCACACAAATGTCAATAGAGGTAGTCAAGCTTTGATCATTACTGGTCATCTTTTGAAGATATAGATTTAACTTATTCCTTAATGCTGTGAGTTTCAATATATTTGTTTCAATTTCTTCACTTTTAGATTTAATCATCTGTTGACTGTATTCTAAATCATTTCTTTCTAGAAGCTTTTTAATTTGGTTAAGTGAGAAGCCAGCTGCCTTAAAATATTTAATGGTATTTATCTCTAGTAATTGATCACGAGAGTAGTAACGATAGTTATTTATGGAATCAACCTTAGCTGGTTTCAATAAATCAATATCATCGTAGTGATGTAACGTCCTGACAGGTATATTACAGATCTTAGATATTTCTCCAATTTTATAATATTTAACTTGTCCTTCTTTCTTCAAAGCTCAATCCTCCAATTTCCATATTCTCTCTCCCATACTTTAATGTATATTGTAGTTCTTCCTAAAAGTGTGGTTATTATATTTGATAAATTTAAAATAACTATACTACATATTTAACTAGAAAAACCCCGCTACTTATGATACAGTTCACCGTATGACACTAGACTGCGGTTTTTATTCATAATCATTTAATTTAATCTTTCCTTCATCATCAATATACAGAGTGATCTCTGTAGTTTGATTTAATTCTTTATCATGAATATATAACCTATGAGTGGTTATATCATTTGATCTCCATAGAATTATACCGCCATACCATAGTATTTTTTCATCACTTTTATAAAAGTATCTAGGCATTTCGTACGAGAGTAGTTTTGAATATATTTCCAGTGTGTCATCTGAATAAGAGTATTGAGTTTTTACTAAATCTGAATAAAGTGAATCTGCTACATAATCTAATATTTTCTCAGAAGTAAGTCTCAACTCACCCTGCCAATACTTTTGACCATATGGTATTCCATACAAACTAGGCAACGGTTCTTCAATTCCGTCATAAGAATTAGATATGAATTTTTCACTTGAAAATTCGACATCAAAATACATGGTTTCAATTTGTTCAATAAAAACTGAACTAATTAAAAGACCATCAAATTCTTCTTCATAACTATAAGAATACCTATTACTGG
The DNA here is from genome assembly GCA_028280805.1 of Tissierellales bacterium. Classification (GTDB taxonomy): domain Bacteria; phylum Bacillota; class Clostridia; order Tissierellales; family VENL01; genus JANQLB01. Next base: position 3,876 of record JANQLB010000097.1, read on the forward strand.
TACCTGTTAAATAGTCATTAATAGTTTCTATACCAGAACCGGTATTTGTGTTGTGAACGAGATATCTGCTTTCAATCAATTGTAATTTATCTTCTATAACTTTAAATAGGTATTTATGTCCCCATCTATCAGAAGATCCACCATAATTCTCTATTGTCAAAATATCATCTTTCATACTCAATCCACTGAATGGGTCTCCCAAAATACCACCCTCATAAGCACCAAGTGCCAAGTAATTTACATCTCTTAAAACTGTAAATTCATCTTCTCCATTAGATAGAAATACAAATATCATTCGCTCTTCATGAAAAAGTCCTGGTAACCTTTCTATCGCTATACCATGATCAATATAACCATCCGAATTTATGTCACCAGTATCATAAGAGATTATAATGTAATCTTTTGGAAGTAGCACTCTCCAATATTTTGTTGTAAGTAAGTCAAGATTCTCGGTTAAGATGTTAATCAAAGTTTCATCTTTAATCATTTCGTCACTTAAATCAACTCTATCAAAATAATCTATATTATTTGCATCATATAAATTTCTATAATAACGATTTCTTATTAAAAATGATTGAGCATTAGCATGGCATAAATGCACTGTATAAGATTTTTCTTTATCTTTATTGTCTTCATAGTAGTTACTAACAAGTGAATATTTATTCTCTCCATTAACCTCAATTCCAAGAAGGACACCTGTTGGTCCATCATAAAATTCAATAGAGTTTGATAAAGAAAATTGAAGTTCGTTAAAACTATGTTCTAAATTGTTGTAATCTGATTCTAAACCCCAGAAATCTATCCTAAGAGGAATAATATCAGAATTTTTTATTGATAGATATGTTCTAAGTGTAATTTGATGCTGGTTTTTAGATATTAGAACTATGTTATAGCCATCCTTTACTTTTTCCACACCTATACTCATTATCATTGTATTATCTGGAATTGAATACTTTTCAGATACTTTTCCATTTTCATCAATTACAATAAAGTAGTTTTCCAATTTATTTGAGTTATCTTTAATTGATACCACAGCCACTTCCTTATCTTCAAAGGGATGTTTTATTACTGCAGTAATATTCTCAATCTCGAACCAATCACTTAAATAATCATATTCACTTGATTCTGTATTCACAGTTTCTGTATCATTTAACTCTTCCTTTATAGTAACATTCTTACTATAATTAACGTTACAGACTGAAACTAAAATTGCAGAAGCAATAAATACTAATAAAATTAATTTTTGCATATAATACCTTCCTTTATTTTAATCGCTTGGTGAAAAACCGCATTTTATTATAGTACGGTTCAACAAAGAATATTCTAAAATTACCTTCACCAAAATCTTTTGCTCTAATAAAATCTATTTTATCTAAATTTCGTCATTCACTAACTTCTAAGCCTTTGAATAGTTTAGTTTAATAGTGAGCCTGACCCTATTATTAAGGAAGCCCAACAACAGTTGTTATTATTCCAATGCATGTTGTAACCACAAGATAAATTAAGCGTCCGAGATCACTGAAAAAGAGGTGTTTTTCAGTGATCTCTTCACTGTCCCCTTGTCTATTCCTAATGATTAATCTTCGTATTTTGAAACGACTATATAAGTATCCTGCCAACGTTGAGCAGCATAAAGTAGTTCCACTGCTTTATAGTATCTATCTTTACCTTTTAGAGTCCCATCTTCATATTTTCGACCCCCACTATTTGGATCATATACTTCAAAATATAAGCAATTAGTAATTTCTTTAAATCCTTTAACTATTAAAGCGTGTCCTCCATTAGCAGGATAAAATTTACCGGTTTTTCTAAAATCATTAGGCACTTCAGATAAATAAGTAGTATCAATACATATAATTATAATGTTTCCTTGTATTAGATGTTCTTTTATATCTTTAATATTAGTTTTATAAGCGTAAGTAAATGGAATATCATACGTGCTCAAAAACCTTCTTATATAACTTTCATACCAAGCACCCTCATGTCTTTTATATAATTCTCTAGCATCTTGTACTGTCTTATTAAAATTTTCGTTTGCCCACTTAGCCGCCATTACCGACACTGTTGGCGCACAATTAACTCTTGAATATATGCCTGTATCTTTTTGGTCTATATACCATTCGTATTTTCTGTTATTACTAATACTTAAATAGTCATCAATGCTAACAGTGGATGTTTCTTCGTCCCAACTTACCTCTTTAAATAGCCTCTCTCCCACTTTTTTTAACGGAACATACATAGTACCTTCATAAGATATGGCGTCTTCATCATCTTTTTCTCCATTAACTTCTAGGCTGATAGAGTTGAATATAATATCATTTCCTTCATTTATTACTGTATTAAATCCTAGTGCAATTGTTAGTATTACAGTTATAATTATTCCTGCAATAAATCCTTTAAGGTATTTACTCATTTTTTTACCCCCCATCAATCCCACAATTTTTTTATTTATAATATGTACTTCGATGCTAATTTGTTCAATCCTTCATAAATTATCATCTCCTTATTTTTTTTACTTTCATCCGATTATTGTATTTCTAACAAATTATAAAAGCCCCTTCTCTATTTGCATCAAGAAGGAGCAATTTCTAAACTACTGCATTTATATGGTATTATATTTTCATAAGACCACATCATAAGCAAAACAAGCTTATTTAAAACTATAATTTCATTTTTTATTTTCCATATAATTTGATACACATACATTAAGAGGGTCAGGCTCACTTTTAAACTCTCACCTCTACATTATTATATCATAAAGTTTAATAGTGAGCCTGACCCCATCCTAAAGCAAATCAGTTTTAATTGATACTCATGAACTGTACTATTGATGTTGTGATAATATCCTGTTGTTCTTCCCTTTTTATAGTAGCGGTATTATCTCCTGATTGAAAGCCATACCATCCCATCTGAGAGTGATTTCCTCCTTCTATCCATAGGAATTCTGTACTTTCTGGCAGAAGTTCCTTTGAGGCTTCAATTTTATCTTTGTCAACTAATCCATCCTCTGTACCTAATATTGATAGAACTCTTATTGTACTGGATGACATATCACTGCTATTAGGTGGATAGGATGCTAGAAGTATTAATCCTTCTATAATATCCAAATTATTACAGGTAAACCGCGATGCCATTGCACCACCAAGGGAATGCCCGCCTATATACCATTTATCTATTTGAGTGTAGGTGTTAATAACCTCCTTAGCCTTATTGGGAGAAAATACAGCCAGTTTAAAGGGCATAGGAACTATAATCACCTTAAATCCAGATTCAGCTATTCTTTTTGCTAAAGGAGAATATGCCTCTGCTTCAACCTTGCCGCCTGGATACAGAATCAATCCCTTTGTAACTTCTTTATTTTTTGCTTCATATTCAATCCAAGGTGAATTTTCGATAAATTCAACATTATCGTCAGAAGACATAAAAGATATTACTTCAGCCATAGCTTTATAATAATCGCTTACATAGAGTAAGAAAACTATAATTGGAATAGATATTAATAGAATTCTCGATTTTCTATGCTTAAACATATTCATATTTTAATACCTCCCACTGTGTTTTATTATATAAAACTCATATGAAATCTTTTATAGTTTTTTATAATTTTACTATTTTAATTAGAGCTAAGTCAAATTTAAGTTGGAGAATTGGAAGATTATTAGGGATTGTATCAAAAGTGTTAAACTCAAAATATGAAAGAAGGTTAAAGAAAATTTGCAGTTCAAAAGCAAGATAGAAGCTTGTATCTGATATTCCACATGTCTAAATAAAAAAATTTGTTTAGACATGCAGAATATCAGGTATATATTTTTTTGTCTTAAACTTAGGTGTCTATATAGCTAAATATTAGCATAAAACAAAAACAGTCAAAAGAAAAAAATCTTGACTGTTTACGTAGTAATACTATATCTCTTAAGCATAAATATTTATAAGTAATCCTTCTATTTCACCAACGAGCTTTAATATGTTTAAACCCCTTTTTTCATCGTTTATAACAGCATCAGTAACGTCTAAAAGCTTCTTATCAACTTGAGATATAAGTTTTAGTATTCTGGATCGACCTCCTCGTCTAAATCCACCTCTTTTTTCAAGCTTTAACCCATACTCTACAGCTTCGTTTAAAAAATCCTTTACCATCTTCTTATACTTCATAAGATTATCGACAGTTTTTTTCTCAGATAAAACCTTACCTTGTTCTTTAATATCTTCAAACATATTATTTAATCTTTCTTGTGCTTTACTGTCTCGTCTATCGGACATCAGCTCTTTAAAAGAAACTTCTGAGTATGTTTCTGGCTTATTCTGCTTTATATTTTCTACTTTTGAGCGTTCTACTCTATTTACCTTCATAAAAATCCCTTCCAATCATTAATTATTACTGTAGCAGCTGCAATACTCCCTGAGGCATTTGATTTGCTTGAGCTAACATGGCAGTTGCTGATTGATTGATAATGTTTGTCTTCGTAAAACCTATCATTTCAAGAGCCATATCAGCATCTCTAATCCTTGATTCGGCAGCTGTAAGGTTTTCTGTAACCGTACCTAAATTCTTTATGGTATGTTCCAGTCTGTTTTGATATGCACCTAGGTTTGATCTTTGTAAAGTTACTCTTTCAATAGCAGTATCAATAATACCTATTGCATTACTAGCATGAGTTCGAGATGTACTTACATCTAATCCCCCCAGTGCATTAGCTCCTGGTAGTATAGGAGGTGAATCACTATAATTAGCTTGTCTGGCTAATCCCAGAGATGCTGCATCCATATTTGAAATAATGACTTCCATACTCTCACCTTCATTTGCACCTAACTGCATAGGAACTTTCATTGGTTGATCAGGTCTTGGTTCATAGTCTGGGTCATTATAGGTTATTGTTGCTCCAGTTATTCCACCCTCAATATATATAGAGTTATCAATTATATAATGATCTGCTACGTTTGGCAAAGCCCCGTCTGCATCAGCTAAACCCATAACAATATTTATCTCAGCCATTAAATCATCAACAGTTTTACCTGAAGCATCAATGGTTGCTTGATCTGTAACGGTATCATAGGGTACAGCAGGAGTGTTAAAAAATATTGTCAGACCATCAATTACCAAGCTGTCACTCCCATTAACCGGAGACTCCAGAAAGCTCAAATATACCTCTTCGCCTGCAGGTATAGTTCCAGAAAAGTTTCCAGGCGATACTTCTGTAATATGCTCGCTTGAATCAGTCATAAAAGCATTAGCTGTAAGATTTCCTGCTAATAATGCTTTACCATTAAAATTAGTGTCATCCGATATTCTATCTATTTCAAAGGTAAGCTGATTAATCTCATCTTGAATTGTTAATCTATCTTCACGGGACATAGATCCATTAGAAGCTTGAACTGCTAATTCACGCATACGATTTAAGATATTATGTACTTCTCCTAATGCTCCTTCTGCTGTCTGGATCATTGATACTCCATCTAGTGAATTTCTATCTGCAACCTTAAGACCTCTAATCTGTGACCGCATTTTTTCTGAAATAGCTAAACCCGCAGCATCATCTGATGCCCTGTTTATTCTTAATCCTGATGATAATCTTTCTAAGTGCTTAGAAAATCTTTTCTGATTCATAGATAACTGTCTATATGTATTTAATGCTTGAATATTATGATTTATTCTCATTTAGAAATCCTCCTTAATTATTTGTAATATGTATGAGATTTTTCGTCAGTTACATTTGTCTCTTCATATTTCAGTACTTTCTTGTTAGGCTTTCCTTTGTCAATACCCTTTGTCATAGCAATGTCCCAAGCTTCTGAAATCTCATTTATAATTTTTAATGCTATTTTTATAGACTTTACATCCTTTTTTAGGTTAGCTTCAATTAATAACTCTGCTGTATAATTGTATAAACTATCAAGCTGGTCTGCGATAATTCCTGCTTCGTACTTAATTCCTGCACCCAAACGATATATAATGTCATTACATCTTTGTAATAAGTAATTTGCATTTTCATAATCATTATTATTAATAGCTATTATTGCGTTTTGAAGTTTTTCAATACAAGCTTTGTATAAAATACTGGTAATCTCTTGTGAAGTTTTTTCAAGAAGAGCTTTTTCTGTTAAATTTTCTATCACAGGGTACACCTCCCTTAGTCTTCTGTATATTATATCGGCTAAAATTCATGATGTCTTTAGAAGCTGTTCTCCATTTCTTCCAGTAATAATAATACTTCTGCTATTACTGTATAAAGCTGTGGAGGAATGTTATCTCCTAAATCCATATCAATTAAATTTCCTATTAAATTAGAATCTTCTTGAAGGGGTATATCATTTTTCTTTGCCATTTCTATAATTCTCTTTGCCACTTCTCCCTTACCTCTAGCCACTAACTTAGGAGTGTCATCTCTACTGTCATCATAATGTAATGCTGCTGCTGAAGAACCATTTATCTCCTTTTTCTTCTTTAAATTAAAGCTTTTATTTCTCATATCTTAAAGTCAAATCCTTTCTGATTTAATCTATTTGGTAAGACAAATTTCTGTTTTAGTTTATTCTCTTTATCATTTTCCTTGATCTGCTGATTTAAGCGGGTAAATTTAAATCCTACCACATTGTATCCTACTTCCTCTAAATTTTTCTTTAGCTTATCTGATAATTTAGTAATCTTATTTTCTAATCCTAGATTATCATTTTTAATTGTTAAGGAAAGATTTCTTTCAACTGAAGATATATTAATGCCGGTAGAACCCATTTTATTTGTTTCAATTAAAAAGTATAAACTGGAATTCTCCCAATCTATCTTTTCATTTTTCTTTCTTCCTTTAACAAAAAGCTTTAAATTTTTAAGTTCACCTTCAATATTTACAGGGATATTAAAATACATACTTTGCTCATGAGAATTGGTATCATTTTTACTTAGGAGCTGCTGCCCTGTTAAATTATTTAATGTTTTAACAATATTTTGACTGTTGGAGTTTTCATGTAATATTTTTCCTTCTTTTTCTGTTAATCTTAGAAGCATTGACTTTAAGTTTTTTTGAATATCGTTTTGAGATAGTTCTTCTAAATTACCAGCAAGTTTTTGAGCAACCTCACTCTCATAATTTAATCCTAATGCTCTAAAAAAATCAAATGTATTTCTGGCAGTAGGTTGATGATTTTGAAAATTATTTACAATATTATTTAAATTTAAATTGAGCCTGTCCTGTAAAACAGTATTATCTGTAAATAAGCTATGCTTAGTTACACCATGAATGACTTTATTTTCTGATGCCTTCCAATTCATATTTAAAAGTTTTTCTTTTACATTATTTAAAATGTCAGCAGCTTGACTATTATTGCCCTTGAAAATCATTCTTCTAGCATCAGCCAATTGGCTGCTAATTCCTAATAACTGTCTTTCTGTCTTCATATCTGTATATAAAGTAATATCACTTTTCAATATAGCCTTATCTATAATATCTATACTTTTTTCCAACATACCTTTGACATAGTCTGATACATTAGTATTGGTGCTTTTAGCTATTTTAATCATGGTATCGATATTTCTTGATACTTCTCTTTTTAAATCTTTAAATTTATCTGTTGCCTGTAACATTTCATTGCTTATTTTAGTCATTATAAAAGCCTTGGCTGATGGGTCTAGACCTGATAAAGCTTCCTGTATCTTTAAGTTATTTTGAAGATCACTTATATTGAAATCATTTAATGTATTATCTGCTAGAGTAATATTACCTTCAATCTCATCAAGAACGTCTACTATTTTTAATAACCCTTCTTCTTTTTTTCCTAAATCTTTTAGTATATTAGCCTGATTTAAAACCTTTTCTAACTTTGAGGCAAGTTCTTTATCTAAAATCTTTTCTTTTATCATTTGAGAAATTTTATCTAAACTCTCACCCTTAGCTAATGCTGTCCTAATATCCTTAATTACTTCTATACTTAATAACTCTTGAGATGATAATTCTATTAAACCCTCTCCATGTAATGCTTCATGAACTGCTTTTAGATTAGATGGACTAAGTTCAATTCCTTTTCTTGCTAATGAAGAAATTGTGTCAAGTTTATCTGATGTACTCCCAGATGCCTTATTGATAAATTCTTCTACATTTTTAAGCGTTTCTTTGTTTATAGGTATATCATTTTCCTTCATGATTTTAACGGCTTGTTTAAGTTCATCTGTAATCTTCATATTAAATTTAGATATAATATCTTCTACAGCATAATTTTCTTCTATTCTACTTAATGAATGAGGAACTTCCTTTACAGTAATTGTATTGTCTTTTATACCTAGTATTTGGAGAGAAATATTGTCACTTTTTGGCACTTCACCTTGAAAGTTTACATTAAAATCTTTACCCCTTATTTTTACTACTGCCTGATTATCTGAAAGCCTAGTTTTAATACTAGCATTATGTATTTCATTTTCTTTTAAATCTATATTTTGATTATTATTTGTATAAGAATTACTAAAAATCTCGCTGGTAATTTTCATAAATAAGCACTCCTTATATACTTACTTTGTTATTATATATATCGACAACGTAACGGTATTACTTAAACTCTAGTTCTATAATGTCGATTTTTAACATAAAGTAAAACTAAGTAAAAAAAATGTTAAAATTATAAAGTATCAATTAAAATTAGATGACTTAACTAAAAAATAACGATATAATATTTGTAAGACAAGCTTATATCTAAGGAGATGGACATATGATAGTTAAAAATGCACCAAACAGGCCTAATAAATATTTTTTTAAATTTGTTAAATTTGTTTTAAAAATGTACCTTAAACATAAGTCTAATATTGAAGTTGACCTTAATGAAACAAAAGATCTTAACCCTCCTTATCTTGTTGTGGGTAATCATGTGAACAATTGGGATCCTATTTTAGTTAATTTATATGTTGATGAATCTATAGCCTTTGTATCAGCTGATAGGTTTTTCAGGGGTACAATGCTAAGAAAAGTACTAAATTATATGGGTGCAATTCCTAAAACTAAATTTAAACCCGATTTTTCAACAGTAAAAACATTACTTCACGCTAAAAAAGATAAAAGGGTTATTGGAATTTTTCCCGAAGGAAGCAGAAACTGGGACGGTAATACCAAAGAAATTATTTATTCAACTGTTAAACTTATTAAAACTTTAAAAATCCCCGTTATTGCTGTGAAACTTAAAGGAGCTTACTTAAGTGAGCCGCGTTGGTCTAACAGCCATAGAAAAGGCAAGATATTAATTTCATACAAAAAAATACTTTCGGACTCTGATATTCCAAGTCTTTCAGAAAATGAAATTAATCAAACGCTGGTATCATCATTATTCCATGATGAGTACGAATTTCAAAGGAAATACATGTTCAGCTATAAAGGAAAAAATTTAGCTGAACATCTTGAACTCCTTTTATTTACATGCCCTAGTTGTAAATCTATTGACACGATGAAATCTAAAATTAATACATTTTACTGCGAAAAATGTCATTATGAAACTATCTACACAGAAAAAGGACTTTTCAAAGCAGAAAAACAACCTTTAATCTTTGATAATCCTAGAGATTGGAACGTATGGCAAATTAAAAATCTAAAAAGCTTAATAAATACCTCTCAAACTTATTCACAGTTATCTAAAGAAGCAATTTTACTAAAAAATGACAACACTATGTTATATAAAGATACGAATAATAAACTTATTCCCATTAATACCGGAAACATTCGATTAACTCCTGATTATTTTTATTTTTTAAGTGATAATCACGAAAAAATCATTTTTTACTTTGATAAAATTGTAGGTTTAAATATACAATCAAATAATATGATTGAATTTTACTATAATGATAAACTTCATAGATTAACTTTTAGAAACTCAAGAACTTCAGCCTACAAATGGGTTAATGCCCTTAATATATGTAAGAAAAAAGAATTAGAAAAAAACAATAATAAAAAAAGGAAGGTGAATTATGAATAAGGAATGGTTAGAGGTTATTCAAATAGGTACACTTGTACTAACTTTTATATGGTTATCATTATTTATTTTTTTAGCTAATATTATAAAATCACGAATTAAGGTTCTTAAAAATTTTATTATACCTACATCGGTTATTGCAGGATTTATTGGATTAATACTAGGACCAGATATAATTAATCTCGTTCCTATTGATTCAAATCACTTAGGTTCATTAGTATATCATTTAATGGCAGTAGGATTTATTGCCTTAGCACTTAAAGATAGAAATAAAAATATAAATAAAAGCTTTTTAAATTCAGGTATCCTTATCGTAAGTACTTATTTAATTCAAGGGATTATTGGTTTTTCAATTTCACTTATATTGTTTTATACCATTTTTCCTGACTTATTTGTAGGCTTTGGACTTTTATTACCTCTTGGCTATGGACAAGGTCCGGGTCAGGCTTTTTCTATCGGTACAACTTGGGAAGAATTAGGTTTTATATATGGAGGAAGTATAGGTCTTACTATTGCAACCTTTGGTTTCTTATGGGCTTCCTTAATAGGAATTCCATTAATGAACTTTTTACGCAGAAGAAATAAAATTAAAAAACATGATAGTAATGTGAATAATCCAAGAGTTAAGATATATGAAGAGTCTGATCCAGAAGAAATACCTTTAAGCGAGGGACTTGATAAAATATCTATTCAAATCTCTATGATAGGTATAGTCTATCTTGCAACAGTCTTAACTCTAGTTGGTCTTTCTAAAATATTATACCCATTAGGAGAAATAGGGCAAACTATATCTGATCTACTATGGGGATTCCATTTTACTATTGGAAGCGTATATGGTATTTTAGCTAAAACTATATGGGATAAATTAAGAAAAAGGAACATTATTATCTATAGTAAGCCTAATAACTATCTGCTTCAAAGAATTGCCGGCGGAGCGTTTGACTTTATGATTACTGCATCAATAGCAGCCATATCAATACAAGCACTGAAAGATTATGTAACTCCTATTATATTAATTACTACTATAGGCGGTATTGTAACTGCTCTTTACGTAATTTTTATGTGTAAAAAACTCTTTAAAAATAATACTCTGGAAAATATTGTAGGTTTTTTTGGCATGTTAACTGGTACAATATCTACAGGAATGGCTCTTTTAAGAGGAATTGATCCTAGCTTTGATTCTGATGGTGCTGAAAATTTAGTTATGGGTAGTGCTGTCGGCTTGTTTTTTGGATTCCCGTTAATGATTGCTTTGAGTCTTCCTATTACAGGATATAAAACAGGTCAGCCTATATTTTATCTATATACTTTATTATTGTTCATAGTTTATCTATTATTCTTATTTGGTGTACTTTATATTAAAAATAGAAAAAACAAGTCATAAAAAATTGAGAGCTTCTATCAGCTCTCAATTTTTATAATATATAAGTTAAACCTTAAGTATTTCCAGTAAACTAAGTCATGCCTTATGTTTATTTAATAAGTCCATTCCATCTGCCCAAACTCTATCAATAACACCTTTCCATTCTTCCTGAGTTACAACATCTTGACTATATATATATTTTTGTTTCTTTAAACAGTCTAATATACGTTCAAATCTCCCTTTTTCTATCTTTATATATTTTTTGTTTTTTCCTTGTTCAATTTCTTTTCCCAATAAGTACCCTACAATAAATAATATTACTCCTATAATCCAAGTAGCTAGATTCATCCTATCACCCCTTTAACGATTATCAAAAAATATCTATATTATCATAATATGCATATTGTCTTAAAAGGGTGATTAACTTTAAATTTTCTTATGTCAATTTTCTATTCTATTTCAAACTTACCCACAATTACTTCTAAGTTTTGAGCTACTTTCTCCAAACTATCTGCCTTAGTTGAAATATCACTAATTGTATCTGATTGCTGCTGCACTGAAGCTGAAACCTGTTCTGTAGTTGAAGCAGAATCTTGAGAAACATCTGATATAGCTTTAACAAATTCAACCACTTGGTTTTTATCTCTATCTATCTTATTAATATTATTAACTACAGCTTCAAGCTGATGGTTCATATTCTTAACAGATGTATCAATATCTACAAAAGCTACATCTGTATCATTTAGCTCATCGTTAGATTCTTCTAGTATAACTTGGACATTTTCCATGTTTTCTTTAACAAGTGATACTTCATCCTGAATGTCTATAATAATACGTTCTACTTCTTCAGTCGATTTTGATGTTTGTTCTGCAAGATTACGTATTTCATCAGAAACTACAGCGAAACCCTTTCCTGCTTCTCCTGCTCTGGCTGATTCAATAGCTGCATTTAAAGCCAGTAAATTCGTTTGTTCTGCTATTGCACGAATTGTTTCAAGTATATTACCAATTGATTTTGATTTCACAGTTAAGCTTTCAACATTATTAGATACTTCTTTAACTATATTGTTGTTTGCCGATGATTTTTCTTTAAGTTTATTTAAAGCTTGAATTCCCATTAAAGTGGTATTATTAGCCTTTTGACCAAATTGCTCTAACAATTCTAATTTTTCTACTGCTTCTTCAATTTCTCCAGCCAGTTCATCTAGTCTTTTAGAACTGACTTCTGCTTCTGATGCCTGATACATAGCTCCGGATGCCATTTCTTCTACGGCTTTGGAAATGTCATCTATAGATATTGATGTTTCAGATGTAGCTGTGGCAAGTATCTGTGAGTAATTTAAAACTTCATCTGACCCTAGTCTGATATTCTTAACAACGTCTCGTAAAGTAATTCTCATTTTACTAAGAGAATCTGCCATCTCTGCTGACTCGTCTTTAACACTTAACAGCCAGTCGTAGGTTTTATCATCAACAATGTCATACTCTGCAGTTCTTTTTAATATTTGTGTAACACCCTTGATTGGCTTTGTAATATTTTTTCCTACCAGTAAAGAAATAATAATTGATATTATAATAGTGATTAATGCTGAACCAATTACTATTACCAATGATGTATTTACTCTTCCAAACATAACATTATTATTAGAAATAACCTTACCAAAAACAAAATAATTCGTAGCTATAGCTATACCAATGAGAATAACGGTTAAAATATTACATATCAACATTGATGTAAAAATCTTTTTACTTATCTTCACAACTTAACCCCTCCTTAAATATTGGTTATTCAAACAAACTTTTTACAAAAAACTCTTTTTACTTTAAATAAAATATTAATAATGACTCTTTTCTAACCCATATATTATATTCTATAAAAAATAAGAACTCCCTCCTAAAATATTTTAAGATTGTGTAATGAATTTAGTAATGAATAATGACTTAATTTATGAGTGATACATTATATTACTAAGAAAATATTCAGCTTAAAAATTAAAAGGTGTATAAGTAGTTGAGAACTACAGCCTCTTTTATTTGAGACTACTTCTTCTCAACTTCTTATACACCTCTAAACACAAAATAAGGTTAATCTAATGACCAATATCCTTGATAAACTTGAACCACTTTGTTATTAATTATAATAAATGTATAATCATCTTCAAAGTTTGCACTTCTTTCTGTAGCTACTTTATCCATTAAGTCTCCAATAGTAGATTGGACTAAGCCAATTTCTGAGTAGAAATAAGTTCTACAATTATCGGCTAATTTTAATGATACTAAATCTGAGCTATATCCATCATTATCTGAATCATGTTCTTTTATTTTTAATGTAATATTTTTATTTTTTTGCATATCTTTTATTTTCAATGTACTATTTTCATTTTCTTGTGTCTCTTTTATTTCTAATATAATATTTTCATTTTCTTGTATCTCTTTTATTTTTCCATATTTTATACTAATATCATCTTGACTAAATGCTATATGTTCAATTCTATTAATATTGTTGTCAATGTCTATTATTTTTTGTCTTTCATCCATACTTCCTTTTGATTCTAAATCACTTAATCTTTCTTCTAAATTTTCATAATCCTTCAATTTAAGACGAATTTCTTCAATGGTGTTGTTTCCATCGCTTCCTTCATCAACTAAAGAAGTAATTTCCTTAATATCATTATCAAGCTTATTCATTCTCATAAAAATACTAAAAACACTTATAACCAGAAATACATTTAACAAGATTAATATAGTTATAAAAAACTTACTATTCTTCATATAATCCCCCTTTGCCTTTAAATGAAAATTACCGTAAAATAATTCTTCATAGCACTAAAAAACCACAGAAGTTTCTATAAAATAGAAAATTCTATGGTTAATAACGTTTTTATGTAACGGAAAAATAAACCTATAACTTGTCCAACAACTATATTTATACTATACAATGAAAATCTCAAACTGTCAAGATATTTTGTAAAAAAATTAGAAAATTTCTTAAAATTTTATTAATACATGTATCATAATACTACATTATGCTTTTTGATATTTTTATTTATTAGTATCTTATTATAGAATATATGAACATGAAAATATATGGAGGTGGTATTAATGCAGATTGAGTTGAAAGAAATTTGTAAAAATTATAAGGTTTCACAAAGACCAGAAGGACGTTTTGGAATGTTAAAAGGAGCTTTTGTAAGAAATACAAAAACTATTAAAGCGTTAGATAATATTACTTTTAATATTAGACAAGGAGAACTGGTTGGATATATAGGCCCTAATGGAGCAGGTAAATCTACTACAGTTAAAATAATGAGTGGAATACTTACCCCTGATTCAGGAAGCTGTACAATCATGAATCGTATACCTTATAAAGAGAGGAAAAGTCATGTTTCAGAGATTGGTGTTGTATTCGGCCAAAGAAGCCAGCTATGGTGGGATGTACCAGTCAACGATAGCTTTGATCTCTTAAAAGACATATATGATATTCCTACTATAAGATACAAAAAACGTTTTGATGAGCTGATAGAAGCACTTTCTATTTCTGATCTGCTCAAAACACCAGTAAGACAGCTTTCATTGGGACAAAGGATGCGTTGTGAAATTGCTTCAGCATTACTGCATAGTCCAAAAATTTTATTTCTTGATGAACCGACTATAGGACTAGATGCTGTTTCCAAACTTGCTCTTAGAGATTTTCTAAAAAACGAAAATCATAAAAACGGAGTTACCATGATACTGACAACTCACGATATGGATGACATAGAATCACTTTGTAGTAGAGTTATGGTTATAGGACACGGAAACCTATTATATGACGGAAATCTTGATATGCTGAAACAGCAGTATGCACCTTTATGCAATATAAAAGCATCACTTGATAAAAAAACAGAAAAATTCCACATTGAGGGTACTGAAGATATAAAAGTCGTAGGAAACACATGGAATGTACTTTATGATCCTTCTAAGATACCTACACATTCAATAGTTGAAATCTTAACAAAGAAGCTGCCACTTAAAGATATAGTAATTGAGCAGCAGGATATAGATGAAATAATTGCACAAATGTATAAGGAGATGTCTCTATGAAAAAACTGCAATCTAGTATACCAATAATCCGAGGATGTTTTTCAATTTTTAAGATAAAAACGGCAGAAGGTTTTCAATACAGGATGGCAGGTCTTGCCGGGGCTTCAACCAGTATCTTTTGGGGATTAATAGAAATTACTGTTTATACAATCTTTTTTAAATATGCAAATAACAGAGAAGCAGGGTTGCAGGCTGGAATGACTCTTAGACAGATAGTATCTTATGTGTGGCTCTCACAATTATTTTTTCTTATGCAGCCCATGAACATAGATAAAGATATTCTAAGAAAAATTACCAGCGGTGATGTAGCAGTTGAATTATGCAGACCATTAGATTTATATTTTCACTGGTTTGCAAAAACTGCGGCTTCAAGACTTACGCCAATGTTCTGGAGAGGCTCGATAATTCTAATATTTGCAATGATTATGCCCCTTTCATACAGACTCTTACCTCCGGAATCTTTAACAGGATTTTTCTTTATGATTTTATCTATATTTAGTGCCTTTTTATTATGCACTGCTTATGCAATGTTCATCTGTACCGTTCGCTTAAATGTAGCACTAGGAGAAGGACCTGCTTATATTCTTATGCTTATAGGAGGCATTTTATCAGGAGCTTATCTTCCTCTACAACTTTGGCCGGACGTAATGCAAAAGTTCTTGTTATATCAGCCCTTTGCAGGGTATCTCGATATTCCGTTAAGACTATATATTGGAACTATGTCTACAGATTCAGGATTGTTTGCGATATCTCTGCAGCTTTGCTGGACAGTAGTATTTATTGCTGCCGGTAAAGTTCTTATGTCCTTCAGATTAAAAAACCTTATCATACAAGGAGGGTAATAAATGAAAAGTCTTAAACTATATTTTAAATATATCAGGATAAATATGCTTTCAGGCTTACAGTATAAAGGCTGGTGGCTAATGATTCTACAGACTCTCATAGTTGTAGTAACTGACCCAATAGGGATTATACTTTTATTTTACCGCTTTGGCAGTGTCGGAGAATGGTCAGTAGAAAAAATACTGCTAATATATGCAATAGCTGTTACAAGTTTTGGACTGGCAGAAACATTTTCTAGAGGTTTCGACTACTTTCCATGGCGTATGATACGTTCAGGAGATTTTGACAGAATTTTACTAAGACCATGTTCAGTTTTTGTTCAGGTTGCAGGTTCATTTTTCCATATTCACAGAATATCTAGAGTTTTTGGAGGTTTTTGTGCCATAATTTGGTGCATGTTGAAGTTAGATGCAGTCTTTAGTCCACTTAATGTGCTTGTTCTTATTATGGCCCTTATAGGCGGCTATTTTGCCTATACCGGAGTATTTGTAATGACATCAGGTATTGCATTTTTCACAATAGAAGGACTTGACTGGATATATATATTCACTAACGCAAGCTATCAGGTTACCAGATGTCCTATTGATTACATGCCGAAAATACTTCGTAATTTATTCACGTTTTTTATGCCAATGCTGGTTATAAGCTATTATCCGGCATCAGCTATATGCGGATGGGGAGAAGGATATGCAAAAGGACTTCTGGCATTACCCGCAGGACTTGCATTTCTAGGATTTTCATTATATATATGGCGTTTTGGAGTAAGGCATTATCAAAGTACGGGAAGTTAAAGAAAAATTAATTTTAAAAAACACCCTAAATCTTTCAAATATATCGAAAAAATTAGCAGTCTTTACTATAATAAGATTAAAATTGTAGTGGTATGTTATATTTATTTTTTTGTAGCTTTATCAGTGTATCTTTTTATTTTTCACAACTTAAGTCAATAAAAAAAGTTCCTTCAAAGGCTTTCCTTTGAAGGAACTTTTTTTGACTAAATCTCAATTGTGGCTTCTACTATAATTTCATTTACTACTCTAAACTGACCGTAATCTCCAACCTTCAGAACTTTATTATTATCTCCTTTTAGCTCCTTATTGACTAAATATTGAACTGTTTCTTGTGTTTCTGTTTCAATAGTTAGTTTCATACCATCTACCGTAAAAGTTATTTCAACAATTTTACCACTAAATTCTTCAACTTTATCTTCTGCTACAACCTTTGATATTAAACCATTCTTAAGCTCAATTTCTATATCCATTGATACTGCTAAATCTTCTAATGCTGCTTGTTGTTCATTTACTATTATTAGTTCCAATTCTTCCTGTAAGTAATATTTTTCATTTTCTATTGAAATATATCTTTCTTCAATATTAATTTCTGATATACTTCCTTGTACCTCTGTAGTTTCAGTTTCTTCTCTTTCTGCATCTATGAAAATGATATTATTGTTTATCAAACTTACAACCACTTTCATTGCTAGCTTTAAATTTGATAATAATGATTTTTCGTCATTAATTTTTACTAAAGCTTCTCTCAATAATTCATATTTTACTCCATCAATTGATAAGTGATAAATACCTACTAAATCTATATCTGTTATTTCTCCCTCAATCTTTTGTGTATCAAATATATTTGCATATATCTTAACTATTTCTTCGTCAGCTAGCTGTACCTGAGCTATCATGCCTATTTCTAAATCTTCTAAAGCACCATCTTCACCATTTACCTTTACTTCTAAATCTTGAGCTAGTTTATATTTATCATTACCTATTACTATATAGCTTTCTTCTGTATTTACTTTCATAATGATGCCTTTAGTCTGTAGTTTATTGTTATATTCTGCATTTATCTCAACTATTTCTCCATTCACTAATTGAGCCTTTAATTTCATTTCTACTTTTAAATCTTCTATAGCTTTATTTTGATTGTTAATTTTAACTAATACTTCGCCAGCTACTTTATAATCTTTTCCATCTATCTGTATATATCTATCTTCTAAGTCTATACCTGTAATACTTCCAGCTATCTCTAAGGTTAAATATTGAGCCTTTATTTCAACAACTACATTATCATGTAATACCACAGTAGCAATCATTGAAACTTTTAAGTCTTTTAATGAAGCATCTTGTTGATCTATAATTACCTTTGCATCTCTAGAGAGATTATATTCTACTTCATCTATAGTTATATGGTAATTGCCTACTAGGTCTATATCTGTAATATTTCCTGCTATTTTTATCTGCTCTTTTTCAATACTTTCTGCTTTGATTTGAGCTTTATTATCTTTAATTTCAAGCTCTACTTTCATCCCTACTTTTAAATCTTTTAATTTTGCATCTTTTTCATCTATTTCAATTTCTACTCGTTTTGGTAATTGGTATTCTTTTTTATCTATTACTATAACTTTATATTCTATATCTATATCAGTTATAGTTCCCTTTACTTCAATTTTTTGTTCTTGACTTTCTGCCTCAATTTCAGCCTCGTCATCTTCAATTTCAAGTTCTACCTTCATACCTACTTTTAAATCTTTTAATCTTGCATCTTTTCCGTCTATTTCAACTTCTACTTTTTTTGGTAAATTATACTTTTCTTTATTTATTACTATAATTCTATCTTCTGCATCTATATAAGTTATAACTCCTTTTACCTCTATCTCATCTTTGTCATCTTCGTCATCTTCATCATCTTCATCTTCCTTATCATCATAATCCCTGTATTTACATAAAATATTCTTTAGTATTCCTCGAGGTAAATGATCTAAGAAGCCCTCCTCATGAAGTTCTTCTATAAATTCATCACATAAATCAGCATCTAGTATTATTTCTTTTAATATACCATTAGGTAAATTATGAATATTTTCTTTAATCATCTCAACTGTTTCTTCGTGAGATAAATTTGAACTTAGAATGATTTTCTTTAAAATACCGGGTGGTGTACATCTTCCTTTCCTAGATCCCTGTGGAGATGCAAATGCCACTGATGTAGTAGTAAAAACAAAAATTACTACTAAAACTATTGATAATATTCTTTTAGCTTTCATTTCAAAACCTCCTATAATTAATTTTAAATTTTAGCTTTATACATTCCATTAAGGTTGTATAGGAAAATAAGTTTAGAACTTAGATGCCTATAAATAGGTGTGTATGTATTAAATTGTATTTTTCATCCACCTCCTGTTGTTATATTGCACTAGTGTTGTCATCATTACCCTCTATTTTAGTAAGTCATTATATATTTACGTAGTTTAATAAAATTTTGTGGTCCTCTAACTAAAAAAAACAAAAAAAATTAGGAAATTCTTATTTAAGAATTTCCTTTTTGACTATTTTTACCTGCATCTACTTTCATATTTCCGGTTTTTTCGAAGCGTTCATGCCATGATAGTGCTTCATCTAGTAGTATTGGTATATGTCCTTTTTTCTTGCTTAACGACCTCTCAAGGTAATCATATAAACCATCCTTATAATCAGGATTAGCACACTTGTCAATGATAGCTCTGGCCCTTTCTTTTGGACATAACCCTCTTAAGTCTGCAACTCCCTGCTCAGTTACTATAATCTGCACATCATGTTCTGAATGATCATTATGTGATACCATAGGAACTATAGTAGATATATTTCCTCCTTTAGCACATGACTGAGTAGCAAATACTGATATATATGAATTTCTAGTAAAATCTCCTGAACCTCCAATGCCATTCATCATTCTGCTTCCCATGATATTGGTTGAATTTACGTTTCCATAAATGTCTACCTCAATAGCTGTATTTAAAGCAATTACTCCCAGCCTTCTTATTACCTCCGGATTATTACTTATCTCCTGCGGTCTAAGTATTATTTTTTCTCTATACTTACTAATATTATTATAAAATCTTTCAAGTCCTTCTTTAGATGGAGTTATAGATGTGCTGGAAGCAATTTTAACTTTACCTGCATCAATTAAGTCAAAAACTGAATCCTGAATGACCTCAGTGTATAACTGAATATTTTCAAAGCTGGATTCTACAAGCCCTGCCAAAACCGCATTAGCTACAGACCCTACTCCTGACTGTAACGGCAAAAGATTTTTAGGAATTCTACCATCCTTAATTTCCTGTTCCAGAAAGTTTATAAGGTTTTTAGCCATCTTTTGGCTTACATCATTAACCTTCGCTAAAGGTCTGACGTTATCTTTAATATCAGTTATAACTATTGCAGCTATTTTTTCTTTATCTACCGGTATATAAGGTGTCCCTATTCTATCCCAAGCATTTATTATAGGAATAGGCTTTCGATTAGGAGGATTTTCAGGTAAATAAATATCATGTATACCTTCAAGTTCCAAAGGCTGACTTGTATTAATTTCAATAATAATCTTCTCTGCTTTATCAATAATAGTAGGAGTTATCCCTACAGAGGTAGAAGGAATTAAATGTCCCTCCTCAGTTATTGCTGCTGCTTCTACTAATGCAATATCAATTTTTTTTAAAAATCCGTAGCTAATATATTGTGAAACATGACTTAAATGCATGTCTGTATATTTGATACTCCCACAATTAATTCCATCTCTACAATCATTTTGAGTCTGATAAGGCAGTCTCCTATCAATAATACCTTCCTTAGCCCAAGTACCGTCAAGTTCATCTCCAACAGAAGCTCCTGTGATTAAAAATAATTTCATTTGTTCTCCAGTGTCTTTAACTCTTCGGGCTAATGCCTGTGGCACAGCTTTTGGATAACCAGAGGGTGTAAAACCGCTCGTAGCTACAGTCATTCCATGTTTGATTAATAAAGAGGCTTCGTATGGATTTGTGACCTTAGTTAATAGCTGTTTATTTCTTATTCTTTTTTGACTCATACATTTTCACCCCTTAAAAAACCTTTATATTATTTTTTAGTATTGTTAAATTCTTCTCTTATCTCATTAAAAAGATTGCTGTCCTTCATTATATCTACAGCAGTCAAAACTAAAGCTCCCATAGCTTCAGTCATCCCCTTATATGCTCTATCGGTTATAGTAGCGTCAGCAAATTCCTTAGTATGTGCTATTATTTCTTTGTCACTTATAGAAAAATAGGGATGAATAGAGGGACACACGTGACTAACATTACCCATATCTAAAGAACCATAATTTTCTTTAGGTTCATGTATTTCTTTAACACCCATGTCCTTAAGCTTATTAGTATACAACTCAGACAATATATTGTTAGTAACTAAATTATCATAGGATGCTTCATAGTGAGTTATTAGAAGCTTTACTCCTGAAGCTAAAGCTGCACCTTTTGCACAATTTTTTACCTTTTCAACCAATTCTTCTAAATATGATTTGGTAGCTGCTCTAACATAGAATTGTGCTACGGCTAAGTCAGGTACAATGTTTGCTGCCTTGCCTCCATCCTTAATAATCCCATGAATACGAGCATCAGTTTTTATATGTTCTCTTAAGGCATTTATGTTGTTAAATGTGTTTATAGCAGCATCAAGAGCATTTATTCCGCTTTCAGGAGATACAGCAGCATGTGCTGGTTTACCCTTAAAAGTAAACTCTATTGCCTGTAATGCTAAAGATAAACCACTCTTAAAATGTTTATAACTTGGATGAACTAACATAGCAATATCTATATCATTAAATCCTCCATTGTCTGCCATGACTACCTTAGCTCCGCTGGTTTCCTCAGCAGGAGTTCCAAAAACGACAACTTTACCTCCGAGTTCTGATATAATCTTACTAAGAACTATTCCGGCACCGGTACTTACAGCACCTAAAAGGTTATGCCCGCATCCATGCCCAATGCCTGGTAAAGCATCATACTCTGATAAATAAGCAATAGATAATCCTTCTTTGCCGCTATCAAACTCTGCCCTAAAAGCTGTTTTCATATCCATATATCCCTTTTTCACTTTAAATCCATGTTTTTCTAAAAGCTCTACATGTGCATTACTTGATTTAAACTCCTCATATCCTAGTTCAGGATTTTTATATATATACTCACTAAGCTCAATTAATTCATTTTTTATACTTTTTATAATATCATTTACTGTGCTAATCATTATAAATTCCCCTTTCTTTTAGCTGACTTTTTCTAATCACCTTTCCTAATCTGTTCTTAAGTATCTTATTGTTCTTAACAGCTACCTCTCCGTTTATTATAACATGGCTTATTCCATGAGGCGGGAGTGTTGGTTTTTCAAAAGTTGCTTTATCTATTATTGTATCCGGATCAAATATTACAACATCCGCATCCATTCCCTCTTTAATATCTCCTTTATCAGTTAACCCAAGTCTTTTAGCCGGCATTACGGTCATTTTCTTTAGTGCATCTACTAATGAAAGTTCTCCTTTTTCTCTAACAAATCTCCCTAAAACTCTGGGAAACGTTCCAGCACCTCTGGGATGACCCTGTCCTTTTCTAAATAGTCCATCACTTGCTATTGAAACAAATGGTGCTTTTATAGCCTTTAGAACTTCTTCTTCGTCCATCACAAAGGCAACTACCAACATATCTGGATATTTACTTCTAACTAAATGAAAAAGCTCTTTATCACAAAATTGTCCTTTATATGGTTCTTCTGTTAACAGGATGCTGTCATAAGATTTATTCCACAGCTCAAAGCACCCTTCATCAAATACTGCCGACCCTATAAAAGTACTAAAGGCATTATATGGATAACAGTCTGCACCTACATCAATCCCTTCATCTATAGCTTTTTGGACAACATCTAAAGCTTCGTCCATCATGCCGTAACCCGTACAACTACCTATATGAGAAATATGCATAGGCTTATCGGTAAGTTTTGAAATCTCTATCATTTCTTTAATAGAATCAATTCCATATTTAGCATCTTTTCTAAAATGAGCTGATAGAATTATATCTTCTGATTGTACTGCTTGACATAGAGAAATTATTTCCTCTAAACTTACACCCGGTGAATATTCTAATCCAAATGAAATACCAACTGCCTCTTGTTCAACAATATTTCTATATACTAATGTTTTCATCTGTTTGAGTTCATCTTTGGTAGCCTCTCTATATCTATCAGAAATACCCACTTGTTCTCTTAAAAAGTTATGACCAATAAATGAAAGATAATTTACAGGAGCACCATTATTGTCAATAAATCCAAAAAAATCTTTTATAGTTTGTCTGTTGTTCCCACAACAACCGGCGACACAAGTAGTAACACCCATCAAAAGCATATTATTAGCTATATCATAATCATCACATATACCCTCACCAATTACCTCCTCATGCATGTGTATGTCTACAAATCCGGGGGATATGACCTTACCATCAGCATCTATTTCAATCTTACCGCTGCCTTTAGTGTTTTTTATGGAAACTATTTTTCCATCTTTAATACCAATATCTGTTATACTATCTTTTTCTGTGTCAAAATCAAAAACTCTAGCATTTATTATCTTTATATCATACATAAAATTTCCCCTTTCATTATACTTTGACAATAATTAAATATCATTAACCTGCTATATATATACTTTATAAACATAAGAAGATGTCATTGCCTTTAAAATAGCTACATAATCAAGGAAAAATGATATTTCTCCTCCAACCTCATAGTTTTGATTAGAATAAGTTATATCAACAATTAGATGGTCACTGCTGCCTCCAAGAATTGTAATTGTCTCATCTTGCGGTTTCATCCAGTCTATATCTATATCCTGTTTACCAATGGCACATATAGCTCTTTTAATAATTCCTATATCTTTAAAGAAAGGTTTCTTGCCAAAAGCATCCTTTCCAACCTCACCTACCGGTTTTGACGGCTTATCTTTAACTTCGATTATCTCAGTAACTAATCTAAAAGCATCTATATATGTGTTATCTATTCTTGTGTTATTAATTTCAACAGTTCCTAATATTAGTGAAGTTCCTAATCTTAATTGATTTATACCTTTAGGCATAGATCTGTTTTGTATTAGATGCAGACTGCTTGAATTTCCTCCCGATAGTATTTCCAAGGTAGTATTAAACTGCTTCTGTATTTTATTTTTTATTTCAATAAGCTTTGTAAGATTGTCTTTACTCGGAATTATACCTCCAAAACAAGATAGGTTAGTTCCCAATCCTATAAGCTTTACCCCTTTAAGCTGTAAAATTTCATCTACAACTTCCATAATCTCATTTTCTCTGTCTAAGAAAATACCTTCTCTTAAATCTCCTACATCTATCATAAGAATTACCTTGTGAAGTTTTCCTATGGCTAAAGCCGCCTTTGACAGCTGTTTTATTGCCTTTAATTCTGAGTTTAGTGATATATCTGCTGCTTCAACAATTTCCCTCGCTCTGCTTATCATGGGTAATCTAAGCAGCATTTTGACAGCATTAATATCACTAATCATTTTCAAATTTTCTATCCTAGAGTCAGCAATTATTTTTATTCCTCCATCTATCATAGCAGCTGCTATTTCCTTTGACCCGCATGACACTTTATTAACACCAACGACATCAATTCCATATTGTCTGCATACATCAATTACTCTTTTAGTATTATGTGTGATTTTATCTAATGAAATTTCTAATCTAGGATTAAACATCTTCTACACCTCACAAAAGAACACAAATAGATTTTAATATAGACAGGGCTTTAGACCCTGTCTATATTAATAGTATTGCTTATACTCCACAAAATCTTACTGCAATTTTCGTATATACTTCCACCATATCTATTAAATGCTTTATAGGTACTCTTTCATCTTTAGTATGTGAATAAGATATATCTCCCGGTCCTACGACTACAGTGGGAATTTTAGCAAAATTCGATAAGAGTGCTGCATCTGTCCATCCTCTTTTTCTAGTTATATCCGGTTCTCTGTTTAATACATCCTTTAAAGATTCTCTTGCAGCTAATACTATTGGGTCATTAGGGGATGTCATTAAATATAGGTGGTCTAATGTAAGCATATTATTATCCATCCTAATAATCTCTGCATCAAACTCTTTATCTTCTTTTTTAATTTTATCAATAATAGTTTGATACTCTCCTATAACAGATTCTACATCTTCTCCGGGTATATACCTTCTATCAATCATTATAGAACAGGAATCTGCTACGGTACTAGGCTGGCTTCCTCCTTCTATTCTCCCAAAATTCATAACAGAGGGACCCATATATTCATTAAATCTACCTTCAAGCTTAGGATAAAGTTCTTCTTCTATTCTTGTAATAAGTTTAGCTGCTTTTGATATAGCATTTACACCTAGATGGGGAACTCCTCCGTGAGCTGCCTTACCCTTTATTACTATTTTCAGCCATTCAAGACCACGGTGTCCTATTGCATATTCATAATTAGAAGGTTCTCCAACTATTGCTCCATCAGCTGATATACCGGATTTAATTATATATTCTGCACCCTCGCTCTTTTCTTCTTCTCCTATTACTCCTGTAAATATAATGTCTCCTTTTAATTTAATTCCTGACCTTTTTAAAGCCAGCATTGAGGTGATCATACATGCTAAAGCACCTTTCATATCATTAGTTCCTCTGCCCCAGATACATCCATCTTGTATTTCTGCTTTATAAGGATCAATAGTCATATTATAAGGTGGAACGGTATCTGTATGACCATTAAACATCAATGTTTTTCCCGTTCCTTCTCCCCTCAAATATGCAATTACGTTTTTTCTTTCTCCCTCAACAGTTTGAAGTTTAGCTTCAAGTTTATTCTGAATACAATAGTCATATATATATTCAGCAACTTCTTTTTCTCTATTCTCTACATCCTTATGACTAGGAATCCTGACTAAATCCTGAGTTAATTTAATTAAATCTTCTTCTTTATAGAATTCTTTAGGGTTTATCAAATATATCACCTCATAAAAGTAGTAAAGATATTTCAGCTTCTAAGACTTTTTAGAAAGGTCCATAATTAATCATATTTGCAATTACCAAGAATACTACTCCTACTCCTAACCAAATAAGCATTAGCGGCCATAAGAATTTAAACCATTTTTCATAATTAATTTTAGCTACTGAAAGAACTCCCATTAAAGCTGCGGAAGTAGGTATAATTGAGTTTGTAAATCCATCACCAAATTGATATGCAGTAACCGCTGTTTGTCTTGTAACTCCTATTAAATCAGCCAGCGGAGTCATGATTGGCATAGTAGTTGCCGCTTGACCACTTCCTGAAGGAATAAAGAAGTTAATAATAACTTGAACAATATACATTCCAACAACCGAAATTGCTCTTGGAAGATTCTGAATCATCATAGCAAGCCCATTAATAATAGAGTCTAAAATCATTCCATCTTTCATTACTACTAATATACCTCTAGCTATACCAACAACTAATGCTCCAAATACTATTGCTCTAGCTCCTTCTACAAATTCTTTGGCAATTCTGCTTGGTCCAAGTCCTCCTAAGAAGCCTCCAATAATACCCATAGCTAAGAAGGTGGAGCCGATTTGAGTAATATACCATTCATATACAAATACACCAACTATTATAGTGGTAAATCCTGCAGCAATAGTTAAAAGTACAAATACATGCTTTAGTTGAAGCTTTGGAATATTATCTAATTTTATTACCTTATCTTTTTCTTCTTCTTCTAATTCTGCAACTATACTTAAAGACGGATCTTTTTTAACCTTTTGTCCATATCTCATTACATACCAGATAGTAATTAATACCATAACTACTAAAATAGCAATTCTAAATCCAATACCTGAGAATAAAGGTAATTCAGCTATACCTTGAGCAACTCCGACTGTAAATGGATTCATAAATCCAGATGTAAAACCGCAGGCTGCACCTAAAGTTATAATAGCTGTCCCTACAATAGCATCGTATCCTAATGCTCTAGCTAAAGCTATACCAATGGGAACAAATACTATTGCCTCCTCTGCCATACCGAAAGTACCACCAGCTATTGAAAAAAGAATTATAAATATAGGAATCATGAGTATTTCTAAACCTTTAAGTGCTAAAGCTACTTTTCCTATACCTGCTTCTATAGCACCTGTCCCTGTTATTATCTGAAATGCTCCTCCTACTATAAAAATAAAGAATACAATTCCGGCAGCATCTCTCATTCCTTTTGGAATAGATTGGAATATGTCAAAAAATCCTGTAGGTGACTGCTCAACTCTCTTAAATGAATCAGCATCAACAACTGTTCTGTCTGCATTTGGGTCGTGAACTCTATCAAATTCACCTGCTGGAACAATATATGTTAAAATAGCCATAATCAGAATTACACTAAAAAGAATAACATAGGTATGTGGAACTTTAAATTTCTTTTTAACTTTTACATCAGTAGTCATAACAAACCTCCTAAAAGTATTTTATTTTATTAGAATTTGTTGTATAATAGCTTTGTGCGTTAAGATTGGTAATTGACAAAACCTTTGATATTTGGCGATACTCGAGATTTTTCAATTACCTTCTTACCCACCATTTAAATTCTTCAATGGAATCACCTCCTTATAAAATAATTTTACTTATTTTAGATGCACATTCAATTACTTTATTCTTGATGTTTTCTAAATCCTCTTTAGATATTCTACTCTTAATAGCAGCAGCTCCAACACTTGCTATTACTTTTCCCTTAGAATTCCTAACAGGAGCTCCTATGCCTATCGCTCCTATAAGATTTTCTTCATCACTTACAGCATATCCATTTTGCCTAATTTTTTCATATTCTTCTAATAACTTAGCAGGCTCTGTTATAGTATTTGGAGTTTTTTTGTGTAAATAAGAAGAATATACTATTTCTTTAAGTTTTTCTCTCGGCTCAAAGAAAGCCATAATACATTTCCCATAAACACCACAGTGAATAGGATAGTAACTACCTGGTCTATAACCTATTTTTACTGGTTGAAAGCTTTCTATCTCAAATATATTAATAATTCTCTCACCATCTAATACGGAATATCCTATTGATTGCTTAATTTCCTTGGCAGCCGATTCAAGTATATATTTTATCTGGTCTGAATTATTGTCTTTACATAAATATCCGTTGCCTATGTGATAAGCAGTAGGGCCTAATGAATATTTCTTACTTATAGGATTTTGTAAAATTAACATTTCTTCTATTAATGTGTTTAATATCCTATGGACTGTGCTTCTATTAATATCTAGCACATCACTTAATTCTATTGCTGTCATTTGATATGGTTCCTCACTTAGTTTTTTAAGGATTTTTACTGCTTTTCCTATTGATGATATTTTATTACTCATTTGTATTCCTCCATTATTATGTTCGCATTGTGGTCATATGTTTATTTATTAAACATATTTATATAACTTCTATATTTAAAAACAAATTCCTTCTAATTTTTATAATTTTCAAAATATTTTTTATTTAAGAATTTTAGTAAAAGATATATGTTGTTGTTTTATAAAGATATTTTTGTATTCTTTTTTTTATTACTATTCTAAAGTTTAATTAAAGATATAGCTTAAAATTAATGATTTTAATAATAAACTAAACTATTAATGACTAAAATGTTGGGTATACATGAAGTAAGTTTAAATTAAAAGGGGGATTAAAATGAAATTTAAACATTTTTTAGAACAAAGAACATCTATTAGAGAATTTCATGATAAAAAAGTTGAAAATGAAATACTAATAAAATTAATGGATTTAGCAAAGGAAATTGAAAAAAAATATGGTAAAGATAGTATTAAATTTGTACTATATGAAAATGGAACAAAAATATATGAAGCACTTAAAGGTCTTGGAGGATATTCCGGTGTTATGATCAAAAGTCCTCACTATATCGGAATACAAACTAAAAATGATGATAAACAAACGTTAGTAAGATCAGGATTTTCTATGGAATCATTAATAACTAAGGCAAGTGAGTTAAAACTTAGTACCTGCTGGATTAGTGTAGAGAAAGTATCAACTAAAAATAAACAAATCTTAGGAGCAACTGAAAAAAATAAAATTAATTATATTACTGCTATAGGTTATCCACAGAGAAAGTCGAAATTTGAACCTATGCCTACTAGCAGCAGATTAGCAATTGAAGACATTGCGTATATGGAAAAATGGGGTAATAAGGCTAATATTGATGAATTAGATAATAGGGGTCTTACTGACATATTATATCACGTTAGATATGCACCGTCAACTCATAATGACCAGCCATGGAGATTTATCATAGACAATAATAATATAAAATTAGCAATAATTAATCCTAAGGAGTTATCAAATTATGTAGATGGAGGTATAATTGCCTATTATTTTGAAGGATTAATTTATGATTTAGGTATAACCAATTCATGGAAATTTAACGATAAGATTAGTATAGATACAAATGAAGAATATGCTATAATAGGAAGCTTTAAAATATAAGGGCTTTTAAGCAAAAATCTGCTTGATTAATAATTAAGCGGATTTTCTTTATTATGATTGTAATTACTATATGTCCTTTATGTAACGAGTTATCAATCATTGAATAATATAAATAATAATGCTTTATTTTCCTTAATGATTGTATAACTAAAATACCTCCGACAAATACTTATATTGAATGTTTTTATTAATTATTCCTGTGTTAATCTCTAAAACTAAACATGCTGTATGTTAATTCTTAAAGCTTAACATTAGTTTCTGTGTTTAAATTGTGTAGGTATCTGAATAAGACTAATAAGTATTCAGATGAATGAAATTATTTAAAGTGTAGCGAGCTAAGTCTTACTTTATTGTTGCATAGAGGTGTTAATATTGAAATATATGACTATGATTTTTGATTTAAAAAAGTCAAGAGCTATAAAAAATAGAGAAGCTGTCCAATATAAACTAATTGATACGATAAAACAGGCAAATATTAATTTTCAAGCCTACCTAGCATCTAAGTTTATAATAACGTTGGGAGATGAATGGCAAGGTTTATTAAAATATCCTTGTGATTATTATTCTGTTATTGAATTCTTCCATAAAAATTTAGATGATATTAATTTTTACTGTGGTTTAGGTATAGGAGAAATTACGATACATAATTTTGAATTAACTGTAAATCAATTAGACGGACCTTCATTTTATTTAGCAAGAAAAGCTATAAACATTGCTAAGCAAAATAACTATTCAATGGTGTTGATTCAATAGGGAATTACATTTAATTTCTCAATAATTACTCCAATAATTATAGCTGAAATAAAGCTGATAAAGCTCCCTATTATAAAGTCTTCAACAAATTTATCATTGTCAAACTCTTTAAATCTAGCTATTGACTTTGTAGCCAATACAAAACCTATGACCTCAGGAATTCTTAATGCTATAACAGATATAATAAATAATCTTTCTAGTAATCCAATATAAAAACCACCATTTTCTGTACCTTTTTTTCCATATCTATAGTTATGCTCAAAATAATTATTATCAGATACTTGTCCATAAAATTTGTAATGTGTATAGTCAAAGAAAAGTTTGATGAAAATTCCTACTCCCCACAATCCAATAATTAAAAGTATAATACTTATGAAAAGTTTATGTTCATAAGTAGTACTTTGAATTGTTTGATTTAACCATGCTTCTATAGATTTAAAAAGAGACATGGAATTATAAGATACAGAATAATACTTCCCTATAAGCAGAGAGATAAATATTATTGATATTAGATGTAGACCTTGATCTATACAAAAAAGTAAAATGTTATATTGCTTATAGTTTTTTCTATTAGTAAGGCTGGATTTAAATAAATCGATAAGGAAATGACAAGCTGTAAGTAAGGCAACTAAACCAATTATTATCACTATATTTTTATTAATAAGATATTGTCCTAGAAAAAATAATGATAAAAGAGCATGAAGTAACGAATGTGTTAAATTGGCCCTAATACGAATATTTTTATTGTTACTAAATCTTTTGCTGACTAATTGGCTTGATTGAAGCATAAAATCACCAATCACATGAGCAAGCAACAATCTGTAAAAAATCCCCATTTCCAATATCATCATCTCCCCAATTCACAATAATATCTTAGTAATTGCTCAATCATTTGATGATTTCTCTGAATTGTAAAAAATTCAGACTTATTAATCTTCTGACTAATAGAACTAACAGATTCATCTTTATTGTTATTTTTATTGTAGCTGATAATTTTTCTATACGATCTATGTTTAAGATAGTCTATATAAGTCTGTTTCTGTTTTTTTGTTATCTTACTCTTTAGAACCTCAGTATTTTCAATGATAATATTTATTAAATTAAAAAAATTTAACTGCTGATAAGAATTGTTCCAATTGGTGTTTTCATAAATATCTGTTAAAGCTATTTCATCTTCCCAGATAACTTCAGATTCTTGTCTTCTAAGATAATCATGAAAGAAATTCTTAGTTTTATCTGTATCTATAAAAAATAAAACTCTGTTATTTTTACTATTAATATATTTATTGCTGTAACTATTCTTCTCTTTAACATAGTTTATAGCTTTTCTAGCGTTTAAAAAACATTCTCCATCCATTTTTCTAGTGTCACTATATATCTTTGTGCTGATGTACCCTATTCCTATTCCTGCATAAATATCAACTTCATCATTCCATAATAGCTGCTGAAATCTATGTATAATGTTATAACACTCAGATGGCTGTTTAGTGATTAGCTGCCACTCATCTCCTAATGTAAATCCAATAGGAGCTATGAGAATATCCGAATACTCTTTATTTACGTAATCAATGTAATAACTTATTTTTTCTTGTATTTTAATTCTATTATCAGTAGATAGTTTTCTGGACTTAACTATGTCCATATTTACTACTCCATAAAGTTTCATTACTACACCTCCTTAAACCATGCTATTAAAAACCTGTCCAAACTATTAAAATTCTATACTAAGTGAAAGTTTATTTTGAACTTAGCTTTTTATAACTCACATCATATATCCTTAACTTCTATAACCATTAAACTAACATCATCATCCTGTGGTATTATACCTTTTTCTAAATGGTCGGATAAGATGTGGAAATAGCTAATTATATTTCCCCAATTAAAATTTTCGATTTGATATTGTTCTTTGAGTTCTGAAATATAATCTTCTAACCCATCAGTAAACAAGAAAAGTCTATCATTATTTGAAATTTCAATCTGTTTTTCTTCATAATCTGAATGTTCTAAAACTCCTAAAGGAAATCCCGGTAAATTTAATCTGTGCATTTGATTATTTTCTTTAAATATACAAGGATACGGATGTCCTGCTGAAGAGTAAGTCAGTATCTTTTTATTAAAATCCAATATTATATAAAATCCAGTGACATAAAGCTGCATTTCTTTGTCTCTATCAAAAAAACTAACAAATTCAGAATTTAATTTATGAAGTAAGTCTTTAGGACTATTATGTTCTTTATAAACTCTTTTAAACAAATCCTTTAAATATACCATTACCAATGCAGAAGCCACTCCATGCCCACTAACATCAGCTATAAATATTCCAACTTGTCCTTCATCTATTTTAACTATGTCATACAAATCTCCACCTACGTTTACAGCAGGATGAGATTTTCCATATATATTCATTCTACTATGATTTGATACAATATTTGAAAGTATAGCTAATTGAACTCTTCTAGCCATATTTAAATCTCTTTTAATATAATCATTTTTAGTTTGCAGTTCATTGTTTAACTTGTCTTTAATTTTATTTAACTGCTGTAATCTCTGCTTACGCTTTTCCAGCTCTCTATGCAGGTTAATCATTTCATTATTTATCTCAATGATATTTTGCTGAAGCTTAGTATTGTCTTCATTTGCTTTAATTATCATACAGACTTTATAATCTTTATATGTGTATCCAGATATTTGTATGGTATTTATATAATTATTGCACTTAATATTTAACTCCCACTTATCACTTACTTCACTGTCTAATGATTTAATAAATTTTTCATATTTATCAATACTATGTTTTTCTATTATGTTTATCAATTTTTCATTTATATTAAGATTACTTTCTTTTAAAATTTCTTTTGCACTATCATTAAAGTAAATTATGTCATCATTATTATTTAACAAAATAATTCCATAATCAATTTTTGATACTATCTGCTTAAAAAGTTCAGTTTGAAAAAGTAACTCATTCATTGGTCACCATACCCTTTTTGTTTTCTTTTAAAAATTTCAGAGTTTTATATAAAGTATCCCCATAAAAGTCAGCCTTTACATACTTAATCAACTTATTATTAATACTGTAAGCTCTGCCACCTGCTATAATCTTTATATCTTCATTTACTTCTTTTATCTTCTCAACTAATTCTTTTGTATATTTTATATTAAATGACATAGTGCAGGATATTCCAACAAAATCAGGGTTCTCTGATAAAATTGTCTCAAGTATTGTAAAAACAGGAGTATTAGACCCAAGATAAATAACATCATATCCTTCAAGTTCAAGTAAGTCTGCTGTCATCCTAGCTCCTAATTCGTGAAGTTCACTTCCGGCGCAAGTCATTATAATCTTCGCTTTATAATAATCCGCTGAAAAATCAAAGCAGTTACTATATAAATATGACATCATTCTTTGCGTTATAGCTGTAGCTAAATGCTCCTGGGCAATAGTGAATTGATTAGTTTCCCACATCTCTCCCACCTTTACCATTGCAGGAGAAAATACCTCCAAATATATATCCTTTATATCAATTCCTTCTTTAACAGCTTCTTGAATAACATTAAAACACTCTTTTCTGTCTCCCTTCTTTAGATAAAAGAAGTAATCTTCAAATATCCTTTTAATGCTCATCTTTTACCTCCTCTGCAAATGTGTTTTCAATAATTTCTTTAAAGCTGTTTAGAACTTTGTTTAATTCATTATTTTTATCACATGCACAATAAATCTCCATCGTTAAAATTTGATGAAGATCCAGCAGGGAAGTTTTAATGTCAATGTCTCGGAGTCTTTTACTGCTCATACTTTTAAACCATTTAATTTCATCTTCAAAAGTTCTGTAACTTTCAGTTTCCAAAGATATTTTAATATTTTCTATATAGCTTTTAGCAGCTATTTCAATGATGTCTACTGCTGGCAAATTGAGATTTTGAAAGTATATTTTATTTTCTCCTTTAGCTTTCACAAGAGATACAATTTGATCAAGTTTTTTATCTAAACAGTTTACTATTTCTATTATATTCAATTTCAATCCTCCCAATCTATTTTTAATAATAAACTTAAATAATCAATTTTCACAATATATATTAAATTCGTTAAGTATTCAGATTTTCCTGTTTTTTTGGTTTTTTTATATTATTTATTTTATATTAAAATCTATTTATAAAACACGATTAACTTTTTTTGAATTAAAAGGTACAGTGTAAGAAATTTTTTATTTAAATACTTTAAAATTATTAAGTTTTTATAATTAGTAAATATTATTTTGATGCTTTAAATATACCTAAAGCTGTAGTATAATTATCATTAAAAAGATTGAAAAGTCTATTTAAGTTATTAGATAAAAACAGTTCTAAGGAGGCTAATATGAAATCATTTATTACATCAAAGTTAGTTAAGTCTGAGGATTTGAATCATCACGGAACTTTATTTGCAGGAAGAATGGCTGAATGGTTTATTGAAGGAGGATTTATTGCAGCAGCAAGCACTCTAGGAAAACCCAGCAACCTAGTTTGTAAAAAACTACATGGTTTATCTTTTACCTTACCAGTTAATAAAGGAGAAATAATTACACTAGAAACAAGGATTGTATTAACAGGAACTACAAGTATGTGTGTATATGGAAAAGTTACAAAAATGAATGATAATAAAACTTTAGTAGATGGTTTTATAACTTTTGTGTGTGTTGATGAAAATGGTAGCAAAATGGCTCATAATCTATCAAAACCCGAAGCAACTTTAGACGAAGAAATAAATCTAATAGAAAGAGCTAAATCTTTAAGATAAAGAATCTAAATAATTGCTAACTCTATATTATATAAAACCTCAATACCAATACCTTTGAGGTTTTATATAATATTTTACATTATTTAAATACAGCTTTTTTAATTTTATATATATTGTCTTTAGCAGCTCTATATCCCCTCTGTATACACTCTGGTATCCTATCAAAATCTGTCAGTCCCACATCATATATATGAGGATTAATAATAGCATCAGAATCTGTATTCTTTAAACTGGTAATTTGATACTCCATAATTTTTATACTTTGTCCTCCTACTTCTATAAAATTATCAACTTCATTTCTTCTCTGACCACTATATCCAAGATTTACACCAATGACTCTCTCAGCACCCATAAGCTTAAGTACAGAAGTTGGAAGACTGTCCGTTAATCCACCATCTAATAAGTTAAGACCTGATATATTTCTAGATTGAAATACTACAGGTATAGCTATACTAACACGTATAGCTTTATATATCTCGACATTATCAATATATTTATTTTTCTTATCATTTGTTAATCCCTTTTTGTTACTAACAAAATATATAGTTTTACCATCGTTTATATCAACCGCTGTAATAGCAGTAGGTATTTTACTATCTTTTATTTTACGGCATTTTGTTAACTTTTTGAGTGTCTTTTCTAGCTTATTGCCCTTTATAATTCCATTAATTAATGGCTCTTTACCTATTATTAATCTAAAAATACTTATTAAAATACCTGTTATATCAGGATCATAAGTATTTTTTTTAAAGTTTAATGCAATTTCTTCTATTTCTTTTGGAGAATATCCACAGCTATAGAGGGCTGCAACTATACTTCCTGAACTTGTTCCAGATATAAAAGAAGGACAAAGATTTTCCTCCTCTAAAGCTTTTAAAACGCCTATATGAGCTGCCCCCCTTAAGCCTCCTCCGGATAAAGCTAATCCAAATTTCATAAAAATCCCCCATTTAATCTATTATCATAAATTTATTATATGAGTTTGATAGTTAAATTGATAATTGTAATAGGAGATTTTATTATATAGATTAAAAATCATTTTGTATTTGCTAGATAAATTATTATCCAGTCTATACCTTATCTATAATAAGTTTTTTTTCATAAGGTTTAAAAAGGCTTCTTAATAAACCCCAATCTTGTATATTACCATCCAGCCATAAATCTTCGTCTTTTCTATTTAGTATAACCGGCATCCTGTTATGAATCTTTTTAATATTGTCTGTAGGATTAGTGGTGAGTATAGTAAATGATTGGAATGAACTTCCATGTTTGTCTTTAAAGGTATCATATATACCTGCCATTGAAAAAATCTCATCATTATCTAAATAAATTTTATGTTTTATACTTTTACCATTTGTTTTCTGCCACTCAAAGAAACCGTTAGCGGGTACAAGACATCTTCTGCTATGAAAAGCTGATTTAAAAGTAGGTTTAGTATCTACTGTTTCACTTCTTGCGTTTATTATTAAACGTTTTGCATAATATGGAGAAAATCCCCATTTAAGAATTTTTATCTTCTTACCTCTATCATTTAAGATTACCGGAACATCATCAGAGGGAAAGACTTCTTTAGAAGGTTCAATAATAGCTTCGGATACTTTAACACCATATCTCTCTAAAAGTAGTGCATGCTTTATATTCATTTGAAAACGACCACACAAATTTTTCACCACCTTAATAAAGTTTTTTCTATATATTAATTATCCATTTACTTATATCCTTAACTATATTCTTCAAAACCACTATTTATTATTTGTATAGTTGTCTTATCATCCTTTACTTTTTAACCACTGCTTAAATAAATTAAACTGCTCAGGACTTATTTTCTTTAAAATATAGTATCGATTATTTTATAATTATTTACCACTATTCTTTATTTTTATTGCCTCCAATACTATTTTAGATTTAGGGAGATATGTAATCTTATATTTTTTCCCTTCACTCATATGGGGATTATTAAAATAAACTTTATAAGATTCTTGGTTTTTAAATATTACAGTTTCATAAAAAAACCTTCCTTGTACTGTACTATTTTTTTCAACAACTGTTCCTATTGCATGTTGTGGGTTGTAGTTTATGTTATCTTTAGAAAAGATAACTGTTTTCTTGTGCAAAAATACCATTAATATCAGTAAAATAGAGATGTCAGAAAGCATGTCAATAGAAACGTCCCGATGTCATGCATAATAAACTTACTTAATTATAACTTGAAACAAACATCTATTGATGTGAGGTTTCAATCAATTTTTTAGTAACACAAAACTCACACGATTTCTTGTGCAGGTTTTTACGTTACAATAGATTACTTCTAAAACTAATAGAGCCGGCTACAAACACTAACCGTTTTATGTAGGTAATGCATTATTTAGCTAATTGTTGCCATTCGAATCATAGTAATAACCCATGCTAAAAAACTAATTACTCTAACTATACCTAAATAAAATTCTGTAGGTTCTCCACCTCTGGTTATGAAAATCATGCGTATTTTCCAAGAGAATTCTGGAAAAACCATATTAATGCATGCCAGCGTAGTAATGAATACATAGAACACTATCAACTTTATCAAAATAGGTTCTTGCTTGGTTCTGATCAAACTGCTTGTACGACTCACGTCAACTTTTTCACCATTCAAATCGATAAAATAATTTGAGTTTAAGCCTTGATCGATTTCTTTATATATATCATAATCATCTTTACCTATGGACATAGTTATATCATCAACATGCCAAAATATTTCTCTACCTTCGCCATTTGAAACCACAATATTGTCTCCAGTTTCACTTACAAAGTACCAAGAGTCTTCT
This sequence comes from Tissierellales bacterium, assembly GCA_028280805.1. Lineage (GTDB taxonomy): Bacteria > Bacillota > Clostridia > Tissierellales > VENL01 > JANQLB01. Next base: position 41,747 of record JANQLB010000097.1, read on the forward strand.
TTTATTTCATCAACTACATATACATGATCACCTATAGTCATACGATTAGATCGGAAATTAATGTAAAATGAACAACATAATGAAATTATTATCATTAAACCTAAAATTAAGGCAAATTTTCTTTTTCTATCATTGTTTTTAATCCATTCTGTCATATATACTCCTCTCACTATTCTTCTATAATATAGCAAATATTGCTTATTCCAAATAAAAAATGAATCTAGGTCAAAGTAAAGCATGCTTTTTAAACACAATTTACTTTTACTATGCGGTGTTACTTGTATAAAATCCTCCTAAGTTATATTCATTATAAGATAGGAGGATTTTATTTATTTGCAAAATTTTGTCTTTTGCTACTATCAACTCTTTTATACTTATTTATTTTGAGTAATTCTTACCTTAATACTGGATTCCTATATTATAACTCATCATAAACAGTACCATACCTGTTATACTCAAATGTATGTATAAGTTGATTTTCAATCCAAGTATTGTCATGATAATTAGTTGAATATTCAGTTGTTACTTTTTTTCTTGTTCATCAACATAGTCTCCATTTGGTTTATATCCACTTGCTCTAACAAAATCGGTAATCTCACATTTCATTACTTCAACAGAATCAACTGCTCGCTCAGAACTTGTTTCAATAACTTGGTGCGTTAAAAGTATATATGCTAAATAAAATACCACAACAGCAACTAAGTAATTAAATAGAGTTATTAGGGTAAAATATCCTCCTAAATTTCAAAAACATTATATTTACCGCTAGTGTATCTAAATAGATTGTATATTTGTACCTGTGTTGTTATCTCTTTTCTCTATATATTGTATTCATATGTTTTCTTCTAGTCATAGAAGATTTACTACATCTATATGTCTATAATATAAATAATACGATATATTAACTTGGTTATCCTGCATATATATTAAATCTATTCATCGTTTTAAGTATTTTGTTAATAACTTCATACTTTTAATACAGAAAAGCTTATAGAATTAATAAAATGTTTAGGATATATATCAATCTAAGTGTTCCAATGTCATGTGTTAAAGATATATTTTGAAAATGTTCTGGCGTAGCCGGAATTCTTTTTTTGTAGAGAGAAAAAATTTTTAAGATGTTCTCTTGTTGCCTTTCTTGCACAGAAAATCCTATCTAAGACAACACGCCTTATGGGTATATATGAGGGTAATGATTTATCCTATGTTTATTAAGTGAAGGTTATTTCTAAATGAAAATTACTAGTTAGCACTTTTACTACAAAACACAGTTTAAACTAGAAGACATGCCCTAATTAACTTAAATATCAAATCTAAAGTAGCCAACTGCCCCATGTCCTTGTTTCTTAGATATGATATTATTATCTACAGCTTTTTTGGCTCAAACTAAAGTTTTACTTTAGATATACTATTTTACTAACATTACTTCAAAACTGTCCTTCATTGGAATACCTAAAACTGTATAGGTAATTACTAGTTCAAAATCATGGTCATCTAAATTTTGAGTTAAAAATATATAATTTCCAACAAGTGTTATTTCATCTGATGTAACTTCGTAATTTCTTACAGGAACATATTGATAACTATCAGGATTCTCTCTATAAGCATTTTCACCGACTAATCCACTAATTTTATTCACATTAATAAAAAAACTATACTCAATATTTTTATCCAATTTATTATTGTTTGATTCTTTATCAATAAGAGCAACATCTTTTATTTTAGGATAAATGAAACCTTGCCATATAAGCTCATAACCATAATAATAATTGTAATCAGTAATAATCGTATCTTTTGATTGAGACACATCACTTGATTTCTTAAAACTCTGAGAAGTAAATACACTTACAAATATAATTATAATAATTATTACTAAGAATATTACAACCCAAATTTTCTTTGATAAAATATCAATCAACTCCTTAAATAATAATCTTGTAGTAATTTAAGTACGTTGAATTCTAGAAAAGAATCCCACTAAAAACTAATGTCTCTTGATTATATTTCTATCGGTAACTAAAGGCTTAGAACCATACTCATAATAATAATCATTTCCATGTATTCTTGATACTGAAGTCATGCTACTTACAGTATATTTAACAGAAATTTTAATTGTAATATGTATAAAATTTACATGACATCGGGGCGTTTCAATCCACATATTGTTCAACCCCTTTATTTTACTGTTTATAGTCTTCAACTAATACTTCTCTAAGCTGTGGTATTATACCAGATTCGTTTGAAACATCCTAACCTAAAACTTTAAACAAATTATCAATGTAGTTAAGTCTAAAACCACTCTCATTATATTTTGACGTTTTATAATATGCTAAATTATCAGTGAATGACTTGATTAATCTCTTTAAATAATCAATATTATACATAAATTACTCCCTTAATAAAGCATACATATGTAATTTAAGTATATCAAGAATTTCTTGGTAATGAAATGATAATTATAATATTATGTTCATTTATGTTATAGTGAACACTAATAGCTTGACAAATGGATAATAACGATTTAGCTTATCTTTAACAAGTGTTTTAATTTAACCATGGCATATTCTTACAATATTAAAATTGACTTTTCAACCGCTCTGCAGTTGTTAGTGAAGAGAAAAAGATTTTAAAGATTTGAGAGACGAGGAGATTTAAAAAGATTTTTGGTTTCTGATTTGCAGAAATTTAAGATATAAATGAAGTAAGGGAATTGTTCCTTGTTTTATTATTATTCTAGTATAGACAATACACTTGCTATCTAGTCATTAAAGACTTTCAACAACATTAAAATAAAGGTGTTGAGTAATATGTCGATTTAAACGTCCCGATGTCATATTCATTTTATCTTCATCCCTTCAAAATATTTTTTCTTATATTTTAAAGGTTCGACACTTTTTCTTAATATACTTTTTGAAAATGCTTATCATTTGTCTTTTTTTACTATCTCTCTTTTCTTAAATCTTCTCTATTATTTTTCATGCGATAGCCGTGTAAAAAATTGACAAAAAATAAGTCCCACTGATTGGAACTAAATAGCTTGATGGTATTAATCTGTGAAATTTGCTTTCAAACTTGCGAAGCAGGATATTCAAATTGAATACTCTTACCATTTCAGAGATATTTAAAGTAATTCTAAGAATAACCTAGAAAACATACGTTTCTTTCTGTCTAGCTAGATAGAAACAGTCCACACAATAACTTTGAAACAGTTGACAAAAACTAGAATTTAATATATGATCAGCATTGTAAAAAAAAACAAAAATCAAAACAATATAGTTAATTTGTTATATTGTAGAAAAAAAATAGTAAAAAAAGGTTTGATGACAAATGCCGGCGAATGTAGTATCGTCTGAGAACCTTTTATTTAAAGTAATCCTATAAATGAGGATGCTAGCTTTAGTATACTCCTTTTTTACTGGATTTTAAATGAAAAATATTAAAATAGTAAAGGAGATATATCTATGCAAAGAAACTTGAAAGGAATTAAGAAACTTCTAATAAGTTGTTTTATTATTGCATGCTTAATAGTTGTTAACCTAGGAGTATCATCTAGCTTTGCAACAAAGGAAAGAATAATACAGCCAAACATATCAAGACCTGAAGTTATAAGCCAGTTACAAAGTAAAGGTGAGAAAGCTGATGTACATGTAATAGGAGATGTTGATGTTAGTGAAATAAGTGGACTAGTGAATAAAAAAGGTATAAAAAATCTAGATGAGTTTAATAGTAACAGTAACTTCAAATCAATATGGGTAGGAGAAGATAAAATAGATGAATTACTTGATAAACCTGAAGAGTTAAAGAAAATGTTAGAAAAAGGCATATCAGTTTATTTTGTTGGACTAAAAGATATGAACATATTACGTCATAAATTCAGCACAACAAAGGTTAAGGAAGAATCTCTAGACAAATTACCAGACTTTCAGTTTATAACGCAGAATTCTAAAGGAGATTACTTTATTGGGTTTGGACATTTCTACGGACTATCAAGCAAGGAAAAACAAGAAGCTATGTTAGCTTCTGCATGGAATAGAAAAAATGATTTAAAATACTCAGGTGCAATGAAGAAAGAAACAGTACAAAGTCAACTTAATGAAAAACTATCTTCAATCATATCACCAGTAGTATATGCAAGTGACTCTGACTTTTCAATAAACTATAAATGGTCTGGTTATTCAGGTGGATGGGATACATTTGAACACTATTCTACCTATGGAGATGTAAATGAGTGGAGGGCTTTTTATTATTATGACGATGGTAGCGACCACTACTATGCTATAGCAGCTAGTACTTATATGACACCAAACAGTTCAAAAAATGGTACTTGTAGAAAATTAGAAATAGAAGTTGACTGTGATTATTACCAATCAAATAATGAGATTTTTAGATATGCACCAGAAATAGCTCCGACATCAGACGAGTATGAATTTTCTATTGGAGCTGGTTCAAACGGAGAGGCAACAATAGGAGCATCGTGGAAAATTACTAGAAATGATTTAACAACAGACTTTACAGGAACATCGCAGTCAGATGAAATATATAAAGCAAAATTTGTGTATGATGAAGGTTCTCAATATGCTAATACAGAGAATAGACAAGACTGGAGTGTTATTATGCAAGGTGAAAGTGATACTTCATGTGAGTTTAGAAGAGAATATCGTGGATATTTCTATGGTCTTACAATTTTTAATACTTCAGATTGTGGATCGTCTTATCATATAACACTAACTAATTAGTTCAATTAAGAGAGAAAACATAAATACTATGTTTTCTCTTTATTTTAGTTTTATTAGATTTATGTAAAGAGTAAAAAGAAAGGTATGGTGTTAATAAGCATGAAAAACAAGAAGTTTCTAGTTATTATGAGTGTAACATTAGCTGTATGCTTTATTGGTGTTCTATATTTATTAAATATATTACCTAAAAGTACGACATCACTTCAAGCCCATAATATTGAAAGTGGTGTATTTGAAGAAATTTACACTAAAATTTCACATATTGCAAATATTAAAGAGACAGATAATGTAACCTTACAAAGCAGAAATCTTAGATTTGTTTTCAATAGTAACAAAAAGATACTGAAATTTAGAAGTGAAGTACAAATAAATGATATAGCATATGAATTATATACTGATGGTGAAAAAGTATATTCAAAACAAATATCTAAAAAAGATTCTATAATACAGTTAAACCTAAGTTACCTACTAAAATCTTTTGACAGAATAGATTACACATTTTTACTAGATAATCTTAAAAAGGGTGATCAGTATACATTTGCATTATATCCTCAAAACTCTGTCAATAAAGCGGGATACGTGTATGATATTGAAGAATACGGAGATGTAAAAATTTTTGTCTATAAAGATAATATTATAAAAAAAATTTCTGATGATAAATACGAATCAAGTGCAGATACCTTGTTATTTAGTTTGTCATCTATGAAACAAAGTTACGAAAATCATTCCAGTAAAGGATATCAACCTTTAGATAAGGTTTTTATTATTATTGAGTTTTAATAGGACTATTATAATTCTAATGATTTATAATTCAAAAGGGACTTGGGGGACTACCCCCAAGTATCTATAAACAGAATGATCTTTGTTCATAAAAAATCTAATAAATTTAACCGTACCCAAAATTTGTACTAAAATGGGGTCACTCCATTCCGTCCCCAGCTCCATACTGTACCATCACTTTTCAGCAGTAAATTATGGTATCGTGCTGTGCTTATTTTAGGCTCTATGTAACTTACTGCATAAACATTTTCTCCTAACTGAAAAGCCGGTTTTGAGCTTAAATCAAAGCTGTACTTTAGATTAATTAATACGCTAAATACTAAGATAAAGCATATTATCATTGAAATTTTATTTTTCTTGTTGTGCAAAATAATTCCTCCTTTAAATTATTTTTTAATATACATAAATTTTTTTAATTACACTTCATTCTTACTCCTTTCTAAAGTATATAAAAGTTTATATCAGTATTCAATGCTAAATACAATTATATGATTAAAATATTAAAAAATTAAAAAACAACTTTTTTTGTAAAAAGAGTTATATTTTTTGATTTTTAAATTTTTAATTGTATGGGTTTGTTATACTAATTTTTTGAGATAAGTTTATCAACTATGACTACATTCATACTCTAATTTAATATTAGATGAATGTTAAGCCAAAAACTTGGTATATTAATAATAAATAAAATATTTTTAATATAAATTTACCGGGGGGGTTAAGCATATGAGTGATAAAAAGTATATTACACCTAAAAAACAAGAATTAAAGGAGATTCTTACAGATATTCAATACAATGTAACTCAAGAAAATGGTACAGAAAGACCGTTTAATAATGAATATTGGGATAATGATAAAGAAGGTCTTTATGTTAGTATAATCAACGGAGAACCATTATTTACTTCACATGACAAATTTGATTCAGGATGCGGATGGCCCAGCTTTACTAAGCCTGTAAAAGAAGATAAAGTTTTACAAAAAGAAGACCTCAACCATAATATGATTAGAACAGAAGTTAGGAGTAAAAATGGAGATGCTCACTTAGGACATGTTTTTAATGACGGTCCTTCTGAAAAGGGCGGTTTACGATACTGTATCAATAGTGCAGCTTTAAGATTTATACCTGTGGAGGACTTAGAAAAAGAAGGTTATGGTGAATATGTAAAGCTTTTTAAAGAATAGAAAGAGAAACCCTTGAAAATAAGGGTTTTTATTTTGTTGAATTGTATTCATTTGCTAGTTTTGTTTCAGCCATTTCTACCAGTTTCCTTGTGATTTGTCCCGTATGACTGGATGCCAAATAGGCAGGGTCATTTACACCAAATTCTTTAGCTAATTCAACCTTGAATTGATCTAGTGCTGATCTAGCTTCCGGAACAACTAAATTTCTCTTTGACATGTAAATTCAGCTCCTTTAATTTTTTATCTCTTTAATAGTATGTTTAAATATCACTATTTTTATTTTTAAAGCTTTAAGTAATTATTAATATTTACTGTAATATAAAGGCAACTGATTTTACATTTAAGTTAAATGACCTACATATCTATTTCTTCAACCTTAACCTGATACTGTTTTTTATTAACTGTTATTTTATACTCGTGAATTCCGTTATCACAATCTATCATCTTCTTGATTGATTTTAAAGCTTTTTCCATTTTTATATATTTAAAATGAGCATCTTCAAGAGTTATCTCTTTAAATGTAATTTTATCATTAGGCTTGGCTTGTGCAAGTAAATGAAAATCACAAGATGCAACATATGCGATTTTTGCGTAACCTCCTGTGGTTTGACTATCTGACATCATTATAATAGGTTGACCATTTCCCGGAACTTGTACAGCTCCATAAGAAACACCGTCAGAAATAATATCTGCTCCTTGTAAATGTTCTAATTCAGCACCTGATAATCTGTAACCCATTCTGTCAGATTCATTTGTTACCTCATATTTACTGTTTAAAAACTTAACAATGGAACTATTCTTAAAAAGATGATTTTGTGGTCCTAAAATAATATTTAGAGTAATTTCATTTTTATATTTGGGAATATATTTTTCAATTGGATATTTTGTAACTTTTATTAAACTAGAATTATTTATCTTTATCTTATCTCCTTTAACTAACTTCCTACCGTTTAATCCGCCAATTTTGGATTTTAAGTCTGTAGACTTACTATTTAAAACATCTGGTAAGTCTAATCCTCCACAAAAACTAATATATGAACGAAGTCCGGAAATTAATCTGCAAAATTCTAAAGTATCATTTTTATTAATTTTCAAAGACGTCCACATACTTACTTCTTTTCCATTAATCTTTGGAAGTAGATTACCGCCAGTTATAGCTATAATACAGTCTTCGTTAAATTTAATTTTAAGTCCACCAAAAGTCACTTCAATACATGCTTCACACTCTTTATTTCCTGCTAAAACATTAGCAAGTCTTAAGGAGTATTTATCCATAGCACCCGAAACAGGCACACCGTATTTTTGGTATCCGTATCTGCCACAATCCTGTATTGTTGTTAACAGTCCAGAGTTTATAATTTCTAGTGAATACACTTTAAACACCTTCTTCCTCTATCTTTAATTGAAGAAATCTGCGTTCTGAAATGGGTTTAAATCTTATGTATTTACCCGGTTCAAGCAAAAAAGGATTTTCACTATTTTGATTAAATATCTTTAGGGGAGTTTTTCCAATTATCTGCCATCCTCCGGGACTATCAACCGGATAGATACCGGTTTGATTATTGGCAATTCCTATTGAACCTGCCTCAATCTTTATTCTTGGACGCTCTAATCTAGGAGTATGAATTCTTTTATCTAATCCTCCTAAATATGGAAACCCTGCTGTAAAACCTAACATATAAATTAGATATTTTGTTGAGCTATGAATTTTAATTACATCTTTAATACTCAAGTTATTATACTGTGCGACATTACCAATATCAGGCCCATACTCTCCTCCATAAACTACAGGTATGACAATAACTTTATTTGTCTTATTTTCAGTAATCTTGAGATTAGTTTCTATAGATTTCAGCTTATTTAATAATTCCATATATGTTATCTTAACTGGATTATATTGAATCATTATTGACCTGTATGTAGGAATGACTTCAAGTAATTCATCGTTAAATGAATTATTTATTTCTTTTTCCAATGATATGATTACCCTGTTTATCTTCTCGTTTATAGAGTCTCCTACTTCTATGATAATAGCTTTATCCCCAGCAGTCAGGTATTTAAATTGATTATACATATAACCACAACCATTCATTATTATAATATATTTGTAATAGACGTAACGACTATATCTTCTTCTTTTAATTTACTTCTGATTTGCTTTGTAAGTTCTACAGCATTTAATGTATCACCATGAACACATATCGAATCAGCTTGTATTGATATTTCATCATTAGTAATAGAGGTTACCTTTCCTTCTTTAATCATTTTTACTACTCTATCAATTACTTTATCAGTATCGTGTATTACAGAACCTTTAACTTTTCTACTTACCAAACTGCCATCATTATTATAAGCTCTGTCTGCAAAAGCTTCATTTGCAACTTTTAAACCAATATGTCTTCCTGCATCTACCATATAACTGTTAGCCAGACACACAAATATTAAATCTTTGTCTACTTCATATATAGCTTGAGCTATAGTTTCTGCAATTTCATAATCTCTTGCTGCCATGTTATACATTGCACCGTGTGGCTTAACGTGTTGAAGTTTAGTGCCTTTTTGTTTTACAATTGTATCTAACTTAATTATTTGTTGTTTTACTATGTTTTTAAGTTCTGATTTGCTTAAATTAATTTCAATTCTTCCAAAATTCTCTTTATCATCAAATCCCGGATGCACTCCTATTGATACACCTTTTTTTACTGCGTCTTCTACCGTATAAGACATAATGGTTTTATTGCCTGCATGATAACCGCAAGCTATATTAGCGGAAGTAATATATTTTAGTATATCACTATCAAACCCTATTCCTTCTCCTAAATCACTATTTAAATCTACCTTGAACATTACCTCACCTCAAAGTTAAATTATAGTTTGTATATTTTCAGCATCTTATGTTTTTACAAAACTCTGTTTAATGATTTAGACCACCTGTTAACTTTAGGTCATTTTCATATTTTAAAGATGCTTTTATAGTATTTTTTAATCCTCTGGCAATATCTTCAATTTCCATAAATGGAATATCATTAGTTTTAATCTGCTCTCTAATATATGGTACATGAATAAATCCACCTTTAATGTCATGAAACTCCTTATGGGTAGCATACATCAAAGAATAAAATATATGATTACAAACAAAAGTTCCGGCTGTATTACTTACTATACAAGGAATATTATCTTTTTTATTTTCTTCAACTATAGCCTTAATGGGTAAAGTAGAAAAATAAGCATTTTTACCATCTTTAAATATCTTCTCATCAATAGGCTGATTACCTTCATTATCTGCGATACGTGCATCATCTATATTGATTGCGACTCTTTCAGCTCTTATTGCATTAGTTCCACCTGCCTGTCCGACACATATTACAATATCAGGTGAATGTTTAAGTATTTCTTGTTTTAATAATTGATATGATTTTTTAAATACAGTAGGAATTTCAATCTTAATAATTTGTGCTTCTTCTATTAAGTCAGGTAATAGTTTTATTGCTTCAAATGAAGGATTGATTTTTTCTCCACCAAAAGGTTCAAATCCAGTTATTAATATTTTCATAGTTACCACCTCAGTTTATTATTTAATACTCTTGACAATAAGTCTATACTACCAATTATAAATTATGAAGAATGTAATTTCAACAACAGTCAGAAAAACAAGAACTTGTATGTTCGTAAAAAAAATGCTTAATTACTGAAATGAAATAGAATTTACTCCTAAGCCTTTTTGTTAATGCATAAATTGTGACAATTAAACATAAAAAATGTTATGATATTGTAAAAGCAAGGAGTGTGATATATATTGTCAATGCCTATTTTTATAGTGAGTATCCTATTTTTTGTATTGTTTTGGATTTATATTCTTGTTAATAGAAAAAATAAATAAATCTTTATTTTAGACCTAATAGAAGTTCCGATTGATAAGTAATGTTTATAAAAAAATTTTTATAAAAACGTATGTCCTTTTTTTCTATTACATGATAAAATGTGATGGTGAAAAAAAACCATTATAACGAATTTCTTAATAAAATGTCGTAAAAAGTTGAATTTAGTCTATATGAAACATTATTAGCTAAAAACAATTCAGTTTAAGCACTTAAGTTTGTTATAAATTATAACTTCTAAGAGGAGGTTAATATTTATTGTATAAAAAAGAAAGCATAATAATTCAAACGTCTTTAAATATTATATTTCCTATGATAGTAGGACTTTTAATTTATGTTTTTTTGAGGCCACCAAATATAATATTTGTTCAATATATCGGCTTCATAGATAAATTATCATTTATTTCGGAGATAAAAATGTATCTATCGAAAATGAGTATTCCTAATTGGTTCATTTACTCTTTACCAGGTGCAATTTGGGTTTATTCTCTTACATATTTTATGGGTATGTTATGGATTCCGCAAAAAACTAAATGGAAATATCTCTGGATTTCAATTGCACCTATTTTAGCTATTACTTATGAGATAGGGCAAAAAATCCATGTTATATTAGGAACTTTTGATCTATTAGATATGTTTTTTATTTTATTTGGCTATGTATTAGCTTTATTATCATTAAAAATTAAGGGAGTGATTTACATTGAAAAATAAGCGTTTTTTAATTATTGTTTCTGTTATTGCTGTTATCGTTTTTAGTGTTACATTGTTAGGAAGTGGAGAAAGTGGAAATCCAGAAGAGGTTGGTAGTAATCAAAATGATTCTAATAACGAACAAAATAATTCAAACAGTTCAAATGATGAAGGAAGTAATGAAAATGAAACTAAAGTTTTTGAAATTGGTGACGTAGTAAAGATGGGAGACTTACATTTTGCTGTTAACGGTATTCATTTTTCAGACGGCAGTGATTTTATTAAACCTGAAGAAGGTTATAAGTTTTTATTATTAGATATAAGCATAAAAAACGCAGGAGAAAAATTTGAAAGTATTAGTTCTTTGATGATGTTCAAATTAGTTGATGACGAAGGTGTTAGTTATGATATTTCTTTAGCTGATACAAAAGGACAACTAGATGGAAAGATGGCACCCGGTCGTAGACTCAGAGGTGAAATAGCATTTGAAGTACCAAACAATATTGAAAAATTTGAGTTAGAGATTAATCCACAAATTTTGAGTAAAGGTCTGATTATTTTTAATATTCCTGTATCAAGTGCCGGTCAGGATTACACAGGAGCTTTTGCAAATGATACTACAAGCGGTATTGAACATTTTAATATAAATGACACTGTTAAAACAGGAGACTTAGATTTTTCTGTAAATGGAATGAGAACATCAGATGGAAGTAGTTTTTCTAAACCTGATGAAGGTAATCAATTCTTAATAGTAGAGGTTACAATCAATAATAATGGTGGAGAATCAGAGAATATAAGCTCAATGATGATGTTCAAATTAGTTGATAATGAAGGAATTAGCTATAATCAATCAATAATGGCTGATACAAAAGGTTCTGTAGATGGTGAATTAGGAGCAGGACGTAAAATGCGTGGAGAGATAGCATACGAAGTACCAAAAAATATCTCTAAATTTGAACTTGAAATTACTCCCAATTTAATGGAAGATGAATTGATTGTATTTGATATTCCGGTTGAGTAATGCTGTTTATATTTATTTAATTTATGATGTACTAATAAAAAAGACTCCATAATCATATGATTGTGGAGTCTTTATAATAATAATCAATAAAAAATGTACTAGAAGACAATAACACAACTAACATTTCTTTGATATTCTTTGCCAATTGTTTTGAATTGACTTACTTTTTTGCTGACAGCGAAAAAACACCTCTCAATGTTATTTTACTGACGTTACTTTGACATTCTGACTAACGGAAATCTTTTAATAAGTCAGACGGTCAAAGACTAACATCAAAACGGGTTTAAAAGTGTATTTTTAAACATTTCTTGCCTCCTAAGGGACTCGAACGCCGACCAACTGGTTCTTTTTCTAGTGTTTTCTATAGTTTTTTAAAGTTGCACAATGTTGTAATTTCAATATTAATCGTTCAATAAAGGAATTTATAGTTTCATTTTATATAAAACTAATTGGCTAATTTTTGGCTAAATATTATAATAAAGTATCAAGTTTAGGTGGCAAAAGATTAGTATGCCACCCTCTTAATATATGGTATAGTCTAGGAAGTCGATCAACTTTCCAAAGTTCAACCTGCTTCCTTGCTAAATTATATTCAGATATTTAGAAAATATAACGAGACATAAGCATTATTATATCATGTTCAATTATTTAATGCGTAAGAGTTCTGTTTCGCGTATAAAAAATACCAGGATTTCTCCTGGAGTTTTATGTTAAAATATTGTTGAGTGGTGTTGGTCGCCCGTCCAATCTCTAGTTTTATTGCGACACTTAAGCTTGAATTATTATACCTTATCAACTTAAATAAATGCAATATAGCTTTTCTCTTTATTATATGCTTTTTTCCATCATACTCATGAAATCGAGTTCATTAAAACCATTCTTTCTATAGAATCTATCAGTATTACAATCTTTTTCAGTAAATAAAATTATACTATTTACATCAAATTCCTTAACTCTTTCTTCTAGTTCTTTCAAAATCTTACTACCTATTCCTTTACCTTGTAATTCATTTGTTACAAACATTTCTCTAATATTAAAATGCATCCCCTTATACCATTGCTCACAGTTTCCAAAGACTGCACCTTTGATAACACCTTCTTCAATATACTTAATGCCAACAAAACTAGGTGATACATAAATATCATGCAATCTTTTATAAGCTGTTTCAGTAGTCCACTTATCATTCCATGGTTCTGCATTAAAAACACTCACATACAACTTAGCACATTCTCTTAATTCATTACTTTTAATATTAAATATACCTGTATTTATAATGTATCAACTCCTTAAATTTTTTAACAATGATTTAAACAACCTTATAATATGTTATTGTTAAACTATTATACAATAAAACAAGACCTGAAAGCAATACCCCGATAGCGACAATGTCACTCAGCGTATCGTATCTCTGAAGTTACTGAACTGGACTACCCTATATTGGTGCTTGCACCCAGTGAAGGAATGTACGTAGCAAACGGAGATATATTGTTATAAGAAGTGGCTATGCCTTTCACCACTATAATCCTTCATATAATATAAATAATGCATCTACATTGTTGTTGAAAATAATAAAACATTTCCTTAACCAGGAGGATTAAGTGGGTCATATATTACTCCTCCTAATGGTGATACCGTTAAAGACATTTCATAACCATTTTTATCTACAAAATGAACTAAGTAATCATCAATAGCTGAAAAATATTCTATAGATTTATACTTAAAGTTCCTATCAGGATAATTGTCATTAACATGCTTTATTGATGCTAATATGCATATTCCTGAAGGTATAGTTCTTGTTAAGCACAATACAACAACCAAAACCAAGATAAATGTTGCTATAATTAACTTTTTTCTAGATAAATTTTTTAACATAAGTAATCCCTCCTAGTAAAATAAAGATTCAAATCTCCATATTTCACAATTACAAACATCTCGTTTTTTATCATGCAAATCTTCAAAGAATAGTTCCTATATCGTCATTTCTTATAACGCCTCTTGTTTCCGACGTTCCTGAACTGGACCCCTCAGAGCTCTTCTCCCTGGCGGTGCTAGCACCCAGTGAAGTAATGTGTGTAGGAACGGAAACATTTTGTTATCAGATGTACCTCACTTAGCTTTGAAGCTCATCCCAAGCACGGTTTTTCAATCCTTAATTAAGCGTAAACATCTCCTTTTACACATTACTTTTTATTAAATTTTTGCACTGAAAAAGGAAACCTATTATGATTTCCCTTGATAATATGTGCTAATAATAATTTTCTGTAAATTTATCGTATCTTGCTTCCAGTTAAACTTTCTATGAGTTCAATGGCATCTCCAATATTTGTTTCTGGAACGATTACTCTACCATCTTTACTAGACCATGAATAACTCGTTTCACTTTTCTTTTCAGATAACGCTATGAACATTTTGTCAAAATTAGTATCAAAATATACTGTCCCAATATACAACGTCTTTCTACCCTCATAATTAGGACTTGAAACAAAGTAATCATACTCTATTTTCGCCATATAAAATGAATTAATCTTCTTTAATTCTTGCTCCATATAATCTACGCTTTTAAATACAGGTTCACCGTTAATTAATACAGTTCCATTATATGAAAATGGAAAAACTTTTGGATGTTTACTTAGATCAGGTATATTTTTTTCACCTATAGTCATATTAAGTCTAACCATATCTTTCCTAATTAAACTCTTTCTAATACTCCCATTAATACTAATCTTAATATTATTAAACTCATTACTATTTAAATTAAATTCGATACAATCATCTTCATATTGAATTGGTATATCCCAGTATGCCAATGATAAATATAATAGTATTGCGGTTAACCCTACAAGTAATAATTTTACATATGTCTTCAAATACAGACTCCCCCTCAACTATATAGTCACTGACCTAACTTTTTATCTAGTGCCATACTTTAGTAAATTATATCATACAAACATATTTCAAAAAATCTTTTTTCCTTATTCAGTTTTCAATGTACAATTTGTTGCGCACTTTTAATCTATTATGTATACTTTATTGTTTTTATGACCCTAACCCTAGAGCGACCTTGCGCAAAAACAGTGTTATGATTCGTTTGAACTTCTCTATCTATAATTTGTCTCAAACAATTTTTCCACATGTTGCCACCATGTATCTGGATCATTGTTATATATG
This sequence comes from Tissierellales bacterium, assembly GCA_028280805.1. GTDB lineage: Bacteria > Bacillota > Clostridia > Tissierellales > VENL01 > JANQLB01. The sequence goes on from JANQLB010000097.1 coordinate 57,199, forward strand.
AACCTCACACCATCTATCCATTCACCTCTATAGTCTTTTTGTAAAAACGTTTCAATTAAGTTAGTTGATGTGATAGCACCTCCAGTAGATCCTTGAAAATAGTACGTTCTCCAAGTTTTACCCTTTATTTTTTCTACTTCACTAATGCCCTTATTCTCATCAAGTTCTCTTAAGTTAATTACTGCTATTTTCTTACCTTCATTATTTTCAATTCTTAATAATTCAATTGGTAAATTTTCATAACAGTACTTGGATAGCTTTTCTGAGATTATATTCAATTTCTCTTCCAAAGAAAATTGTTTGGGAATTGAAATATAATAAAGAATTTCCCTCTCATTTGTATTCAAATTAGCTGTATATATTGGAACTACTATATGCTTTTCTCTTAATTCTTTGCTTTCATGATAAGAAATTAATAGATTTTGTTCTTTTATTATATCATCTAAAATAACTAATCTTTCTTCTATATCCTCTATCCTCTTACCAAGAATTGAGTTTTCTTCAGTTGTTTCATCTATTTCTTTTTGCAACGTTTCTGCTGTTCTCAAATACTTTGTGTTATTTGCTTCTAATAATGTAACATTTTGTTCCAATTGATTAATAGTATTTTCTACTTTTATTGTAAATCCAATCATTAAAACTACAGCTAAAATAATAATGTAACCCGAAATATTCTTTTTATTTGGCATATTAACACCCCTTTGGTTAATGCATGAATAAATGACACATAACTATGGTATTAGCGACAGCTTAATGCAAATCATCAACTTTAATAGAATATCATAATTGGTATTTTAATACAAGAAAAAAACTAGGCTACATTAACCTAGTCATCGTATCTATCTACAAGTTCTCAATTATTATTATATAGTTCTGTCGGATCGCTTTCGCTATTATTCCAAGTACCTCTACCATCAAGCCAATGAAAATTTACATCAGAATTTTTAGCAGAATCCCCAACTTTTACATCCTATTAGGACATAGCTCTGTAAAAACTACAGAAATATATGCTCATGTTCCAGAGACAACAAAAGCGAATGATGTACAATCTCTAAATATTTTACTCAAATAAAATTAAACTAGTTGGCTAAAAATCGGCTAAATTATTTTCGAGTACAAAATTCACTTTTGTAGAATCTAGTAAAATCAATTCTTTTGGCGCACCCTGAGGGACTCGAACCCCCGACCAACTGGTTCGAAGCCAGCGACTCTATCCAACTGAGCTAAGGGTGCATATTACTATAAAAATAAAGTAAGACTGAGTTCAGGTGGAATTTCAACTCTATCTGAACTCATCACGCTGTATAAGTGACTAGCACAAAATTATAAATTTTGGCTATCTACTTGACTCGTCTTATCCGAATACTATAGAGTTCTTTACTCATAGCTTTAGAAGCGTGAGTATTAAAATTGTAAGCTATCAGATAAATTACTACTTACTATATACTAGCATATATTGTTTATGTTTTCAATGTTATATACTGCTTACTGCCTGTAAAAAAACATCTAAAAAATCAATTTAATTTTATGAAAGGGGAACTAGATTCAAAAGAAAAGAATAAAGACCAATCTACCAAAAACAAAATCAACATACCATACTATGAGCTAGAGAGTTTAGCTCGCCTAATACTGCCGAAGATAGTTAAGTTTTATGATAATTAGGAAAATAGGAAGGGGTTTGGAGAGTGAAAGAAAACTAAGAATTACTCAAGAAGCAGATGAAAAATATCCTAGCAACTATTTCTTTTTTGGCTTCTTGTTAAGTTTTAATATCAGATTGCGTTGTTTGGCTACATCTTGAAAAAGATTAACTGCAATCACAGCTTTGTCTTTTGCCGTCAAATTGTCAGAAGTTGTTGCCTCTTTAATTTGCTTTACAACATCTCGTATATCCTTCAAATCTAAAAGATTAACTGCTACACAGTAGAATGTTTTTCTTCGACCATCATTGTAATTGGCTAACAAAAAATTTAGTATTTCCATCTTTTCCGTCAGTTCAAAATGGTAGGCATCCATTCCTATTCTTT
>JANQLB010000032.1 GCA_028280805.1 Tissierellales bacterium
TAAGGGGATATAGAATAGAATTGGGAGAAATAGAAAGCCAGCTATTAAAGCATGAAAATATAAAAGAAGTTACAATTGTAGATAGAGAAGATGAAAATAGAGATAAATATTTATGTGGCTATTATATTGGAAATAAGGAATTAGCATTACCAGAAATACATAGGTATTTATCAAAAAAATTACCGGATTATATGATTCCATCATATTTTGTTAAGCTTAATAAAATGCCTCTTACATCAAATGGTAAAATAGATAGAAAAGCATTACCTAAACCACAGCGGTTATATATAAATGCAAAAGATTACATAGGACCTAGAAATAAAGCAGAAAAGCTGGTGGAAAAGGGATGGAGAAAAGTATTAGACATTAAAGAATCTATTAGTATTAAGGAAAACTTCTTTGAAATTGGTGGACATTCTATTGTTTTATTAAGGCTTGTGGAATATTTAAAGAGAGAGTTTAAATTAGAGGTTCTAAATTTAATAGATATTTATGAAAATCCAACCATTGAGAAGATGGCTGAATTTATTACTTCCTCGGAAAGAGAAGATAAAATATTCTATGAATTAACAAAAGAACTTAATCCAGAAGCTGTAATATATGGTGTCCCATATATTGGAGGAGATGCCAGTTGTTATGGAGCATTGGCTAGAGAGTTTGATAAACAAAATATTAAGGTTAGAATAATGTCTACCTCTATTTTTGAAATAGGAAATGAAATAGATGGAGAAAAAATGACTATTGAAAAATTTGCAGAGATAAGGGCTAAGGAGATAGTTGAACAAGGGGAAGAAAACATTTATTTATTAGGACATTGTGGTGGAAGTATTATTGCAGTAGCTATTGCAGATGCACTCAGGAAACTAAAGGTGAAAATAGAAGGAATTATACTTTGTGGATTTTTACCAATAAGGGAACCTAATAAGATAATAGTAGAAACTACTAAAAGAAGAAATTTTAGACAATCTCTTGAACATTTAAGATCTATTGGATTTGTTGATAGTTTGTCAATTGATATTATAAAATACTTTCAAAAAGCACTAATAGAATTAGTAGAGTTTAGATATAGAAGACGGAGAAAAATAAAGTATAGGATATTTAAACATACAACAGCGATCTATAATATAATTGCCGATAGAGACCATGTAACATATAACCATAAACGAGGATATAAGAAGTGGAGAAAATTTTCATTTAACGTTCAGCATATTGTAATAGAAGGTAAAAGTCATTATTTTATTTCAAGGAATATGGATAAAGTGACTTTAGAAATTAATAAAATTATTGAAGCGAATAGAGAAGATAAAAACAATCAGAAAAATTTAATTAGTAAGGGTTTCAATAAAAAAGATAAGGTTATTGCAGAAAGCAGTAATTAGAAAAACTGTTTAATATAATTAACTCAGTGCGGTAACTATTTTAATTACTATACTGAGATATAAAATAAAACTCAGTAGGTTTATCTTTCTGATTCTTCATTCTACAATTTTGGCTATCTACTTGCAGGATGTATAAGTGACTAGAACAAATTTGTAATAGAAAATTATCTTTTAGATAATATCTTAAATGATAATAATTGTGATTTTAGCATCAAATCATATTCAATTATTGAAGAAATAAACTATAATCTTATGGTAGGTATAGAAGTTACTGAGGAAAATACAGATTTTATGGAAACAATATACAACAAATCGAATGTAAGGGTATTGAAAATAGAATTAGTTGATATATAAAGTCACCTTCAAAATATACCTTAGCTGTAGTTCAAAGTTATCCTATAATGATTATGAGAATACAAATAGGTAAAAACGTCGAATAGTAGTGAAGAGTAAAAAACAGGTAAGGAGATGAGAAAATGTTATTAGCTAAAAAATTTGAAGAACAAGTTAGTAAAACTCCAAACAAGTTAAGTATAGTATCTGATAAATGTCAATACACTTTTAGAGAGCTAAATCTTTATGCAAATAAGGTAAAAAGTGCTATTTTAGATGAAATTATTAACAAATCAATTAATACAGACAGAATAAGTTTATTTTTCAGTCATGACTGTGATATGGTAGCTGCTATGCTAGGAGTACTTAAATCCGGCAATGC
>JANQLB010000056.1 GCA_028280805.1 Tissierellales bacterium
GATGATATGCCTTTCCAATTGGCCCATGTTACAATTGATACATCTTGTCTATGTAAGCCAGCAGTGAATATTGAGTTTTCCAGCACTGTGAGGTTTGAGGCAGTACCGGAGGTTGAAGCTTCAGTAGCTCAATTGCGATATGAATTATTCAGAGCCTGTGATAATGGAACTCCTGTATCAATAGGTTTATGGATATTGGATAAAGTGCCGGTGATAAATAATACATCTGTAGAAACCTTTAATTTTACTTATTGCGATTGCATAACCTGTCCCGGTTGTTGTGATTACTTTGTAACTGTTACACCTATCAAACTTTCTTCACCAACTGTAACCATCGATATCAATGCAACTGTAACAGTTGGCGATGGTAGAATAGCCGCGCTGGCTCAAGAGGCATAGTAAGGGTAAATAGCATAAGTTATTATTTAAAAATTAAGGGATTAGTATAGTGCAGGCTATATTAGTCCTTTAATAATTTTAGGACAAGGGGACAGGTTTTGAATTTCTTCTTTAAACCCATGTTTATCTGTCATGTCTACGCCCCCTTGAAATTTCAATAGACACCTTATAAACGTGAATTTCGACAAATAAATAGAGAATCCTTCGAAAAATAATTTGAAATTTTTTACTATTTAATCGGATTTTGTCAAAAAATAAAAAACAGAAAATCCTGTTAAGATTCTCCGCTAACCTATCCTTTAATTACTTCCACAATAGTAACTATTGATTCAAACTGAATTACCTAAAAAATGTTATATAGCTTGTAACTCTTTTAGCCTTAATGCATATATAGATAGTGGAAAAGCATTAAAAAGCTTTTCTAATCAAATAAGGAAAGGAGTGTTTATATTATGACAACTGCTAATAATGCGGAATATGCTGATTATATATTAACTTTTGCAGTTTCAGCTGGACTCACATCAACTGTAGCAGTAGGACAACGATCATCTGTCGGACTTGCAAACGTACTTAGTGCAGCCGCAGAGGAGTTAGGTCAAAATTTATCTTATCGAGTAGTATTAGGTGACCCCCTTCAAGCCGACGATATTATAATAGAAACTGTTATAGATGGAGTAATTTTTCCATTTGATTTTACTGGTGGTTTCGCACAAGTTGATGATGTCGTTGCAAATACAACGCTACCTACTTTCATCACATTTAATAAAAAAGGTACCTATATATTCACTATTGAATTGATTGAGACAAATTCAACAAATGTTCTTGCTAAAGACATAGAAATTGCACAAGCAGTCAGTGTGTTTTAGACAATAATAATTGATATCAGCTTTTACAATACAAAGGCCATAGACATTAAGACTATGGCCAACTCTTCAATCACACACTAAATAAAGTTTTAGAGTACAAAAAACAGGACAAGGGCAGCAGGACAAGGGGACAGGTTTTGTGTCCTAATGCTTCATATCACCGTATCCTTCCTACAGTAATTATATATAGATTTTTTCAAAAAATATGATCTGTTTAATATAGACTTAAACCCATAATATGAAAATGTCTCTCTTCCTTTACCTCTTCAATATATCCTTTTATCTCTAACTCCGGCTCAATATCCTTAGACTCAGGTGTAATACATTCGATTGGTATAAATACATTCAATAAAATCTCTTCATTTGGCTGTATATTTAGCTTGTTTCCCTTTGCTTCTACCTTCATTGGATTATTACTTTTTGAATTTCCGTTATTTTTGACTATTGGAAAATAAAGATAAACATTATTTTGTTTTATTACATGTTTACTATCATTTTTTAATCTAATTGCATAGCTAATTCCTGCAGGTAATTCTGATTTTGAAACTTGTTCTACTACTATGTTTACATTATTATCATTAATCTCAGTTACTTCTTTCCTACATCCTAATAGGATAATCAAGAACAATACAGTGACTCCTACTCCAAATAAAATTTTTTTCATTTTTTCCTCCTAAAATAATGGATATAACCTAACTTAGGAATTATTGGGTAAACCTATGACGTTAATACTTATTAGATATTCTTTTTGTATTATATCATATTGGGATAGCATCTAGGAAGGACAAGGGACGCTTTGCGCCCCAAGACTTCATATCACCGTATCCTTCTTAAAGTAATTATACAACCTGACCACTTTAACTTATAATTATTGTGGCAAACAAAAAGTCAACTTGCCTTCTATAGCCCTGCAATATCTTTACTTCTTATTTCATTAGATATATTTCCTATTTTTAAACCGTCAGCTAAGCCTTGTTTGTAAATGATCTGAAAATGCAATAACTCTTCTTGGTTTCGCTTTTCTTCATATCTGAATATCAAGCTCTTATCTTCCTTAGGTAAGGATTCTTTTATCCGATCCCATAGATCAAAGCATTCTTCTCTTACTCCTTCTATACTCTTATCATTTCTTATAATTTCTTTCCAAATATCATTTAACCTGTCATCGATAAAATCTTCGAAATAGTTGTCTATTCTTGTTATCACTTAATTTTCCCCCTTACATCAAAGTACTATCCTTTTGACACATACGAATCCAATAAACGCAGTATAGTTGTTACTGTTTATACCATCTGACCTTCGGTAGTCACTATCGCACCAGCTTTGATATCTCATAATTTATTCCAATAGACTTGCTCCTAGCTAAAGTAATTATATTCATTTTATAAGGCAAAAATGATATAATAGTTATACACATTTTTTGTTTCAAAATATAACTAAACCTATATTTAAGATAATTATAATATAGTCTTAGTTATATTGTCAAGCAAAATATTACTATACCTATTTTTTGTTTAGAGGAGCTTTCTATGGAAACCATTGGTGAAAGAATAAAAAACTTAAGAAAAAGAAAGAGTTTAAACCAAAAAGACTTTTCCAGAGCTATAGGAATATCTCAAGGAGCCTTGAGCGATATCGAAAAGGACAAGAGCAAACCATCAGTAGATACAATTATAGCTATAAGTGAAAAGTTCGGAATATCTGCTAACTTGATATTAACAGGTAAAGATATAAAGTCAGATATAATTAGTAGCGACTTAAAAGAATACATTGAATTAAGCCAAGAGTTAAAAGAAAAAGGTTATGAAGCAAAAGATATTAAGAACTTGATTAAACTCATTGAAGATATTACATTAAAAAATAACAGCCAACAGATTGATTAAAATAATCCCCTCAGAAGTATCAAGGAGTTTATTAACATCTTATTATCTTATGAGATTACAACACATTATGTTAATTAGTGAAGGACACGGGGACAGGTTTTTTTGTGTTATAAGGATTCATATCACCCTATTCTTCTTACAGTAATTCTATAGAAACGGACATAACCTGTCCCCGCGTCCTTATTAAAATCTTTTAAATTCTATTGACAACGATTAGCTGGTCTTGTCCTTCTTTATAATTTTGTAGAAAATAAATGATCCAGATTTATATACCAAGTATCCTATCATAGCCCCAAAAACATTTAGTATTATATCATCTACATCAAATTCTCCTAAATTAGTTATTAGCTGAAATAACTCAATACTCATTGTAAAAATGGCCGCATTAATTAAGATAACTTTTAATTTTTTGAACTTACTATTTATCATGGGTAACAAAAATCCAAATGGAATAAATGCAACAATATTCCCTACAAGATTTTTAAATATAATCATAGTACTCAAAGAATTCAAGCGATAGGCATTTAAATAATTTTTAATTGTAAGAAATGGAATAAAGTTAGCAGATTGTATATGCCTACTTATATTAGATATATCCCAATCAAGTATAATCGCTCTCATCATTGCACGTGGATATTTAAATATAATCAGCTTTATTAGTAAAATCACATA
>JANQLB010000061.1 GCA_028280805.1 Tissierellales bacterium
GAAGACAAAATATTCTATGAACTAACAAAAGAACTTAAACCAAAGGCTACAATCTATGGTGTTCCATATATAGGAGGAGATGCCAGTTGTTATGGAGCACTGGCTAGAGAATTTGATAAGCAAAATATTAAAGTTAGAATAATGTCTACATCGCTCTTTGATATAGGAAATGAAATAGATGGAGAAAAAATTACAATTGAAAAATTTGCAAAGATAAGGGCTGAGGAGATAGCTAAAAAAGGGGAAGAAAACATCTATTTATTAGGACATTGTGGAGGCAGTATTATTACAGTATCTATTGCGGATGAACTGAGGAAATTGAAGGTAAAAATTAAAGGAATGATATTTTGTGGATTTGTACCAATAAGGGAGCCTAATAGGATAGTAGTAGCAGCAACTAAAAGAATGAATTTTAGACAATCTGTTGCAAATTTAAGATCTATTGGATTTGTTGATAGCTTATCAATTGATATTATAAGACATTTTCAAAAAGCAATAATAGAATTAGCAGAGTTTAGATATAGAAGACGAAAAAAAATAAAGTATAGGATATTTAAACATACAACAACAATCTATAATATAATTGCTGATAGAGATCATGTAACATATAATCATAAACGAGGACATAAAAAATGGAGAAAATTTTCATTTAAAGTTCAGCATATTGTAATAGAAGGCAAAAGTCATTATTTTATTTCACGAAATGCTGATAAAGTAACTTCAGAAATAAATAAAATTATTGAGGTAAATAGAGAAGAAAAAAGTAATCAGAAAAAATTAATTAGAAAGGATGTGAGTAAAAAAGATAAGGTTATGTTAAAAAGCAGTAATTAGAAAAGCTGCTTAATAAAATTTACTTAGTGTGGAAGTGACTTTATTTGCTATGCTGAGATATAAATTAAGACTCAGTTCAGGTGGAGTTAAAACTTTATCTGAACGCTTGATCGTCTTATCCGGATACTATATAGCTCTTTACTCATAGCTTTAGAAGCAGGAGTATTAGAGTTGTAAGCTATCAGATAAATGAAATTAAAATATATATTGGAGGGATTAAAGTGAAAAAAATAATAACACTTATAATGATTTGTTTATTATTTAGCTCTGCTGGCTTTGCAGATAGCAATATTGAAAGCATGGGGGAAACAGAAAAAGTAGAGAAGATAGATGAATATATCAGGGATAATTTCAATAAATTAAAAGTTCCCGGATTAAGTGTTGGGCTAATAATTAATGGGGAAAAATACTATCTTAATTATGGAGTATCAGATACAGAAACTAATAAAGAAGTAACTAACAAAACCAACTATGAACTTGCTTCAGTATCAAAATCTTTTACCGGACTTGCAGTAGCAAAACTAATAGATGAAGGTAAACTAAGTCTTGATGATAATGTTTCTAAATATATTCCTGGATTTCATGGTTTGTTCAGGGATGAAAAACATGAAATAACTATAGAAAACTTACTGTATCAAACCAGTGGTATAGGTGTAGAAACAATAAAACTTTATAGAGAAGATAATTCAGAAGAAGCATTATTAAACATTTCTAAAACTTTATCAGGAACAAACTTAAACTCTTTACCTAGTAGTACATTTGAATACGCAACAATAAATTATGCTGTTTTAGGAGCAGTTATAGAGATTGTAACAGGAGAATCATATATAGATTATATTAAAGAGAATATTCTAAATGAATTAGATATGAATAATTCTTATACAGGATATAAAGAAAATGATAAAGAATTATCCAAGGGTTATAAAATTAGTTTCTTTAAACCAAGAGAGTATATCCCGCCAAGATTTAGAAACAATGATCCATCAGGATATATTATTTCTAATACAGAGGATATGCTAGAATATCTTGATTATCAATTAGGAAATGTTAACAATAATTTATATAATATCAGAAAAATCACACATGAACCAAACACAAATGTAGCTTTAGCAGGAAATTCATTTTATGCATATGGGTGGTTTAATAGATTAAATGGATTTAATGAAATAAATCATGGTGGTAACAATCCTAATTTTACTAGCTGGATGTCATTTAATGAAAGAGAAAATAGCGGGATTGTAATATTATCAAACTCAAATTCTGCAAATGTGCAAGAGTTAGCAAATAATATTGGATTATTCCTATATGGAGGAAATTTAAGTGATTTAGATTTATCAGCAGGAGGAATGGATAATGCATTAGGAGCATTTACAATAGTATTTGGGATCGTTATATTAATTCTTATAGGGTTGTGTATATTTATAGGATATGAATACAAGAAAGGCAAAAGAACACTAGGATTTAAAAAGGGATCTGTTAAAAAATTAATTAGTTATATATTAGTTTCATTACCATTAGTTTATGGGATATATTTACTTCCAAAAGTTTTCGGAGACTTAGATTGGTATACTGCAAGATTATGGAGTAGTGAAACCTTATTTACATGTGTTATAGCTATTATTACTTCAATAATACTCAGTTACATTACATACTTTATAATACTACTTTTCCCAACTAAAAATGAGTATTTAAAAGAAGCACCGGAGTTAATATTACTTGGTTTATTATCAGGTTTATCTAATGCAATAGTTATATTTTTAGTGACAAGTTCATTAAATGGAGAAGGTAATATAATATATATTTTATACTACTTCGTGACTGCTTTGTTTATGTATGTTGCAGCAAGAAGAACATTAGAAGTGAAATTAGCTGAATTATCGCAATTAATAATAAAGAATATAAGAGAAAAGATATTTGAAAAATTATTCTCAGCTAATCTTGAGGAATTTGAAGGAATGAACGAAGGACAGATTATAGCTACAATAACAAATGATATAAACCAGATTGGAGGATTAGCAGGGTTGATTATTGTGTTTATAACAAGCATAATAACAACTATAGCAGCATTTATATATCTTAGTACGGTATCAGCATGGGGAACATTAGTAGTAATTGGTGTTATTATAGCGGCAGGAGGGTTGTTTGCATACCTAAATTATATAGCTACAACTTATCTGGATATTGCTAGGGAAACACAGAATGAATTTTTATCAAAGGTTGAAGCACTTATAGGTGGATTTAAAGATTTGGTTTTGCATGATAATAAGAAAAAAGAATATCAATCTGAAGTTACTGAGATTAATAAAGAGTTTGTTTACAACAATGTAAAAGCATTTAGAACATTTGTTAATGCTTTTATGGTAGGAGAATCAATATTTATAGTAGTACTAGGTACAATAGCCTTTGGATTTACTTTTATATTTGCAGGCTTTGGAAGAGAAGAACTAACGACATTTGTAATGGTCTTAATATATTTATTAGGTCCTATAAACGGCATTATAAACGCATTTCCTAGAGCGATGCAGATAAAAATAGCTATAGATAGAGTTAGACAATTATTATTACAGTTACCACCAGATTCAGCAGAAAGAAATAATCAGTTGGAAGAAAACAGCGGTATAGAAATCCTAGAAACAGAAGGGGTTTTATTCCAATATGAATCCATAGGTTTAGACAGTGGGTTTAAAGTTGGACCTATAGATCTTAAAGTTGAAAAAGGAGAAATTTTGTTTATAATTGGAGGAAATGGAAGCGGGAAATCAACATTTATAAAGCTTTTATCCGGATTATATGATCTTCACGCTGGAAATATAAAGATAAATGGAAGAGAGATAGATAGTGAAGAAGTTGGAGAAAACATATCAGCAGTGTTTGCAGACTCATTTATGTTTGACAGAGTATATGATGTTGATTTAACAAATAAGGAAAAGGTAATAAACGATTATTTAAGAATACTTGAATTAGACGACAAAGTTGAATTAATAGATGGAATGTTTACAACAATATCACTATCGACAGGACAGCGAAAAAGATTACATCTTCTTAGGTGCATTTTAGAAGACAAACCGATTTATGTATTTGATGAATTAGCCGCTGATCAGGATCCACAGTTTAGAAACTTTTTCTATAGGACGATGCTGCCTCAGATGAAAGAGGCTGGAAAAATAATTATAGCAGTAACCCATGATGATCATTATTTTGATGTAGCAGATAGAGTACTTAAACTAGATCGTGGGCAAATTGATGATATAACTGCTGATAGCCTTATTGCTTATAAAGATAAAGTTTCTTAGAAATATTAGATTAAAAGGGATTTTTTCAGCATATTCTTAAAGAATGAAAAAGGCTTTAAAATAATAATTTAAAGATTATTTTTAAAGACTCTGTCACTACCGGAAAAATCTATTTTGCCTATAACTAGGTTAATACAATATTTAAAGGCTTAGAACAAATATTGACTCTAAGCCTTTAAATATTGAAAAGTTTTTTTCTTCTATTTTCTAAAAGAGTTACTTAACTTCTACAATCCAGCCTTCAGGTGCTTTTATATCACCAAATTGAATTCCATAGAGAGTGTCATAAAGTTTCTTAGTTACAGGTCCGACTTCTGTTTCACTATGGAATACATGAAGCTTTCCTTTGTACTCTATACCGCCGATTGGTGTAATAACTGCTGCTGTTCCACATGCTCCTGCTTCTTTAAATTCATCTAGATTATCAACAAATACATCTCTGTGATTAACTTCCATTCTTAAATATTCTTTAGCTAAGTACATTAAAGAGAATCTAGTAATACTTGGAAGAATAGATGGAGAATCAGGAGTGATAAATTTATTGTCTTTAGTAATTCCGAAGAAATTAGCTGCTCCAACTTCTTCAATTTTAGTATGAGTTTCCGGGTCTAAATATATACAGTCGGCAAATCCTTTTTTAACAGCTAATTCGTGAGGAAGAAGACTTCCTGCATAATTTCCTCCAACCTTAGCCGCTCCTGTTCCATAAGGTGCAGCTCTATCATAATCAGAAATAATAAAGTTTACTGGAGCCATACCTCCTTTAAAATAAGGACCAACAGGGACACAAAATATACTGAACATATATTCAGGTGCAGGCTTAACTCCTAAGTTGTCACCAACACCTATTACAAAAGGTCTTAGATAAAGAGTAGCTCCGCTTCCATATGGCGGAACATAAGCTTCATTAGCTTTAACTACTTGTAAACAAGCGTCAATAAATTTTTCTACTGGAACTTCCGGCATTAGAACACGCTTACAGCTTTTTATCATACGTTTAGCGTTTTCATCTGGTCTAAATAGTTGAATTTTTCCTTCTTTTGTTCTGTAAGCTTTTAAACCTTCAAAACACTGCTGTCCGTAATGAAGAGCAGTTGAAGCTTCACTTATATTTAGCCTGTTATCTTCAACTAATTCACCTTCATCCCATTTACCGTCCTTCCATCTTGAAATGTAACGTAAATCGGTTTTCATATAACTAAATCCTAACTTACTCCAATCAATGCCAACATTTTTACTCAATTTAATCCCCCTTACTATAAATTTTTTTAAAAGAATCTTACACTAAACACATTTGATTAAAACAATAATTCGCAGCTATTATAATTATCTTATTATAGTATAAATATACAAAATTAATGATTTTAATTATAATATAATTATAACATACAGTTTTGCGCATATGTGAATCACATAAAATTCAAAATATTCTTTAAAATTCAACATTAAAATACCGTAATAGTTTAAAACATTGATAACTTTTTAACCCATCTCTTAAATTAATTGGTATGTTGAAATCATATGATATGTCATGTATAATTAAATGATAGTAATGTTCATAAACTTATTAACAAACTTATTAGTATCATTATTGACTTAAAGTTAGGAATAACAAGTACTATTTGAAAAAATATATCTATGTAGCTTTAATTTAAATACTAATTACAAATTTGGAGATGATAATTGTGAAAAAATGTTCTATATGTAAGAAAAACGTAGCAGTAGCGTTTATATCTAAAATGGAAAGCGGCAAGGCAAAAATGGAAGGTATATGTGTAGAATGTGCAAAGAAAATGGGATTACCTATTGTGGATCAATTAATGGAACAAACTGGTATGAGTTCTGAAGAAGTTGAAAATCTAACAGAGCAGATGAATACAATGTTTGAGAATGGTGAAACAGGTGATATGGATGATATAGATGAAAATGAAGCTCTTATGGATTTGTTTAAAGGTGAATTACCCTTTACAGGCAAGAAAAATGCTGTAAATAAGAAAATAGATAATAAAGAAGATGTTGAGGGTACAAAACAGTCAACATCTAATAAAAAGAAAGATAAAAAGGCAAAGAAAAAGAAATATTTAAACTTATATGGAATAAATCTTACTGAAAGAGCAGAGAACAACCAAGTAGATAAAATAATTGGAAGACATAGAGAGATTGATAGAGTTGTTCAGATTTTAAATAGAAGACAAAAGAATAACCCAATTCTGATTGGAGAGCCGGGAGTAGGAAAAACAGCTATTGCTGAAGGACTAGCTGTGCGTATAGTAGATAAGCAGGTTCCAGCAAAACTGTATAATGCTGAAATTTATCTTCTAGACCTTACTGCCATAGTAGCTGGAACGCAGTTTAGAGGACAGTTTGAGGGAAGGATGAAAGCGATAATAAAAGAGGCAACTGAGTTGGGTAATGTAATAATAGTGATAGACGAAGTTCATAACATTATGGGTGCAGGAGAAGTTCACGGGGGAGTTATGAACGCTGCAAATATATTAAAGCCGGCACTCGCTAAGGGAGAAATACAGATAATTGGAGCAACAACAATTGACGAATACCGCAAGCATATTGAAAAAGATACAGCTCTTGAAAGACGTTTCCAGCCTGTGTTAGTAGAAGAACCAACAATAGATGAAACAATAGAAATATTAAAGGGAATTAAAAATTACTATGAAGATTATCATAAGGTTTTAATAACTGATGAAGTTATTGAGGCTGCCACCACACTATCTGAAAGGTATATAAACGATAGATATTTACCTGATAAGGCAATAGACATATTAGATGAAGCTGGATCTAGAGCAAATTTAAAGAATCAAGGACTTGTAGAGTTAGAAGCTTTAAAGGAAGAATTAGAAGTTATTAAGACAGAAATTGAATCTTCATCTAAAAACAATGATTTTGAAAAAGCAGCTAATTATAAAACCAAAGAGTGTAAGCTTAAAGATAAAATCAATGAAATAGAAGAACAGTGTAGCAATGTAGAGATTAGTATAGAAGATATTGCTTATGTTATTGAATCTTGGACGAAAATTCCTGTTCAGAAAATTACAGAGGAAGAAGCAGAGAAACTTTTAAGCTTAGAAAGTATCCTACACAAAAGAGTAGTAGGTCAAGAACAGGCTATATCAAGTCTTTCAAAGGCTATTAGAAGAAATCGTTCAGGTTTTAGAAAAAGGAAGAAGCCCTCATCTTTTATTTTCGTAGGGCCTACAGGAGTTGGTAAAACTGAGCTGGTAAAAACTTTAGCTTGTGAACTTTTTGGAAGTGAAGAGGCACTTATAAGGATAGATATGTCTGAATACATGGAGAAGCATACGGTATCAAAATTAATAGGAGCTCCGCCGGGATATGTTGGATATGACCAAGGAGGACAATTGACTGAAAAGGTAAGAAGAAAACCATATTCTGTTATATTATTAGATGAAATAGAGAAAGCACATCATGATGTTTTCAACATGCTTTTGCAAATTCTTGAAGATGGAAGATTAACAGATAGTCAAGGCAGAACAGTTTATTTTGATAATACGGTTATAATTATGACATCTAATGCTGGTACAAACTTAAAATCAAGTGGTATAGGTTTTGGGAAACACGGTTATGAAGCTTTAGAGAATAAAGCTAAAGATGCTTTAAAAGAAATATTTAGACCGGAGTTTTTAAATAGAGTAGACGAAACAATTGTATTTACACAGTTAACTACAGAAGAATTACGTGAAATTGTCAACTTAATGCTTAAAGAAGTAGAAACAGAGGCTAGAGAAAAGAAAATAATCATAGAAGTTACAAATGAAGTTAAAGAGTTTATACTAGAAAAAGGATATAATGAAAAATATGGAGCTAGACCTTTGAGAAGAACTATTCAAAAGTACATTGAGGACGAAATAGCAGAGCAGTATATTCAAAATAAGGTTAAGGAAGGTTCTCATGTTATAGTAATGCTTGAAGGTGAAAAAGTACATTTGAGAATTAAGTAATAATGAAATTCAAAAGACTACAAAATCAACACTATTTATAGAGGTTTTGTAGTCTTTTATTATCCCGTATTTGAATACTGTGGCTTTTACATAATCCTTAAGATATACATAATCACCATAACTAAATAAGTTAAAGGTAGAATAAAATAATAATTCTTAAAAAGCTCTTTAACTTTTACTCCAAAGTATTCAAGAGTTAAAACCTGACAAAGGTGTAAAGGAGAAGCATAATAAGACATAAATGCTGTAGTATATATAAACATTGCATAGCCAAGTTTTACTTCATAAGTTACCGCTAATGGTAAAATCATTGGAAAAAGTAATGCTATGCCAGATTGTGTTGAAGCAGTTGGAAATGAGATAGCAACACAAGAGATAATAATTAACAGCTCTAAAGGCATACCTTTTTCTAACAGGCTGTATAAATACAGATATATTTCATCTATATCATTTACGACATTCTTAAATAGCATTATACCAAGAATAGCTATAACCATTTTTGGTTTAAATCCTTTATAAATACTTTTAATAAAGCTTTCTTTAGTGTCGTATTTGCTATCTTTTCGTTTATCATAAATGTTTATAAAGATTGAAAACATAATTCCAATTAATAACGTTATATAAAATGGCAAGTCAAAAATCACCGCTCCTAATAAACTAATAAGTATAGGAGATGAATAAAGTAGAAAATCTATTATTGAAGCAAAATATTTTTTTGGTTCTATTTTTTCTTTCTTGGGGTTTTTATATCCTCTTAATAAGAATACATAGCCTAATATATACATACTTATTGACATTGGTAATTGAAGTTTAATAAAATCCCACATATCAAAGTTCCCCAATTGGGCAGCTAATATTATTGGTGGGGATAAGGGAAAAATAAAATAAAGTGCATGTCTAAATATCATATTAATAGATGCTTTTTTATCGTTAGGCAGACCTATCTTATCTCCTAGGCTGTTAACAACAGGACAGGACATCAAAGCACCGCCAGATACTAAAAGTGTACCAATTATTGCAGGAGCAAATAAAATAGTAAATTTTACACTCCTTAAAACTGATTCTAAAGATAAAATCATCCTATCTAAGATTAAGAACTTGTCCATAACATAGCTTAAAATAGTTATAAGACCTATTGTTAAAGCTAAAGAGATAGTATTATAATCTGAGATGGTATTAATAGCTATATCTAATATATCCTTTACACTTCTACCATTTAATAATGCTAATAATGTACCACTGATGATTAAAGAATATCCAATGTTTACCTTTCTGTTAACCAAAATTAAAACTAGGAAAATTGAAACGACTAAAGATACTATAACCATTACTATATCTCCTTTTTAGTAATATTTAACGATGTCTTTATCAAAAACAGATCTAAAAAATAATTAGAGCCACGATATATTTATATCATATTTTATTTAAAAGTTAAAGATGATTTAAAGGTTATAGATTATTTTATTTAACCAATAGTTATTAAATAAAAGCATCTGATGAGAGTAATATTATCTCATCAGATGCTTTTATTTCTAGATACACTTATCTTCTAGTAGCCTTGCCATCTGAACTCCGGAACAGGATGCCATCATTAGTCCTCTTGTTAATCCACAACCATCTCCTAAGAAATGAAGATTTTTTATATTAGCTGTAAAGCTGTTGTCAATCATTACTTTATTTGAATAGAATTTAATTTCCGGACCATATAATAATGTTTCAGGACTTGCAAAACCGGGAACTATTATATCCATAGCCTGAATAAAATTAATGATATTTGTCATTGGCCTATATGGTATTGCAGAGGTTAAGTCTCCAGCAACTGCATCCTTAAGTGTAGGTATAACATTTGATTCATTAAGCTCTTTTTGCCAAGTTCTTTTTCCATCCATAATATCGCCATATCTCTGAACTATAATTTTGTTGTCTCCAAGCATATTAACCAGTTGGGCAACTTTTCTTCCATATTGTATAGGCTGGTTAAATGGATGTTCGAAATTATGAGAACTTAAAATAGCTAAATTGGTATTCTGTGTTTTCTTTCTTTTATATGAATGACCATTTACTATAGAAAGCTGATTGTCATATCTTTCCTCAGCTACAAATCCACTTGGGTTTTGGCAGAACGTCCTAACTTTATTTTTATATGGTTTTGGATAACCAATCAGTTTACCTTCGTATAAAACGTCATTAATTTCCTTCATTATTTCATCTCTTACTTCTACTCTAACTCCTATATCAACAGTTCCGGCTCTATGATTGATATTATGCTTGAGACACATTTTTTTAAGCCAGTCAGCACCTTTTCTGCCTACAGATAAAATTACTTTATCAGCATATATTTCTTTAATATTTTCGGTATTACCTTTTTTCCATTCGTATGAATCAATTACCTGTATTCCTTTAATAGTATTATTATCAATTATTAGGTCATCAACATACAGATTAGCTTTAAGTTCAATACCTGAATCAATAATATAATTTTGAATATCTTTGAAAATATCGTGAGCTTTTTCTGTACCTAAATGTCTAATGGGACAGACAACAAGCTTTAAATTAGCCATTATTGCTTTACGCCTAATTTCTTTAACTTTGTCCTCATCTTTAACACCTTCAACATTTTTGTCCGCTCCAAATTGCAAATAAATATCATCTACATACTTAATAAGTTCTTTAGCTTTATCGTACCCTATGTATTCAGGAAGTTCTCCTCCTACCTCGGGACTTAAGCTTAACTTACCATCAGAAAAAGCACCTGCTCCAGAGACTCCTGTAGTTATACTACAATAGGGCTGGCAATCTATGCAGTTATTTTTAGTTTCTTTAGGACATTTTCTGTTTTCAACTCTTTTACCTTTTTCAATTAATAAAATCTTTTTTTTACTATCAAGCTTTATTAATTCAAGAGCTGTAAATAACCCAGAAGGTCCAGCACCAACAATTATTATGTCATATTTCAATTTCATTCACCTCATTCTTATTATGAACACTATAATTAAATTTAGTCACATTATAATAATAGCATGAATTATAAAAATTTTAAATAAGGTTAAAATATTTCATTTTTCTGATATATCTATATAGTAATCATAATAAAAACCTAAATTTTTAATAATATATTAAAAAGCCTTAACTTGACATATTTAACAGTGTTAAATATAATCAAATTATTATAAAAAGATTAATTATTTAGAAGATATTGATGTCTATAGTAATCAATATATTATTAATTACGTTTTAACATTTAAGAAAGTTTTTCAATTGATTTTGAATTACTTGATGCCTATAGTAAATGATAGTATATTTAATATTTAAGTTGGTAAAATGACTTTTAGTAAGTATAATATTTTTGTTAATCATCATATAGATTTTTGGAGGTGAACATGTGGAAAAATTGTATAAAATTGGACTGGACATAGGATCAACAACAGTTAAAATTGTAGCGTTAGATGATAAAGCAAATATTGTTTTTAAGAAATATATGAGACATTATTCAGATATAAAAAAATCTGTAATTATGATGTTCAAGGAAGCTAGACCTGTTTTACAAAATACAAAAATTACAGTTATGATTTCAGGTTCTGGAGGAATCGGCATATCTGAAAAGTTGGACATGCCTTTTACTCAAGAGGTAATTGCATGCACAAATGCAATTGAGAGGTTTATCCCTGATACTGATGTCGCTGTAGAATTAGGTGGTGAAGATGCAAAAATCACTTATTTAGGTGAATCTCTAGAACAAAGAATGAATGGTACGTGTGCAGGAGGTACTGGAGCTTTTATAGACCAAATGGCATCATTACTGCAAACAGATGCCGGTGGTTTAAATGAACTTGCCAAAAGCTATAAACAAATTTATTCTGTTGCTTCAAGGTGTGGAGTATTTGCAAAGAGTGATATTCAGCCTTTATTAAATGAAGGTGCAGCAAAAGAAGATATCGCTGCCTCAGTATTGCAGGCAGTTGTTAATCAAACTATAAGTGGTCTTGCTCAAGGAAAACCTATAAGAGGAAGTGTAGCTTTTTTAGGAGGACCATTACATTTTATGTCAGAGTTAAGAAAAAGATTTATAGAAACATTAAAGCTTGAGGATAAAAATATAATATTCCCACAAAATTCCCAGTATTTTGTTGCTATTGGGGCTGCTTTATCCACTGCAAACTGCCAAGAGAGAGCTTTTGATGAGATATATGACATATTAATTAAAACTATGAATATAAAAGATGAAGAAAAAAAGGATGTAGAACCTTTATTTAATAATGAAGATGAATATAATGAATTTGTTAAAAGACATTCTAAGCATAAGGTTAAACGTAAAGATATAGGTATTTATAAAGGACATGCTTTTTTAGGAATAGATGCTGGTTCTACTACTACAAAGGTGGCACTTATTGACGAAGAAGGGGCATTGTTATATTCATATTATGGAAGTAACATGGGAAGTCCTTTAGTATCAACCATTGAAGCATTAAAAGATTTATTTAATAAGATACACGATAATGTTACTATAGTTAATTCAGTTGTTACAGGCTATGGAGAATATTTAATAAAATCAGCTTTAAAAATTGATATTGGAGAGATAGAAACGGTAGCACATTATAAAGCAGCAGAACATTTCTTACCTGGAGTTGATTTTGTACTTGATATTGGCGGACAGGATATGAAAAGCTTGAAAATCCAAAATGGTGTTATAGATTCGATTATGCTAAATGAAGCATGTTCATCAGGTTGCGGATCATTTATTGAGACTTTTGCTAAATCTCTAAACATGACTGTGGAGGAATTTTCTATAGAAGGAATAAAATCACAAAATCCTGTAGACTTAGGTACAAGATGTACTGTATTTATGAATTCCAGAGTAAAGCAGGCACAAAAGGAAGGAGCATCTATTAGTGATATAGCAGCCGGTATATCTGCTTCAGTTATAAAAAATGCTCTATTTAAGGTAATAAGAATTAGAACTCCTAAAGACTTAGGTAATAAGATAGTTGTGCAGGGAGGAACTTTTTATAATTATTCAGTTTTAAGGGCTTTAGAGAAAATTTCCGGCAGAGAAGTTGTTCGCCCTGACATCTGTGGAATAATGGGAGCTTTTGGAGCTGCACTTATAGCTAAGGAAAGGTATAGGACCGGATATGAAACAACACTTTTAAAAGGAGAAGAATTAACGACATTTTCAAATAATAGGTCTATCAAAAGATGTGGATTATGTGGAAATAGTTGCTTGCTTACAATAAATAGCTTTTCTGATGGAAGAAGATTTATATCAGGAAACAGATGTGAAAGAGGAACAGGCACTGAACAAAAAGATAACGATATACCTAATCTTTTTGATTACAAATATAAAAAAGTCTTTGGATATAAATCATTGTCAAAAGAAAGTGCTAAAAGAGGTATGATTGGAATACCTAGAGTTTTGAATATTTATGAGGAGTACCCTTTCTGGTTTACTTTATTTACTAATTTAGGGTATAGTGTTCAGTTATCACGTAGATCATCTAAAACAATTTATGAGATAGGTATGGAAACCATACCATCTGAATCTGTTTGTTATCCAGCTAAACTTGTACATGGTCATATAGTAGATTTAGTTAATAATGGAGTGGACAAGATATTTTACCCTTGTATTCCACTTAATATAAAAGAAGATGAAAAAGCAGATAATCACTATAATTGTCCTATTGTAACATCTTATCCTGAAACTATAAAAGCAAATATGGATATACTGAATGATGATAAAGTTGTATTTTACAATCCCTTTTTACCTTTGAATAATCCTAAAAGGATGATAAAAAGACTGCTTGAAGAGTTAAGGTTTGAAAATATATCAAAAGAAGAAATGAAAGAAGCTGTTATTAAAGCATATAATGAGCTTGATAGATTTAAGAAAGAT
This sequence comes from Tissierellales bacterium, assembly GCA_028280805.1. GTDB lineage: Bacteria > Bacillota > Clostridia > Tissierellales > VENL01 > JANQLB01. The sequence goes on from JANQLB010000061.1 coordinate 13,995, forward strand.
ATAAGAATTAAAGGAGAGGAAACTCTTAAGTATATTGAGGATAATAATATTAAGGGAATAGTTTTAGCAGGTAGACCTTATCATTTAGATCCCGGGGTTAATCATGGAATTCCAGAAATGATAAATTCATTTAAATTTGCAGTTTTTACTGAGGATTCGTTAAGTCATTTAACTAAAGTAGATCGCCCGTTAAGAGTAGTAGATCAATGGGTATATCATTCCAGGTTATACTCGGCCGCTGCTTTTGTAGCCAATAGCAGCAATCTTGAATTGGTACATTTAAATTCTTTTGGATGTGGTTTAGATGCTGTTACAATAGATCAAGTTCAAGAAATTTTAGAACGTCAAGGTAAGATATATACGCTTTTAAAGATTGATGAGATTAGCAATCTGGGAGCTGCAAGAATACGTATACGTTCTCTGATTGCTGCAATAAAAGAAAGAGATAAGAAAGGATTTAAACCATATAAACTTGAAGATTCGCCACAAAAGATAGTTTTTACTGAAAACATGAAGAAAAAACATACGATTCTTGCTCCCCAAATGTCACCAATTCATTTTCAGTTTTTAAAGACTTCCTTTATTAAATCGGGATATAACTTAGAAATTTTACCTTCAGTAGATAAACAAGCAATAGATGAAGGATTAAAATATGTAAATAATGATGCATGTTATCCAGCTATAATTGTTGTTGGACAAATTGTGGAAGCTTTAAAGTCAGGGAAATATGATTTAAACAATACATCCGTTATAATTTCTCAAACAGGCGGAGGATGTAGAGCTACAAACTATATTGCTTTTATTAGAAAAGCACTTAAAGATATAAATTTAGAATATATTCCTATTATTTCATTAAGTGCTACAGGCATTGAAAAAAATCCCGGCTTTAAATTAAGCTTATCACTAATCCATAATATGCTTATGGCTTCTGTTTATGGAGATTTGCTTATGAGAGTGTTATACAGAATCCGACCCTATGAAAAGATACCAGGTTCTGCTAATAAGCTGTATGAAGAATGGGTAGATAAATGTAATAAATCTCTTGTTAATGGTGGTAAGAAAGATTTTAGAGATAATATCTATAAAATAGTACATGATTTTGATAATTTAGAAATAGATGAAAATTTAGTAAAACCAAAGGTAGGAGTCGTTGGAGAAATTTTAGTTAAATTCCATCCCACTGCTAATAACGATATTGTTGAAATATTAGAACAAGAAGGAGCTGAGGCGGTTGTTCCGGATTTGATTGACTTCTTTCTTTATGGTGCATATAATACTAAATTTAGATACGAGAAATTATCAGGTAGTTTCATGAAAATGGTTACTAGCAGCATAGCTATAAAAGGAATTGAGTATTATAGAAGACATATGAAAAATGCACTAGAGAAAAGCAGTCGATTTGAACCACCAAAATCAATTAATGAGTTAGCTGAGTGTGCTTCTAAGCATCTTTCTCTAGGAAATCAAACTGGAGAAGGGTGGTTCTTAACCGCTGAAATGGTTGAGTTAATAGAGAGTGGAGTTTATAATATTGCATGTTTACAGCCTTTTGCCTGCTTACCTAATCATATAACAGGAAAAGGAATGATTAAAGAATTAAGGACAGCTTATCCAAAATCTAATATTGCAGCTATAGATTATGACCCGGGAGCGAGTGAAGTCAATCAGTTAAATAGAATAAAGCTTATGCTTTCGGTAGCGTTTAAGAATTTGGAAATAGAGCAGAAAGATGTAAACAATACCACAGATAATAACAAATCTAGTCAAAGAAAGGCTTTAGCATCTAGTTAATAACGATAAAAATCCTACCTTAATGATTTATAATAAACATTAAGGTAGGATTAATTATTAATATTTAATATCTTTATTTGGGTTTACTAATAAACATTTGTGTGAACATATAGCCATACTTGTCACTTGGTCTAATACCAATTCCTATATGAGTGTAATCTGTACTAAGGATATTTTTCCTGTGTCCGCTTGAATTCATAAGTGCTTCGTGTGCTCTTTGCACAGATGAATTACCGGCTAGATTCTCTCCTGCATGAAGATATTTAATTCCAAAGCTCTTCAGCATATCAAAAGGACTACCATAGTTTGGAGAATAGTGACTAAAATAATTATTATCAACCATATCCTGTGATTTAATCCTTGCAACTCTAGCAAGTTCTAAATCTACTTGTAGTGGAGAAAGGTTATTCTTGTTTCTTTCCATATTTACTAAATCAACCATTTCTTGTTCTTGTGCAGATAATTGAGTTACTTCATTTCCTCTACCTTCTAAATTTTCTTCGTTTCCAGGCGTATCACCCGGTACAGGTTCTTGATTAGCATCCTGCCCTGCACCCGGAGGTGTTTCTTGTCCAGTACCAGGAGGAGTTCCTTCTGCTGTATCAGGAGTTGTTTCCTGTTCAGGAGCAGGTGTTTGAGGTCCATAGCTAGGGTCTTTACTCCACTGAGGGTCTTCTTTTACTATAGGAGTACAGTCATTTGAGTTTACGCAACCTACCCTATTATCATCTAGCCTAATTACAAACCAATCTCCAATAGTACCTAACACATCGGCTGTGTCATTTTGCTTTAATGTTGTTATGTTATCATAATTATTTCCTGCACCTAGTTTTACATTACAGTTATCTTTTGTAATCCTAATGTTTTCTACATCTGTTACTTCAAAAATAGATGATTCTTCAGATTCATAAGGTTTTTCATTTGGATTTGTACATGATATTAAAAGACAAGCAAATATTAGTAAAACTAAAAATTTTTTATACATAATTCACCTCCAAAAATTTAAGTATTCTTTACTGAATTAGTATTTGTAATACTTAAATTTTTATCCGATGAGTTAAATATAAATCAAAAATTTTATAATTTTAAAAAATCACAGCTTATGTATTATGTAAACAAATTATATATAACCTTTATCATATATATAATCATTCAATCTCAAAACATAATAAAAAATACACGTTCAACTGTTTTGAACATGAATAACTCCTACAATTCCCCAAAATATAAAATTCTAATTAAAAAATTAACCCTGATTTTCCCTAATCAGGGTTCTGTGTTTTTAGGCTTTTTATGTTAAAAATTATAATTTATAATATTGATAGTAATATAAGTAAAAATAATATTGCTGCAACAATACCTAAAATTCCATAAATAATTTTTTTCTTTATAAAAAAGATTTTTGTCATATTGATCCCTCCTAGTTATATATATGTAATATGTATTAACAAAATGAAAATATAATATAAAAACTTATATAACGTAAATATTTAAATTTCAATATTAAATAAAAATAACATTCTGAATATTTCAAAAAAATAGCTTGAAAAAATACATAGAAATGATATAATATACATAAATGTTAACTAAACGTAACATTTAAGCGATTTTATATAAGGAGGTGAATTTTGGTAGATTCTTATTTTAACAGGGGGGAATGTAAATGGAAAATAGACAACGATGGGATAACAGGATGGTTTTTGTTTTTGCTGCAATAGGTTCAGCAGCAGGTCTTGGAAATGCTTGGAGATTTCCTTACATGGCAGCATCAAATGGTGGCGGTGCGTTCTTGATTCCTTATTTCATTGCACTTATTACAGCTGGTATTCCAATTTTAATTCTTGAATTCGCAATAGGCCATAAATTTCAAGCTGGAGCTCCTACATCACTAAGCAAAATTAAAAAATGTTGGGAAAGTATAGGATGGTGGGCAGTAGCAGTAAGCTTCGCTATTGTTACATACTATGCAGTAATTATGGCATGGGTATTTAATTATCTATGGCATTCAATATCATTAGCTTGGGGAGATGCACCACAAAACTTTTTCCTAAACAAAGTATTAGAGATATCAGAGGGACCGGGTGTACTTGGCGGATTTAGTATTCCTGTAGTTATTGGTCTGGTTATTGCTTGGGTAGCAGTTTACTTGACTATTAGAAATGGCGTTAAATCAGTTGGTAAGGTTGTTAAATGGACAGTTCCTCTGCCAATTATTATGCTTGGTATATTGGTAATTAGATCATTAACTTTGCCGGGTGCAGTTGATGGTTTAAATTATTATCTAAATCCTGATTTTTCTAAGCTTTTAGAACCAACAGTTTGGGCAAGTGCATTTGGTCAGATATTCTTCTCACTTAGTGTTGCTTTTGGTGTAATGATAGCTTATGCAAGTTATTTGCCGAAGAAATCTGACATAACTAATAATGCAATCATAACAGCTCTTGCAAACTGTGGGATCAGTTTCTTAGCAGGTTTTGCAGTATTTGGAACAATGGGATATATGGCAGCAGAGAAAGGTGCTACAGTTGCCGAGGTTGCAGGTACTGGTGGAATTGGATTGGCGTTCTGGGTATATCCAGAAGCAATCAGTTTATTGCCTTTTGGCTCAATATTATTTGCTCTTGTATTCTATATCATGTTATTAACCCTTGGTATAGACTCATTCTTCTCATTAGTAGAAGGTGTTGTTGCAGGTATATCTGATAAGTGGTCATTAAACAAAAAGAAAACTACTATTGGAGTTATTTTAGTGGGTTTCATAATCAGTTTACTTTATGCAACTAAAGGTGGATTATACTGGTTAGACATAGTTGATAGATATATAAACAATTGGAACATAATTGGAGTAGCTTTATTACAGGCTATAGCTATAGGCTGGGTATTTAAATCTAAGAAAATACGTGAATATATAAATCCTATTTCAGATGTTAAATTAGGACGTTGGTTTGACGTATTAGTAATGGGAATTACACCATTAGTTCTAGCTGGAATATTAGTATGGAACATTGTACAAGAAGTGATTGACGTTATTAATGGTAATCTTTATGAAGGTTATCCATTATGGGCAATTATTTCAGGTGGTTGGGCTGTAACAGTTGTACTAATTATTGCTTCAATTATTCTTGGATTTACAAAATCTAAAAATGTAGTATTAGAAAAAGCACCAAAGGAATAAAATTATTAGTACCTTACCATAAGGGGGAATTTATGTGAAAATAGGTGCATGGATAATGCTTTGTTTCGGAGTAGTTTTTCTTTACGGAGGGCTTTTCTGGGCAATTTCTAAAGCTAGAAAAAAAGCTTAATAAAAATTAACTTTTTCAAATAATAAAATACTACAGTCGCAGCGCTGTAGTATTTTATTATTAACTTTTAACCAATTCAAAAATTTTATTAATATTAGACATTATAAACTCATAACCATTAGGATCGTGAGGTAGAGTACAATTACTGCAATCTTTTATTCCTTTAGAGTAATTAAAGTTACCTCCGCACTTATCCTTTAAAGCATATAATGGACAATAGCAAAATAAACAATTAAAGTTTTTTTTATCTTTAACATTATGACATGGAAAAAACTCACAGTCTTTATGCTGATTAAATTTATAATTTTCACTCATTTTAGAATCCTCCTAAAAGTATAATATCATAGTAATTGGAACAAACTTAATATAATTTTAGTTAAATAATAATTATACTTTATCATAGCTGTAATGAATTCACAACAATCATCTTTAATATAAAGAAATAAATATTAAATTAGTTAAGTCTAATGATTTACATATGTCCAAGACTTTTATATAATTAGAATAAATAATAAAAAGGAGTTGAAATAATGGCAATTAAGATAATAACTGATAGCGGATGTGATTTACCGAAAGAGATACTTGATGAATATGGTATTGAATTTTTACCTATGGGTGTTGTTATGGACGAAGAGGAGCGTCTAGATGGTATAGACTTAAAACCAAAACAACTTTATGAAGGTATGAGAAATGGTAAAGCTCCTTCTACTACTCAAGTATCTGCAAAAGCATTTCTAGATTTTTTTTCAAAGCTGGTTCAAAATGAGCATAGTTACATTTATTTAGCTTTTTCCTCACAATTGTCTGGTACATATCAAACCTCTAAAATGATTTTAGATCAAATTAAAGAGGAACATCCAGATTTTGACTTAGAAATTATAGATACAAAATGTGCATCACTGGGAATGGGACTTGTTGTCTATAAGGCAGCTCAACTTGCTAAGGAAGGCAAATCTAAGGAAGAAATTCTAAGAAACATAAACTTCAATATGAATCACGTAGAGCATATCTTTACCGTAGATGACCTTGAGTACCTTGTAAGAGGTGGGAGAGTAAGTAAAACTGCTGCGTTCATAGGAGGGCTTTTAAATATTAAGCCTGTTCTAGATGTAGAAGATGGAAAGTTAATTCCTTTAGAGAAGATAAGAGGAAGAAAAAAAGTTTTTAAAAGAATGATTGATATAATGGATGAAAGAGGTAAGGATTTAGAAAATCAGTTAATTTTCATATCTCATGGGGATGATGAAAAGGGAGCAATGGAACTTAAGAGTATGATGGAGGAGAGGTTTGGCTGCAAAAACTTCTTAATTAACATGATAGGTGGAGTTATAGGAGCTCATTCAGGTCCCGGCACTCAAGCGATATTCTTTTTAAATGAAACACCTTAAAATTTACCTGATAGCTTAAAATTTTAATACTTCGCATTTTATAATCTTAAGATTACTTAGATTTTATATAAAGCTAAAACAAAGAGTTTAAAATCTTTATTTTAGCTTTAATTTTTTTCAATAAGATACTTCCAATACTTCATAGGCATATTACTCTTTTGAAGTTTAGGGTTTATCCTGTTTTTTATAGCTATATTTTTAAAATATTCCTTCCAAAGTTTTTGGTAGAATTCTTCATCTTCTGCAAAAGTAATATCTCCCTTTAGATTTATATTAGTTATTACCCATTCTTCTTGATTATATAGAACACCAATATCTCTTTTTACATCATGAATAATCCAGTTTTGATCTGACATACGATTGGCAAAATGGGATGCTAATAAGCCAACAATGTTAAACTGTGGTTCAAAGGGTGCATAAAATACATCGTTCTTAATTTTTCTAAATCTCAATAAACCTTGCATATAATGAATTTCACGACTAACTTTTCTGGTTATATTATGTATAGCAAGAACTCTATCATCTGTAAGATGAAGGTCTAATTTTTTTCCGACTTTCCAGCCTAATCTTAAATAATTATATATCCAAGTTCCAGAATCTTCGTTCTCTGAAACAAATGCATGAAAAACATGCTTTAAAGTCTGGTTAGATATTTTAGTCTTTATTGAGTTATAAACTTTATCAGATTTATTTGGGTCAGTATCAATAAACACATCTTTATAAAGGAAGCTTTTTTCATAATCAGTTATACTTAAAATTTTATTAGGGTGTTCTTTACGATAATAAGTTTCATATATTGCTGTTAATAATCCTTCAAAACTTCCATCATAAATATAGCACATCATTAGAGTTCACCTGTAATTTTTGTCAGAATATCTGGTAATGGTAATAGGTTTGGATATAATGAAAAGAGTGAAAGCTGTTCACCTTGTGTGATATTAAGTTTATCACTTGAATTAGCCAGAAGACTGTTCTTTATGTTATCTTCATTAAATTTAGTTTCACCATAGTATTTACCCTGACATGTTATAAAATATTTTGCTCTTTTTAAAACAGCTCCGATTTTCTTTAGATTATCGTAATTAATAGGTCCTACTCGTCTAGCTGAAATAATTTTCTTAGCAGATTTAATACCTATTCCCGGAATTCTTAAAAGCATTTCATAGTCAGCACGGTTAATTTCTACTGGGAATAAGTGTAGATTTCTAATAGCCCAGTTACATTTAGGGTCGAAATGTATATCGAAATTTGGATTTTTACTATCTAAGAGTTCTTGTGACTTAAAACCATAAAATCTTAACAGCCAATCTGCTTGATAAAGTCTGTGTTCCCTTAATAATGGCGGGGTAGAAATCTGAGGCAGATTTGGATGTTTTGATACAGGAACATATGCAGAGTAATATACTCTTTTTAAGTTAAATCGTTCATAAAGTGACTCTGACAATGTTAAAATATTTAAATCTTTATCTGGAGTTGCTCCCACTATAAGCTGAGTGCTTTGACCAGCAGGAACGAATTTATCAGAGTTTTTATATAGTTTTCTCTCAGATACGTTTTCAACTATCTTTGAACTAATCAGTCCCATAGGCTTAATAATATGTTCTTTACTTTTTTGAGGAGCAAGGAGTTTAAGTCCATTGTTAGAAGGCAGCTCTATGTTTACACTCATCCTATCTACATGTTTTCCTGCTTCCCGCATTATATTTAAATCAGCACCGGGAATTGCCTTTAAATGAATATAACCATTAAAGTTTTTTTCCCTAAGAGTTTTAACAGTTTTTAAGAGTAGTTCCATAGTATAGCTGGGACTTTTATAAATTGCAGAGCTTAAAAATAAACCTTCTATGTAATTTCTTCGATAAAAATTAACAGTTAAATTAACCATTTCTTCTGGTGAGAACATAGCTCTTGGGATATCATTACTACTTCTATTAACACAGTAAGCACAATCGTATATGCAGTAGTTTGTAAATAAAATTTTTAATAAAGAGATACATCTACCATCATCTGACCAACTATGACAAATACCGCTTATATGACTATTACCCAGACCTCCTTTTTTATTTTTTCTTGAACTTCCACTTGAAGAACAAGAAACATCATATTTCGCTGCATCTGCTAATATTTTTAATTTATCTAGAATTTCCATTTTTTCACCTCCACTACCAATCATAAATTGATTTTACCATAAATCCTACAAAAAATCAAACATATGTTCGAAAAAAATATGTAAGGTAGTTGAATGTAAACCATATTTACATTTTTTATAAGCAAAATAAATATGAATACAATAAAATATGATATAATGAAATAAGTGAAAATCTAAAAGTATAAAGCAAGGTATAGAACAAGTAGCTATTAAAATGTTAAAAAAGGATTAGACTTAGAACAAATATTGGAACTTACAGGTTTAAGTAAGGAAAAAGTATTTAAGTTGAAAGATAAAATAAAAAAGAGTGAAAATTAGTAAAAAAGGACATAACAGAGAGGGTAAGACTTGAAGAGGTTACTTATTTCACTGAGAATAATTCAAGTCTGCCCCTTTTTTTAATTTTACATAATTTAAAATCGTAAAATATTACTTTATCGGTGGTTTCATTTCGTCCACTTAACATAAAGGGGGTGAGAAAAGTGGTTGAAGTTATTGCTTATTGTGGTATCAAGTGTCATGAATGTGATGTTTATAATGCTACAGTTAATGACAATATGGATGAAAAGAAAAGAATTTCTCAAAACTGGTCAACTGTAGAGTATCCTCTAAAGCCCCAAGATATTCAGTGTTATGGATGTACTACAGCAGACGAGAAGATTATGTCATTTTGTAGAGAGTGTGATATTAGAGAGTGCGGCATAAATTTAGAGGTTGATAATTGCGGCGTATGTGGAAAATACCCTTGTGATAAATTAGATAAGGTGTTTTCAAAATCTCCTGATTCAAAGGAAGTCCTAGACGAAATTAGAAGTAGTAGTTAAAAATAAAAAAATTGTTGTTAAGATTCTTAACAGCAATTTTTTTATGTTTTATGTTTACATTTAGAAAAAAATCATGTATAATATGACTATATCGTCATATGACTTTTAAGTCACATGACTATACAGTCATAAAAAAATATTTTAGAAGGGGCAGTTTTATGGGTGATTTAAATTATTTCAGCATTTTATGTTTTGTTTGGGCTGCTATAGGTATAGGATCAAGATTCTTGATGATATCTTTAGGAAAGAAGTGGAATGAATGGGAGTTAGGGAAGGCATATTCTGAAAAGAAGCCTAAATGGATATATTTTTTAGGTATTTTGTGTTTAGCTATAGTAGGATTCACATGGTATCAAGTATTTACTCTAGGGGTAAAATATAGCTGGATAATTGCATCATTAGTAACTGTCACATTAGTAAAAGTATTTAACCTTCTATTTAATTATGATAATTTCAGAGAATTTGCTAAATCAGTACTAAACGATAAGAAAAAGTTAATTCAGTTAAATGTAGGAGTTTTCTTTATATCTGCTGTGTTTATACTTTTGGGAATATTCTTGTATTAATATTACCCAGATTTTTATTAGGAGTGATTAAATGCCAAAAAATACCTTTTTCAACCTGCCGGAAGAAAAGAGAGAACGAATAATTGAAGCTGCACTTGATGAATTTGCAAAGAATTTATATCATAATGCTAGTATTACTAGAATTGTTGATAATTCAGGAATTGCTAAAGGAAGCTTTTATCAATATTTTGAAGATAAGAAAGACTTATTTAAGTATATTGTAGACTTAGGCGGTAAGAAAAAAACTAAATACTTGGAGCATGTATTAACTGAGATTGATAATATGAATTTCTTCTCATTAATTAGGGAGCTGTTTATTGCAGGAATTATATTTAGCAAAGAAAATCCTAAACTTTCAAACATTGGATATAATTTTGCAAATTCAACAGATGAAAAATTAAAGCAAGAAATATATGGCGAGAATGTCCCGAAGAGTAACTATATGTTTAAGATACTTTTACGAAAAGGTATAGCAAGAGGAGAGATTAATCCTGATATAGATGTTGGTCTTGTTTCTCAAATGATAACAAGCTTAAGTATTTCTATAATTGAATACTTTTTTAAGGAAATAAGAAAAACTGATGACATGGAAATGTTGGATTTAGTAGATAAAATGCTTTTTGTCTTAAAAAACGGTATTGAAAGAAATTAAATTAAGGGGGTTTTAGAAAATGTTAAATATCAAAGATTTGTATTACTCTTATACAAAGGATGAAAGTTATGCAGTTAAAGGAGTAAGCTTCGAGGTTACAGAAGGAGAAATTTTTGGTTTTTTAGGACCAAATGGTGCTGGAAAATCAACAACACAGAAAGTTTTAACAGGACTTCTGCCAATGCAAAAAGGTAAAGCTTTTGTAGCAGGAGTTGACGTAAGAAAGCCTAATGAGAAATTATTTAATTCAATAGGAGTATCGTTTGAGCATCCTAACATCTATAAGAAATTATCAGGATATGAAAATTTGGATTTTTATAGAAAGATGTTTAGCGTCCCAACAGAAGACCCAATGAAGCTGTTAAGATTAGTAGGACTAGAGGAGGCAGCTAATAAAAAGGCTGGAGGCTATTCTAAAGGAATGAAGCAAAGGCTTGTATTTGCCAGATCGCTTATCAATAAACCTAAAATATGGTTTTTAGATGAACCTATTTCAGGATTAGATCCTACTACGGCTAACCATATTAAAGATGTAATTAAGAGAAAAAAAGAAGAAGGAGTTACAATGTTTTTAACTACTCATAACATGTATATAGCTGATGAGCTTTGTGATAGAGTAGCTTTTATAAATGAAGGAAAAATAGCTTTAGTTGATTCTCCTAGAAATCTGAAGTTAATGTATGGTGAAAAGATTATTAAAGTAGAATACACTGAGAATGGACAGATTAAAAAAGAAAACTTTTCAATGATCAAGGATGAAGATAAGCAGAAACTTAACAAACTTATTAGTGAGGGTAAGATTGAAACACTTCATTCTCAAGAAGCAACTCTTGAAGAAATATTTATGAAGGTTACAGGCAGGGGGTTGAAGTAAATGATTAAAAGGTTTTTATGGTTGACAAAAAAAGATGCAGTTACAGCCTACAGAAATTATTACTTTTTAATTGTTGTTGCCTTAGCTTTATTATTTACATTATTAATAAGGTTTGTAGTACCAGAGGATACATCTGTTAAAGCCACAGTATTTTATAGTACAAATTACTCTGGAGAGTTAAGAACACAGCTTGATGAGACAATTGGTCAATCCAAAGATACTAATCAAAATGTTGTTTCAGTTGATTCTAGAGAAGAAATTATTGAGAAGATGAAAGAGAATACCAATAGTTTTGGGATGTTTATCAAACAGGGAGATAGTAGACCAACAATAGAGTTTATATTTCAGGGCTATGAAAATGATCAGTCAAGGAATACATTAATCATAGCTATGAAGGATTCTTTATCTGGTAAAACAGCAGAAAATCCAAAAATAGATACAATAGTTTTAAAGGAAAACATTAGTAGGGATATGAATATACCCATGAATAAAAACATATTACCTTTATTCCTGGTTATGGAACCTGCAATGCTGGGATTTGTTTTAATTGTTTCACTAATATTTATGGAAAAGGAAGAGGGTACCATAAGGGCTTATGTTATCACACCGGGCAAGATACCAGAGTACTTGGCATCAAAGATAACAGTAATGGTTGTACTTGGTATTATATCTACATTGATTGGGTCATTAATAGTTGTAGGTTTTAATGCTGACTATCTATCATTATTAGCACTGGTAATTGTTTCAGGAATTTTCTTTTCAGCTTTAGGATTAATACTTGCAAGCTTTTTTGAAAATATATCACAATCAATTATATGGCTTATTGTTATTAGTATAATATTATCACTACCAACTGTTTCATACTTTTTTCCAAGTTTTGCACCAATATATATAAAAATACTTCCAACCTATTCTATGATGTTTGCTATCAGAGAAGCAGTTTTTAGCACAGGTAACACCGGTATAATCACATCAACTCTAATAACCTTTACAGTACTCAGTATAATATCATATTTACTTGCTATATTTGCATATAATAGAAGCCTATTAAGAGATTAGTGGGGGTGAAGAAAATGAAAAGAATACTATCAATTTTTAAGAGGGATTTACAAAACAGTTTTAGAGATAATCTTTTATTATATATGATAATTATTCCAATAATATTAACTATTGGATTGAAATTTTTTATACCTAGTACTCAGTCAGCTTCAAGTCAGTTTGCATTAAACGAAGCTTTGGGTAATGAGGTTATTGAAGAATTTAAGAAGTATGGTAAGGTAGAGATTTATTCATCTAATGAAGAAATAAGTGACAGAGTTAACGATATAGATGACATTGCAGGGATTACTAAGAATGAAGAAGGAAATTTTGAGTTAATTTTAGAGGGAAATGAGGATTATGAAACAGAAAGAATACCTAAAATGATTATAAATGACTTACAAGGAGTTTATTTAGATACAGTTAACTTTGAAATTAATGACATTGGTGCAACAACTCCTCCTATTGCATTATACGGAGCTCTTTCCATTATGGTTACAGCAATAATGCTTGGGGGAGTAACGACTGGATTTAATATCATTGATGAAAAAGAAAGCGGTACTATAAAGGCTTTAAGTGTTACTCCTATGACGAAATTCCAATTTATTATGGGTAAAAGCTTCCTTGGACTTGTTTTACCTATTGTCCATGTATTTATTATTGTATGGATAATAGGAATATTTACTCCAAACAGCCTTCTTTTATTATTAATGACGGTTGTAAGTTCATTAATAAGCTTACTAATTGGATTTCTCATTGGGGTAATTAGTAATAATCAAATATCAGGAATTGCTAATATGAAGGGTATATTTGTGCTTCTTAGTTTATCTGTAATTGGAGCTATGCTGTTACCGTTAGATAAGCATATATTTCTTTACTGGTCGCCTATTTACTGGTCATTTATGGGTATTAAAGATATACTTTTAAATGATGTAACAAGCACAAAGCTTTTGATTAATATTGGAGCAATATTAGCATTAACTGGTATAGTTTATTTATCAACAAAGAACAAAATTAAGCAGGGATTATCATAGAAATAATATAACTATAAAAATTAAATAAGTATAGACTATATTTTTTAACAACTTTTTTATGCAATACCTATTGACAGCAATTCTAAATCATGTTAGGATAATAAAAAATTAATCTTAAAAAGTTATATGGGAGTGCTTCTAGGGTTCCGGGTTTTAACTGACTGGTCCGAGTGAAGCAGCTGTAATCAGTACACCGTGAGTATAAAAGACTCCAGCGGTAGGTTCCATTATGAATCTATCATGGAGTCTTTTTTATTTTTATAAATCATAGATTGTTATAAAAGGAGTGATTATTATGTTTATTGGAAAAAAAGTAAAGCTAAGAGGCTATAAAGAGGAGGATATTCAACCTGCTTATGAGTACATGAATGATACAGAAGTATTACAATACTTAAAACCGGGTATACCATATCCTATGACATTACAAAAGGAGAAAGCCTGGTATGAGAGTCAGAAAGAATTAAAGGAGATGTATAACTTTGCTGTTGAAACACTGGATGAAGGGTTGTATATTGGGGGATGCGGTATAAATATGCTTGATTGGAAGAATAGTATAGCTGGTGTAGGGATTTTTATTGGGCATAAGGATTATAGAGGTAAGGGTTATGGAACAGATGCCATGAAGGTATTAATCAGCTTTATATTTGAACAGATGAATATCAATAAAGTACAGTTAGATGTTTACAGCTTTAATAAAAGAGCTATAAAATCTTACAGGAAAAACGGCTTTGTTGAAGAGGGAAGGTTAAGACAGAGTATGTTTAGAAATGGACAGTATCATGATAGAGTGGTTATGGGTATATTAAGAGAGGAATATTTTAAATAAAACCAGAGGAGAGAAGCTATGCAGCTAAAAGATTTAGAACAATATATAAGGAGTCTTTTTAATACTTCTTACAACAAAAAATTTGATGAGGAAAGCGGTATTACTGTAAGAGCAGCAGAAGATATAAAAAGAATAGGATACTGCACAAATCTAAACCTTCAAACTATTGAAAGAGCAAGGGAAAATAATATAAATTTAATGATAACTCATCATGATGCTTGGGATTTTATATATGGACTAAAAGATGTATGCAGAGAAAAGCTTTTAAAGTATAATATATCACATTACTATAATCATCTTCCACTTGATGACTGTGATTTTGGCACTAACAATTCTCTGGCAAAAAAGCTTGGATTAGAAATAATAGAAAAATCTAATGAAGAAGATGGATTTTATTGTGGGCGTATTACTGAATTTCAACAGCCAATATCATTCGGTAAATTAATTGAAAAGCTTGAAAGTATATTACGAGAGCCCGTAAAAGCATGGAAGTTTAAAGATGGAGACATAAAGAAGGTTGGATTAGTTTGTGGGGGTGGGAGCTTAACTGATGATGTAAAAGCAGCAGTAGATAAAGAATGTGATGTTTATATAACTGGAGAAAAAACACTATATACAATTAAATATGCACAATTTACAGGGATAAACTTAATAATAGGCAGCCATACATTTACAGAAATTTTTGGAGTTGAAAGTTTAGCTAAAAAGATTAAAAAACAATTTAATAATATAGAAATTACTCAATTACAAGAAGAACATCTTGAAGCTAATTTCTATAAAAAATTGAATGAAAAATAATTATTAAGGAGGAATTTAAATGGTTTTTGAAAGATACGAATCGATTGAAAAGTTTAAAAATGAAGTTGAGCCTTTTTTAGAAAAAAATGAAGTAATAAATAATTTGCCTTTAGGGATTGTGAAAGCATTATCAAACAATATAACTAGGTATGGAGATAAAAAACCGTTCTTGGGATTAGTTAAAGATGATAAAGAAAATATTATATTAGTTACAATAATGACTCCACCCCACAATTTAATAGTTACAGGGGAAGGACATAATTTGGAGGAAGCAGTAATTGAGGCAGTGAACTATTTGATAAATCAAAATATAAAGATACCGGGTGTAGTAGGTATACCAAATGTTGCAGAAATGTTTGTGAATCTATGGAATCATAAAACTGGCTCTATCGTAGATGTTACAATGAGTCAAAGAATTTATAGATTAGATAAAGTTAATAATGTAGCAGACAGTCCCGGAAAACTTCGTAAAGCAGATATGGAAGACTTTAATCTTATAAAGGAGTGGGCTAGTAATTTTGTAGAAGATTGCTTTGGTGAAGGTTTAACCGATGAAAGAGCTGAAAAAACAGCTTTAAATTTAATAGATAATAAAAGGCTTTTTATTTGGGACGATAATGGGGCTGTATCTATGGCATGTAAAAGCAGACCAACTAAAAACAGTATTGCAATTGGAGAGGTTTATACTCCTCCTATGTACAGAGGAAAGGGTTATGCAACTTCTTGTGTTGCTGCTCTAAGTCAGCTTCTGTTAGATGAGGGATATAAGTTTTGCAGTCTATATACTGACTTAGCAAATCCAACTTCTAACAGCATATATATGAAGATAGGATATAAGCCGATTGCGGATTCAATAATGTATAGTTTCAAATAGGTATAACAGTATTTTACTCAGAAGTATAATTGACATATTTTTGATTAAAGTCTACAATATATGTAGAAATGTATTGAAATGAATAATTACAAAGATAAAACATTAAACTACATTGCAAAGGAGTGTAAAAAATGTTAAATATTAAAAATGTATCAAAAACTTATTCAAACAATAAAAAAGCAGTAGATAATTTGACTTTAGAGATAAAAAAGGGAGAAATTATCGGTTTTATCGGTCCAAATGGTGCCGGGAAGACAACAACTATCAGTATGGTTACGGGAATAATTTCACCAACGGAAGGAACTATCGAAATAAATGGAAAAGATATACGTAAAGAGCCTATAGAAGCAAAAAAGAACTTTACTTTTGTACCTGACCATCCAACTATTATTGATACAATTAAAGGAATTGACTATTTAAATTTTATTGCTGACATGTATGAAGTAGATATACAGGAGAGGAAAGAGAGAATAGAAAAATATACTAAATTATTTCAAATATATGATGCACTTTCTCAAACGATAAATTCATATTCTCATGGTATGAAGCAAAAACTTTTAATATCAGGTGCTTTATTACCAAATCCTAATCTATTCATACTTGATGAACCTATGGTAGGTTTAGATCCGCATTCTGCAAAAACACTTAAGGATATTATGAAAGAGCATTGTGACAGAGGAGGGACTGTATTCTTCTCATCTCATGTGTTAGAAGTAGTTGAGAATCTTTGTCATAGAGTAGCTATTATTCAAAAAGGTGAGCTGATTGTTTGTGATACTTTAGACAACATTAAAAAGAACAGCAGTGCTACTTTAGAAGAAATTTTCTTGGAGATGACTAAATATGAATAAATTTATATCGTTAACTAAAATACAAATTATAGATTTTTTCAGTAAATATGCTAGAAGCATGAATACCAAAAATAAGTTTTTAGGTATATTAGTTATATTTTTACCAATTATTTTAATTTTACCAGCTTATCAAATAGTTACACAGTTATATAATATATTTTCAACCATAAATGCTCCCGAATTAACTATTACTTACATATATATAGCAAATACTATATTTATATTTTTTATTGGTATAGCATTTATTATATCAGTATTCTTTTACTCAAAAGATTTAAGACTAATTTCCACTTTACCGGTAAAGGAAGATACAATAGTATTTTCAAAACTTACATCAGTGTATATTTATCTTTTTGTAATTTCATGCTTTTTCTTAGGTACTTCTATTGTAATATATTCTACTATTGGTGAACTAAAGCTTATTAGTCTTATCATAGGAATAATTGCACTCTTAATTTCTCCTCTATTACCTATGATTTTGTCTACAATAATAATTCTGCCTTTTATGTCATTAGTAGGAAGCGGAAAGAAGAGAAATTTATTAATTATAGTTGGAAACCTCTTATTTATAGGTGGCATTGTAGTTATGCAGACATTGCTTACAAGAATGCAAATGGATCCTGAGCAGATAAGAAATATTTTATTGCAGGAAGATGGATTACTAATAATGCTTGGACGTAATTTTCCTCCAAGTATTTGGTTAACAAAAATGATACAGGGATCTATACCTCACGCCATTCTCTTTTTAGCAATAAATGCTATATTTATACTTATTCTAAAAGTTTTGGCAAAGGGATTGTATAGGAGAACATTAATGAAATTTAATCAAGAGCAAGCTGTTATTCAAGGAGGCAAAATTTATTATAAAAAAAGAAATAAAGGCTTACAAATCATTAAAAGACATATTAATATAATTATCAGTAATCCAATATTTTTGTTAAATACCTTGTTGACAATATTTCTTCCTATATTTATGGGTGTAATTTTCTTGTTTACCGGAGAGCTGGATGGTAGTTTATTTAAATCTACAATTTTAGAACCTTATCAAATATATATCTATTCAGCTATAATAACATCACCTGCTGTTATGGGTTCTCTTTCTGCAACGGCAATTACAAGAGAAGGAAAGGCATTTTGGCAGACAAAGGTACTTCCTATTAGTACACGTGATAATATCAGATACAGGATATATACAACATTAATTATTAGTTTTTTTGCTTCGTTAGTTTTAGGTATAATTGCAGTGTACTTTATATCTGTAAACTTAATGACTGTTTTAATTTCAAGCATTTTTTGTATATCTGCTACACTTTTCTTATCAGTTATTGATATTATAATTAATATAGAAAGACCACTATTAAACTGGTCAAGTCCAACGGCTGCCGTTAAAAACAATTTGAATATTATCCTTTCGCTTTTAATAAGAGTAGTTATCGGCGTAATAGTATATTTTGCATATATTATAATATCTGCTTGGGAAGCGAGTATAATTATGATACTATTCAGCGGATTTTTCATTATTCTTTATTTTATCTCTAAATATATTATAAGAAAAATTTATGAAGATAAATTTATTGATATAGCACCTTAAGAAAACTATTTTCTGACACTTATTATTTTAAATCATAATATTGCGTATCTATAAGTATTTAAGTTCTAACCTTATTTTTTATGTATACTTTTTACTTAAAACTTTGATGTCTATAATTAAGTTTTAAAAATAGTCATAGAGGAGGGCTTAAAATGTTAAAAAATTTTTCTGGTAATAATAAGTTGAAAAAATTTAAAATAATCTTGACAATAATAGTTATTATTGGAGTAATTGCAGCTTTATTTTGGGGAACTAGGGAAAGTAATGTTACATTAACAGACAATACTATTAAAATAAGTGGAATGTATGGAATAAGTATAAATGCTGAAGAAATAAAGGAAATCTCACTAAGAGATGAAATACCAAAAATTACAACAAGAATAAATGGATTGTCTCTACTAAATATAAAAAAAGGCAGTTTTAAAGCAGATCAAATGGAAAAAGTCAGGCTTTATTTACATTCAGCTAATGGACCATATATACAAATTACTACAAACGAAGATATAATCATTATAAACTATGAAGATCCTGAAAAAACCCAGTCAGTTTACAGCGAAATAATGAATATTAAATAATAAATTTAACAACAGTTGTTTTATTCATAAAAATCAGCTTCTGATCAGAATTTATAGAAAATGCCTATAATTTTGATTGTGAAGCTGATTTGAATTTGTGAAGTATTTTTGTGAAAAAAATCAGATTTTTTATTCAGTTATCTTAAGTTGAGGTGATTATTATTTTAAAACTCAAAACCAATAAGAAAAATAAACTGTCTATTTCATTACTATTATAATTTCAAATTTCTACATAAAAGCATGTTATATTTAATATTGTAATTTTAATGGCATTTATATGGAATAAGATAACTTAGACTGAAGTGTTCTTTATATAGCTTCTTTTTTATATTATAAATAAAATATATAAAGATAAATTTATTGATATAGCTCCTTAAGTAAGCTTACATCCTTCCTATTTTTAAAATATCTATATTAGTTTTTATTTTATTAATATATACAATGCAAATTGGAAAAAATAGTTTAGTATTAATATGAAAACAGTCCATAGGAGGGTTTGTATATGTATCTGGTTACCGGAAATTTATTTTGGATAAATAACACAAAGATACCAAATAAATATTCTTATTTAAGTCAAGACATTGAATGTGAAGTAGTAATAGTAGGTGGTGGGATTACCGGAGCTATAACTGCACATAATTTTACAATGTCTGGGGTAGATACCGTTTTAGTAGATAAAAACATAATTGGATATGGCAGTACCAGTGCTTCAACATCAATTTTACAATATGAGATAGATAATGATCTTATCGGATTAAAAGGACTCAGAGGCTTAGAAAGTGCAGTAAAGGCTTTTAAGCTTACTAAAAAAGCAGTTTATGATATAAAGGATATGGTTAAAGAACTGGATGATGATTGCGATTTTTCTTTAACTGACTGCCTATACTATTCTTCAAGTCAATCTGATTTTAACATGCTTAAAAAAGAGTATGAGATTAGAAGAAAATATGGATTTGATGTAGAATTACTAGATGAAGAAAGCTCTAAGGGAAAATTTTCTTTTCCTGTAAAAGTAGGTATTTATTCACACGAAGGAGCAGGATATATTGATCCGTACAGATTTTCTCATGCTCTAATTAGAAAAGCTGTTAGTAATGAACTTAGAGTTTTTGAAAATACAGGAGTAGTAAATATAGAATCTAAAGATGATTATGTCTTACTAACCACTCATAATCAGTTTAAGATTAAGGCAAAGAAAGTGATAATTGCAACAGGATTTCAAGGTAAAGATTATATTGACAAGAAAACAGCCATCTTATCCAGATCATTTACAATTGTAACAAAACCCGTTTCCAGTTTTGAGGGCTGGTTTAACAAATGTATTATAAGGGATACTGAATCCAGCTATACATATTTAAGGACAACAGGAGATAATAGAATTATTATTGGAGGAGAAGATTTGGACGTAGGTGGAAGTAGAAGTAAAGTCAGCACTATTGCTAATCACGATTATATATCAAGGGAAAAATATGAAATTTTACTTCAAAAACTAAAATCTCTTTTTCCAAAGATAAAAGATATAGAGGTAGAATATAGATTCAATGGTCTGTTTGGTGAAAGTCAAGATGGATTACCCTATGTAGGAGAGTATAGCAAGCTGCCCAATTACTATTTTAATTTAGGATATGGGTCAAACGGGATTTTATATGCTGTACTTGGAGCAAAATTATTAACAGATATATACTTTAATAAAGATTCGGAAATGAAAGAATTATTTAAAATAGAAAGGTAAAGTAAGAATTAATTTTGTTGAAATTATCCAAATTTTGAATTTTGATTGCCTTCTTATATTTGCTTATACCTTTAGAAGTAGAAGTATTACAATTGTAAGCTATCGGATAAATTATCTTAAAACATATAGACAGCATTAGTTTTGCTGTTCTTATGTTTTTTTATTATTAACTTGACACAAGAAAAAATACATGTTAATATATGACTATAAGTCATGTGACTTCATAGTCATAGGGGGTTATTATTTTATTACGAAAGGGGACAATAAAATGCAAAGAAAAAATAGCTTTGGAAAAGATATTTTGTTAGCATTAATTGTAGGGGTTGTGGGATACATGATTTTAATATCAACAGAGAGAACAGGACTTGTTGATATGACTATTGAAGGTATTTTGTTTTTATGCGGAAGTATTGTCGCTTTTAGAGGTTATTCTAAATCTGGCGAAACAATTAATAAAAACTTTAAAAAATTTGAATTTTTTTACGGTTTAACCTATTTCAGTGTATTTATTTCACTTATGATGGGAGTTTACTATTATATACAGAATCCAAGTATTATAGAAATTGGAATTGACGACTTAGAAGGCAATACTTGGCTTACTATAATGAATTCTATCAAGATGCTTTCGATGTTATTCCTAATTATAACTTGGAGTAACTTTTATAATTATCTAAATATAAAATCATCTAAATCAAAGAATACAGTTATATATCTCGTAGGATTATTTATTTATCTGGGACTTTCAGCTATTATCTGGCAGTTAGTTGATGATGTCAGCGTATTGACGTTAGGAGTTATAGTTGGACTTGTAATTGGAATATTTGCATTAATCGCTCAAGATAGAAGAGCTAGATATTTAACAATGGTATTTGCAGCTTATAGTATTATTCATCTTATTGAGTTTTATATAATGGGGATTGGCAATAGCTTAACAACAGGTATTCTTAATCCGATATACTGGGGAGTTACAGTTTTATATGTCCTGGAAGTTAATAGATGGATTAATAGAGAACTCAATAAAAACTAAAAAGAAAGGATGATATTGTGCCAAAAGATACATTTTTTAATTTACCCGAAGAAAAAAGAAATAGAATTATTAATGCAGCAATGAAAGAGTTTTCCGAAATACATTATAGAAAGGTGACTATAGATAGCATAGTAAATAGTGCTGGAGTTCCTAAGGGAAGTTTTTATCAATATTTTCACAATAAAGACGATTTATATAAATATTTATTTAGCCAGATTGGAGATCAGAAGAAACAGACATTAGATAATGTAAAAGAAATGCAAGAGAAGTTAAATTTTAAACAATATGTTCTGGCATTATCAGAACAAGCTAAAAAATTTGAAATGGGGGACTCGAAATTACCATCATTAAAGGATAAATTTATAAATGAATGTCCTCAAGAAGTAAGAAGAGATATCTTGAAAAATGAGATTCCTAAAAGCTATAAAATTCTTGAAGAAGCAATAGAGTGTTATATAAAAAAGGGTGAATTAAGAAGCAATTTAAATATTAAAACTGCTGCATATATGATAACATCATGTTTTATAAACTTAGAGCATTTTCAATTTAATAAAGAGCAAGATATAGATGATATAATTTCTGAAATTTTAGATGTGTTGGTTATTGGCATGAAATAGTTTATTAAAAGAAAGGGTGGATTAATATGATGACAAAGCAGGAGTTTGTAAAGAAGGAAAAATATTTAAAGCTAAATGATGACGGCGATTTTGTTGTTGATTATGACGGAAAACTTGAGATTATTGATTTTCACACTCATATTTCTAACGCTTTGCCTCTTAAGAGTGTAGATCCAAACAAAAAAGCAAAGAAATTAAAGTACCTTACTTTACCAAGTATAGAGAATATGGATTTATCAGTACCATACTGGACAAAACTTGATCCTAATGAAAAGAACAAAGGATTGATGTCTATTATTAAGTTTTCTTCAAAAGGATATAAAATATTTAAGGATATGATCAATGGAGGAACTTATGACAATTGCTTTAAATCTCAAAGGGAAAATATGATTAAGAAAAATGTAGTGCTTCCGATAAGTACAAAAAAAAGTGACAGATCAATGGAAGCTTTAAAAGTAGCAAAAGAGCATCCTGATAAATTAGTTGCTTTTTGTTCAGTACATCCTCATGATCCTGAAATGAAACAGAAGATTAAAAAATATAAAAAACTTGGGGCAAAGGGATTAAAGCTAAAAATAGCGGAAATGGAGATGAAAGGGGACTGGAAACCTCTTATTGACTTATTTAAAGCTTGTTATGAAGTCGATTTTAACGTGCTTCTTCATACCGGGTCGTTAATTAATATAAAGCGTGAAAACACTTCAAATTTAATGTGGAAACTGCTAAAATCATCAAGAGTAGAGATTTTTGAAGAGCTGTTAAAACAATTACCAAAAGACTTCAAATTTGTGTTTGGACATAGTGGAATTGGAGAATATAAGCTTGTTGCTGAATATCTTAAGAAATTCCCAGGAAGTTATGCAGAACTGTCATGTCAATCAGCAGGAAGTATTAAATATCTGCTTGAAGAAGTTGGTCATGAAAGATTAATATTTGGATCAGACTGGCCTGCTTTACCACAAGCAATTACTCTTTCCAGAGTATTGATTGCAACAGAAGGTAATGAAGAAGCGAGAAAATATATTTTATATAAAAATGCAGAAAAACTCTTAAAATAATATTTGTTAGATCATTTTAAAAATCATTCTCACAACTAAATCGTTACAAGTAAAAGAACATATGAATTTTAGTGTATAAAATTTATATGTTCTTTTTTTTATGAATTAAAGGTTGATGAAATTATGATATTATATGTATATACATTGTAAAGATACAAAAAATATTTAGATTATTAAAACTTAAAGAGGTAAATAAATATGATACATAATTATGAAATTAAATTATCAGTTAGAAAGCTGGTAGAATTTATTTTGCGTGGAGGAGATTTGGACTCTAGATTTAGAGGAAGTAATAGAGCGGTAGAGGGAACTAAGGCTCATCAAAAGGTTCAAAGTTCAATGGGAGAAAATTATAATGCAGAGGTACATTTGAAGCACAGCTTTGAATATAATGACTTTATGTTTATTGTTGAAGGCAGGGCTGATGGAATTATAGTAGATGATAAAGAAGTAATAATTGACGAGATAAAAAGCACTACAAGACCTTTAAGTTCTATAGATGAAAACTACAATCTACTGCACTGGGCTCAGGCTAAGTGTTATGGTTATATTTATGCAAAGCATAATAACTTAGATGAAATAACGATTCAAATAACATATTATCAACTAGACTCAGAACAAATCAAAAGAATACATAAAGTTTTTTCGTTTACTCATCTTAAAGAATTCTTTTTTGAATTAATTGATCAATATAATATATGGGCTGATTTTACTAGAAATTGGAGTTTGGAGCGAAATAAATCTATAAAAAATTTAGATTTTCCTTTTTCAGACTATAGAGAAGGTCAAAGAACATTAGCGGTTGCAGTGTATAGAACCATAAAGGAAGGAAAACGTTTATTTGCTCAAGCTCCCACAGGAATAGGAAAAACGATTTCTACTCTTTTTCCTTCTATAAAAGCAGTGGGTGAAGGACATAGTTCAAAAATATTTTATCTGACAGCAAAAACTATAACAAGACAAGTAGTAGAACAGGCTATGAAAAAGATGGAGCAAAAATCATTAAAATTTAAAAGTATAACTCTTACTGCCAAAGATAAGATATGCTTTAAAGACAAATGCAATTGTAATCCTGAAACTTGTGAGTATGCGAAAGGACATTTTAATAGAGTTAATGATGCTTTAATAGATATACTAAAAAATGAAAATATTATAGTAAGAGAAGTAGTAGAGCAGTATTCAGAAAAGCATAAAATCTGTCCTTTTGAATTTTCTTTAGATATTGCTATATGGTCAGATTGTGTAATATGTGACTATAACTATGTGTTTGACCCTGGAGTATACTTAAAGCGTTTCTTTTCGGATAATTCAGGTGATTATGTTTTTTTAATTGACGAGGCTCATAATTTAGTAGATAGGTCTAGAGAAATGTTTTCTGCACAGATTTTTAAGAGAGCTATATTAGAGATTAAGAAAGTAATGAAAGATAAAGACAAAAAAATATTCAAAGCTTTAGGAAAGCTAAATTCATTTATGATTGAACAGAAAAAAAAATGTAACGAACATGGATATTATATACAAAAACAGCAGATAGACGAAATTTACGGTCTATTAAGAAAATTTATTTATCAATCAGATGATTGGTTAGAAGAAAATGAGAAAACACAGGGTTATGATGAGTTTCTTCAATTATACTTTGATGCTCTTACATTTCTTAAAATATTGGAATTTTATGATGAGAGGTATGTTTCCTATGTGGAAAATTCAGACAAAGATGTAAAATTTAAAATATATTGTGTAGATCCTTCGTATTTATTACGCCAATCTATTAAGAGAGGTAAATCGGCTGTATTTTTCTCAGCTACCTTAACTCCTTTAGATTATTTCAAAAATATTTTAGGTGGAGATTCAGATGACTATAGTATGGCTTTATCTTCTCCTTTTAATGTTAATAATAGAGAGCTTCTTATTAGTAATAATATTTCAACTAGATATAATGATAGAGATAAAACTTATACGCTTATCGGAGAGTATATAAATACCGTTATAAGTCAGAAAACAGGCAATTACTTAGTTTTTTTTCCATCTTATAAGTATATGAATAATGTATATGAATATTTCATATCCAGTTACCCTGAAGTAGATACTATAATTCAATCATTTGGAATGAGTGAAACAGAAAGAGAAGATTTTTTAAGCAGTTTTTCGATTGATAATCAAAATACCCTTTTAGGATTTGCAGTATTAGGAGGAATTTTCTCAGAAGGAGTAGACCTAACGGGAGAAAAACTGTCCGGAGCTGTTATTGTCGGGGTAGGGTTACCAAAAATATGCTTAGAAAGAAATATTATTAGGGATTTTTTTGATCAAAAGCAAAGTCTGGGCTTTGAGTATTCTTACATGTATCCGGGCATGAATAAAGTATTACAAGCAGCAGGGAGAGTAATACGAACAGAACAAGATAAAGGTGTTATATTATTAATAGACGATAGATTTAAATATAGAGGATATAAAGAGCTTTTTCCTGAACATTGGCACAAAAATACAATAATTAGAAATGAAGGTGATATTAAAAGGTATATTAAAAATTTCTGGAATACAAATTTTACTGATTAATAAATTATAATGCTTTACTCATGATATTACATTAAATAACAAAGTATATATTAAGTTTAAACGTGAGGTCTTGTATTTTATAATACAAGTTCTTTTTTTATTAGATACAGATTATATTTCAAAGAAATACATAGACATGAAATATACAATGAAAAAATAGGACCAAAGTCCTATTTACAATTGTCATATTATGCTAAATCCTCTATAATATTATTATTACGTAGTTTTTTTCAATAATTATTATTTAACAGTTTTTATAGGGTGGAGGTGATAGCTTAAACTAAATATTTCTACATATCAGTGTTTTTATATGAGTGCTAAATAAGAGTGATATAACAAAAAATTTACTAAATTTCATATATAGACACAAATAAAAGAGAATATTATTTAGATAGCAAGGTTTGAGGGAGGTATTAACATGTCAACAATAATTAATATACGAATTTTACATAAAGCATTAGTGCTTTTTATCATTTAAATAATAAGATTTGAAGGAGGTATAGAAATGTCAAAGCCAACTAATACAAAAATTTTAGAAGAAGCATTAATCTTATTTACTGAAAAAGGCTATATTGATACAACAATGAATGATATAGCTGAAAGGGTTGGTATTAAAGCACCTTCTATTTATGAGCATTATTCATCTAAGAAGGAGCTTTTTTTTGATGTATTAGAGTTTTGTTTCAGCAAGTACAAAAACATGCTCGAAAATGTCTATGAAGGACTGCAATATCCGGTAGATATGAGTGAGCTTTTTAAAGTTTATAAAAAAGTGATTCATTTTATGATAAAAAATAATTATAACTATAAATTTTTTTTAAGATATATAACTTTTCCTCCAAATCAATTTGAAGATATCATTAGAGATAGAATATTTAATTTAGCAAAATTCAGTGCCAAAGCAATTATTTCAATATATGAAGGATTATTAACTAATGAAATGATAAAAGTAATAAACAAAACTGATTTTGTATTATGGTTTTATAGAATGATAATAGGAGATATATTTCAATTTATTATTTGTAATGAAAAATTAAACGATGAAAAGTTAACAAACAATTGGGAATTATTTTGGTCTGGAATATATAAAGATTAAGTTATATAACTTTCCACATTAATAGACAGATAACGATAATAAATGCTAAAAAATAGCAGATTTCTATTTACATATTGTTAGCCATATGCTAAAATTATACTAAGAATTAGTGTAATTTTTTTTAATTTCACCCTAATGCTCATTAGGCTGAAACTTATAGCTTATAAAATATAAAAATATACCATTTTTTAACAGTTTTCTAATAAGTATTAGGAAGTCAAGATTAATAAAATAAAAAAATATTAAGGGGGATAAGTTAATGCAAAAGAAAAAAAGAATAAAAAACAAGATTGTAAAGAATAAAATGAGGAATCTTATAATTGTTATGGTTTTAATAGCTGTATTATTACCATTGGGATTTTTAGGATTTTTCTCTTACAACGAGTCTTATGAAATGCTGGATAACAAATTAGAAACTAACGTAACGCAGGTTTTAAATCAGGTTAATAAAAATATGGATATATTTCTTAAAGGCAATGAAGGAATTATAAACATGTTATCACAAGACGGAAGTTTTTTGCGTCTAAATTCATCAATGAGTAATAATTCAAAAACTTACACCCTTTTTAGTAGTGCCCCGGCTTTTGAGAATATGAAGCAAGCTCAAATAAGTAATGATGAATTCGCCACTGTTTACTATGGTAATGAAAATGGTGGTTTTTATTCATATCCTAATGCTGAGGTAGTCAAATTTGATCCTAGAAAAAGAGATTGGTATCAGGATGCTGTTGAAAAAGACAGAATAATTTGGACAGATCCTTACATTGATCATCTAACAGGTAAATTTATTGTTTCAGTGGTAAAGCCGTTAAAACATAATGAAAAATTAATAGGAGTATTAGGTGCCGATATAATGCTTAGTGATTTAAATAATAATATATTAAATCAAACTATAGGTTCAAAAGGGTACTTAGTAGCTGCAACTCAAGAAGGAAAGTTAGTTAGGCATCCTAACCCGGAATTGATTGGTGAATATAACATAATACAAGAGAGTTTTTGGGAAGAAGGAGAATCTAATAACCAAAACCTTCAAGCATATACATATGAAGGAGAACAAAAGCTTTTAAGTTTTACGACAAATGAAACTACAGGATGGAAAATAATTGCTGCTTTAAATGAAGATGAACTTTTAAATGATACAAATCAGATATTAAGATTTACGCTTATTGTGGTATTTATAGGTATAGTTTTAGCAATTGCATTTGCGGTTATTATTGGAAATATCATATCTAGTCCTTTAAAGAAAATCAATTATGCTTTTAGTGAAGCATCTAATGGTGATTTAACTACTAAAGTCAGTATAAATAAAGATAATGAATTTGGAAGTATGGGTAGAGCATTTAATTTCATGCTTGCAAATATCACAAATTTAATTCGATCAGTTAAAGATTCATCAAAAACTGTTAGTGATACATCAGCCTCTCTATCATCTATAATAAACGAAACTTCCATTGCTACAAATGAAGTAGCCTCGGCTGTAGATGAAATAGCTAAAAGTTCCGTTGAGCAGTCAAAGGACACTTATACGGCTGTGCAGCAAATTAATAATTTATCAGATAGAATAGAAAAAGTTTCGAGCATAAATATAGAAATGAATGAAATAGCTAGAGAAGCAGACGAACTTGGAAATAAGGGGTTAGATACCTTAGAAGTTTTAATGGAAAAAACAGAAAGAACTAATGCAGTAGCTGGTGAGGTATCAAAAATAGTTCTTGATGTAGATGAAAGTTCTAAAGCAATAAGTACCATAACTGAAGCAATATCACAGATTTCAGAGCAGACTAATCTTTTAGCCTTAAATGCTGCAATTGAAGCTGCCAGAGCAGGAGAATACGGAAAAGGTTTTGCTGTAGTAGCAGATGAAATAAGGAGCTTAGCTGAACAATCTTCTCAAGCTACTAATAAAGTTAGTAATTTAATAAATAAAATTCAAAACAAATCAAAATTAGCAGTTCAAGCTATGAATGAATCAGATTTGGTTGTTAAAGAACAAAATGATGCTGTAAATTATACTAAAAATGTTTTTAATGAAATATCTCAAGTTATCAATAAGATAATGAATAAGGTAAATGAACTAGAGAATTATAATTTAGATATGAAGAATGCGAAAGATGCTATCGTTGATGTAATAGAAAATCTATCCTCATCTTCTGAGGAAACTTCGGCATCAACCCAGCAAGTATCTGCAACAAGTGAAGAACAGCTTGCAGCAATACAAGAAGTAAATTCTTATGCTCAAGAGCTTAAGAATTTAGCACAAAAACTTAATGAAGCTATAAATGAATTTAAGATTTGTGAGGGGGAATAGACAAATTAATAAGTAAATTTTATCCGATAGCTTACAATTCTAATACTCCCGCTTCTAAAGCTATGAGTAAAGAAATACATATTATCCGGATAAGATGACTCAAGCAGGTGACCAAAATTGCAAAATGAAATTCAGAAAGATAAAGATTCTGAGTGCTACACTTACATCCAATTTAAGATTTGAGTAATTACAGCAATTTTGTGCTAGTCACTTATACAAAGTGATGAGTTCAGATGAAGTTTTAACTCCACCTGAATTGAGTCTTACTTTATATTAATAGAACATGTTTATAAGGAGAGGGTAGAGTGTTCTCAGAACAAGAAAACTGTATACATTCTCACTTATTCCATAAATATCCTTACGCAGCGTTTATAATTGAAGATAATGTTATAGTAAATTGTAACCAAGCTGCTATGAGTTTGTTTGGCTTCTACGAAAAAAAACAACTAATTGGGCTGCATCTATATGATTTATGTCCATTAGTACAGAAAGATGGACAGTTATCTAAAAATAAATTAGAAAAACAGTTAAGCCAATCACATGAGAGGAATGAAGAGAGATTTATATGGACTCATAAAAAGAGTAATGGGGAAAAGTTTAATGCAGAGATAATACTTATTTCAGAAATATTTGCAGACAGAGAAATTAAAATTGCTACAGTAAGGGATATTAAAGATAAAACAATACTTATTAATGATTTGGACACACAAAATATAAATTTTGAACAGCTTTTTAATAGTTTTCCTAGTGCTGTAGCTATAATCAATAACAATTTAGAAATCCTTAATATAAACAAATGCTTTAAGGAATTATTTCAATATAGCCATGAAGAAATAATTAAAAATAACATAAAAGAATTATTATCTCTAGATCTTTTTGATACAAAGTTATGGGACATTAAAGAGAGAATATATAATCAGGATACTATTTGTGATGTAAAAACAGTATGTAGAAGAAAAAGTGGAAATTTTGTCGACATATCTTTTTCTATGTATCCAATTATACATGACAATGTACACATAGGTAATTATGCAGTATGTACCGATATTACCGAATTGAGAAAGAGGGAGGAAAAAATAAGATTTCTTTCACATCGTGATACGTTGACTAGATTATATAATAAGGATTATTTTATAAATCATGTTAGAGACCAAATCACAAATTTAGAGAATATTCATAGCTCCAATGTTAAAATGGGTGTACTATTATTAGACATTAATGATTTTAACAGTATTAATGATAATTTAGGATATAATATAGGAGATATTTTTCTGAAAATTATTGCTGAAAGACTAAAAGAGCATATTGGAAACAAAGGAATTGTTTCTAAATTTGGTGGAGATGAGTTTATAATTTTAGTATATAACATTGAAAACAGAAGACAGCTAGTAAGGCTTGGAAGAGATATATTAAAAATATTTGATAAACCTTTTACAATTAATCGTTATGATTTTTTCGTTACCTGTTCAATTGGAATATCAATGTATCCTCATCATGGGGATAATTCGCACGACTTAATTAAAAGTGCAGATATTGCTGTGCAGAAAGCTAAAAAATATAATGGTAACAAAGTAGTTATATACAATTATAAACTTAATCAAGATGTTACTGAAAAATTTCTCATAGATAGTTATTTAAGATATGCAATAGAAAACAATGAACTGTACTTAAATTACCAGCCTATTCTTGATGCTCAGTCTGAAAGAATAACAGGATTAGAAGCTTTAGTAAGATGGCATAGTTCAGAAATTGGTTACGTTCCGCCTAATAAATTCATACCTATTTCTGAGGGTAATGGCATGGTTTTGCCAATAGGGGAATGGGTTATTAAGAATGCTTGTATGCAGCTGAAAAAATGGAACGATATGGGATACAAAGAAATTTTTTTATCAATAAACGTTTCAATAAAGCAGTTGGAACAAAAAAATTTTGCGGATTTTGTTATAAGAACTACTTCAAAACTAAGACTTAATCCAACGAATATAGTCTTAGAGATAACTGAAAGTGTTTATATGGAAAACTTGGAGAGGATATATAGAAATTTAAAGAAACTAAATAAATTTGGGATTCAGATATCTATAGATGATTTTGGTACTGGATATTCTTCTCTGGGACAGTTAAGTAAGTTAGAAATAAGCAAATTAAAAATAGATAAATCGTTTATCAAAGAATTACATATTAATTCCAATAATGCTAAAATTGTTACAGCAATTATTGTAATGGCAAAAAGTTTAAATTTAAGTATAGTAGCAGAAGGAGTAGAAGAAAGTGAACATACAGTTTTTTTAAAAAAAGCTGGTTGTGATATGCTACAAGGATTTTTATATAGTAGACCGGTATCTGCTGAAAAAATAAAACAACTTTTAAAAAAAGGAACATTAAGCCAAAGTGCTGAAAAAGAATAGGTTTTAATAAATGAGTAATGGGAAATCCCATTACTTATTTATTATTATAAAGTAAATTAAAGCATATTAAAAAAATTGTAAAAAATCGATATAATTACACTGCAATTTACATTTTCAAAGAAAAAAATACCAAAGAAAAGAGGAATTTTGCAGTTAAAATAGAAAATATAAATATATTCTAAAATTTAATAAGGTAAGTAAAATATATAATTAAATACAAAACATACAAAACATAAATACATATGTAAGGATGGTTTAGATGCCTAAAATTCATTTAGTTTTAATTGATAGAGAAAAAGACTACTTAGATGCTGTTACAAATTATATTCTTACCAATCAATCTAAAAGATTTAAAGTAAGCTCTTTTAGCAAAATATCATATTTTAATAATTTTGTTAGCCAAACTGGTGAAAAAATTGATGTACTTCTAATTGATGAGAATATGTATGATGAATCTTTTAACACTAAAGGAATTGGAGAAATTATTTTACTCCATACAGGTATTACAAGTCAGAACAATGAAAATTTAAATACGGTATATAGATATAAATCAGGTAGAGAAATTATTAAGTCTATTATACAGGTATTATCAGAGAATAAAGATAATTATGCTAATATTGGTTCATATAGTACAAACACTAAGGTGGTAGCAGTTTATTCCCCTACCGGTGGAGTAGGAAAAACCTCTATATCTTTAGTTAGTTCTACTTTATGCTCTAATAGAGGAGATGAAGTCTTATATTTAAATTTTGAATCCTTTCAATCAACTCCTTTATTTTTTAATTGTAACGAAAGCGAAAATTTGTCAGAGATATTGTATCATATAAAAAACAAAAGTAAAAATCTTTCATTAAAAATTGAAGGTATTATATCTGTAGACCCATTAAGTAAAGTTAATTATCTTTCTCCTCCTGAAAGCATAATTGACATTAACGAATGTACTCAACAAGAAGTAAATATATTCATAGATGCTGTTAATCATTTAAATAAATATGATTATGTTTTTGTCGATATGTATTCAGATTTAGATACGAAAAACATATCAATATTATCTAAATCAGATCAAATATTACTGGTAGTTACACCTGATGTCATTTCTATTCTTAAAGCTAAGCAGTTTCTAAAAGATATAGAGATACTGTCAAAAAGGTTAAAAGATAATATAATTGATAAAGTCAGTATTATTATTAATAAATACAATGCTGATATGCCTATGGATATTGAATCACTAGATTTACCCAGCAGTCAAATACATTTAAAAATCCCAAAGGTTTCAAGAATTTTCTTTCCATATGACAATCTTTATAGAGTAGATATGGAGTCAGAATTTACTACTAGCTTAAGACAATACATTAATAACTTCATAAGGAGTACATAAATGGACATAAATCAAAAATCAGAATTAATTATAGCAATTAAAGAAGAAATTCGTAATAATATTGACTTAGATAAAGATTTTACAGATGAAGAAATTAGAGAGCTTATTGAGTCATCAGTATTTAAAAAATCAAAGGAATCATACATAAGTGTAACAGAAAAGCATGAAATAGCTACAATTATTTTCAACTCTATGAGAAGGCTCGATATTCTTCAACCAATTATTGATGATAATTCTGTTACTGAAATTATGATTAATGGTCCTAATCAAGTTTTCATTGAAAAAAACGGCAAAGTATTACAACTAGAACAGAAATTTGAAAGTAAAGAAAAGCTAGAGGATGTAATTCAATCAATAGTATCAAAAGTTAACAGAACAGTTAATGAAGCCTCTCCTATAGTTGATGCTCGTCTTAAAGATGGTTCTAGAGTAAATGTAGTTCTTCCTCCCATAGCATTAAATGGGCCTATATTAACCATAAGAAAATTTCCGGAGAAGCCTGTTACAATCAAAGAGTTAATAGAATTTGATACTCTAACAGAAGAAGCTGCTTCTGTTTTAGAGAAAATGGTAAAGGCAAGATATAATATTTTTATTTCTGGGGGTACCGGTTCAGGTAAAACTACCTTCTTAAATGTTTTGTCCAATTTTATACCTCATGATGAAAGGATAATCACAATTGAAGATTCAGCAGAGCTGCAGATAACCAACGTAAAAAATCTGGTCAGTCTTGAAACAAGAGATGCTAACACTGAAGGTAAGGGACAGATAACTATAAGAGATTTAATTAAATCTTCACTTAGGATGCGTCCAGATAGAATAGTGGTAGGTGAGGTCAGAGGAATAGAGGCTTTAGATATGTTACAAGCTATGAATACCGGTCATGACGGGTCCTTATCTACAGGTCATGCAAATTCTACCAGAGATATGCTAAGCAGATTAGAAACTATGGTATTAACGGGAGCAGCAATACCTCTAGAAGCTGTAAGACAGCAGATTGCTTCTGCTATTGACATTATAATTCATCTATCAAGGTTAAGAGATAAATCTAGAAAGGTTATTGAAATAATAGAAGTTACGGGTTATCAAGATGGCTGTATCAAACTAAATACTCTTTTCAAATTTGAGGAAAATCAGAAATTTTCTACAGATGATAAGGTTAAGGGACAACTTAAAAGAACAAAAAACAGTATGAAAAACAATTTAAAGTTTCAAATGGCTGGTATACAAGGATTACTGTGAGGTGAACCGAATGGATTTATGGATAGTAGCTTTATTAGCAGGACCTTTAGCGTTTCTAATATTTTTTGCAATAGAAAAGTTTAAAGCAAATAAAACAGATAATACGGATAATAGTACAGATTACTACAGCAGCACTAAGGAGGAATCAAAAGAAAAGAACGACCTTATCAACTATAGTATATATAAACTATCATTAAAAGAGAAGATTTTTTATATAATTGCTGGAGCTACTGTAATTTATATTATAGGATTTGTATTCTACAGAAGTCATATTATATCATCAGTGCTTATGCCTTTAGCTTTTTTTTATCCCAAGATACGTGCTAAAGAACTTATGAAAAAGAGGAAAAATGAATTTAACTTACAGTTTAAAGATGGATTATATTCTTTATCTTCTTCATTGTCGGCTGGTAAGTCTATTGAACTAGCTTTTAAAGATGCATTGATTGATCTGTCAATAATCTACCCTGATCCTGACACCTACATAATAAAGGAATTTGAATATATAATTAGAAAGCTTGATATGAATGAAACAATAGAACAGGCTTTATCTGACCTTTCTAGAAGAAGTCACTTAGAAGATATAAGCAGCTTTGTTGATGTTTTTATAACTACAAAGAGAACCGGGGGTAACATAGTTAAAGTAATTAAAAACACATCAGAAATTATAAGTGACAAGATAAGAATAAAACAAGAAATTGATACCATGATTACACAGAAAAAATTAGAACAAAAAGTTCTAAACTTTATTCCGGTTTTTATGATATTATTTTTATCTTGGACTGCTCCGGATTATATGGATATGGTTTTTAATACTATACTGGGAAGGATTATAATGACAATAACCGTAATGCTTTTAACAGTATCTTATTTTATTTCAAAAAAGATAATGGATATTGAGGTGTAGAAATGATTTTTATATTTTTTGCATTAATACTGATTATAGCAGCTTTATATTTTATTTCTAAAGACCGATACAGCGATTTACTCACATATGTAGATAAAAAAGAATATTCATTAGTAAGTTTTTTTCCTATAGCACTCTATATTTTAGAAAAAGTAAATTACAAGTATAATACAAGTTATGATAATAAATTATTAAACAAAATTGTAAGTATATATGGACTAAAAAAAGCCAGAGATTATTTAATTATACATTGGGCTAATAAAATTTCAACTTTATTGTTTGCTTTAGTTATATTTTCTTTACTTGGAATAGCTGTAGAAAAGCTTGAGGCTGTTCATATTTTATTTGTTATCACAGTAATAGCTGCACTTATATATGGTACTCATAAGGATTTAGATAATAAAATTAAAAAAAGACAAATGTCAATCAAATTTGATTTTCCAGATTTCTTAAATAAACTTACTTTATTAATTGATGCAGGAATGAATGTATCGTCAGCATGGAGTAAAATAGTACAAGATACTGACAGTCAAAGACCCTTGTATGAGGAGTTAAGAAAAGTATCAACTGAAATTAATTCCGGAAAATCAGAATATAAGGCATATGAATCTTTTGCTAAGAGATGTCGTACTCCGGAAATAACTAAGTTTGTATCTATAGTTTTACAAAACCTCAGAAAAGGAAGTTCCGAGCTGACTTTTATATTACGAATCCAGTCTAATGAATGCTGGGAGATGAGGAAAGATGTGGCAAAAAAAATGGGTGAGGAGGCTTCAACTAAGCTGTTATTACCAATAGCCATAATGTTTATAGCTATTTTAATTATTGCAGTAGCACCTGCCATTTTACAGCTTAGGTTAATTTAACTAATAATAAGCATGAAAGCAACAGCTTTGTGGTTTTCATTTAAGGGGGTGACAACATGGTAAATTCACTTAAGAAAGTTTTAAAACAAGAAGATGGAGTAGGAGTAGTAGAGGTAGTTTTAATTTTAGCTGTAATTGTTGGAATAGCACTTATATTTAGAGATCAGATAATGGAAATTGTGAATAGAATTTTAGGTCATATTTTGAAAGAAACAGAAGTATTTACTCAGTAGAATAATTTAAAGTTAATAAAAAATATGTATTTCAAATCTAGGTTTTGCTGTAATTACCTAAGTCAATTAATGTTCTTTATACTTGGTTTTAGTATAATTGCAGCAAACTTAAGGTTATTTTAATAATATTTTGGATGTGGTATAGTGACAAAATCAGTTTTAAAAAAAGAGAGTAGAGGAAGCTTAGTTATTGAAGCAGCCATTATTTTTCCTATAGTTATTTTTATAATATTTTTTGTAATGTATATATGTTTTTTATTATATCAAATGTCGTCATTACAAATCATTGCAAATCAAGCAGCAGAAAAAGGTGCAGAAGGCTGGAATAATTCTCTTGAATTTAAAGCTTCGTTTATAAACGTTCTGGATAAAGATATTGAAAACAATTTATACCGAACAATCTATGACTACAGTAAAGAAGCTAAGCTTGAAACTATAGATAAATATATTAGAAAAGAATTAAGAATTGATGATAAAAATGCTTACAGTGCAGGACGTAGTAATATAGAAGTTAAGCTTAAAAATCATTTTGGATATAAATCTTTAATTGTTGAAGTATCAAAAGAAATTAAAACCCCATTTGATGAAATAGTTAAGATATTTGGATTAAAAGACGGGTTTAATATATCTGTAAAATCTCAATCAGTTATTGATAATAATACTGAGTTTATCAGGAATACAGATTTCATATTAGATATTGCTGATGAAATAGATACAGATAACAAGATAAATAATTTTATGAATAAAATGAAAAAGGTTATTGGAAGTTTTTTCTGAGAAATTGCAAGGGAAGTGGAGATTTAAAATGATTATTAGAAAACAAGATGGTGTAATAACAGTTTTTTTAAGTATTATTTTATTAGTTATTATAGCCCTTGCTGCTACTTTAGTTGATGGAGCTAGAATTAACTCTGCTGACTCTCAGGTAAGACGTGCAGCTCAAAGTGCAGCTCAATCTGCTCTTG
This sequence comes from Tissierellales bacterium, assembly GCA_028280805.1. GTDB lineage: Bacteria > Bacillota > Clostridia > Tissierellales > VENL01 > JANQLB01. Next base: position 51,521 of record JANQLB010000061.1, read on the forward strand.
CAAACTATAATAGTGAGCTTAAAGAGCAGTATGGATTTTTTGCATTAGGTGGTAATGATGTTAAAGTTCATGCTGATGATTGTTTATATTACATAGAAAAAAGCTTAATTCCTAATAAGGATTTACCAAGTAATGACTTAATAACTCAAAATCTCAATCAAAGCTATGATGGACATTTTATTGATTTTTACGGTTATTCTATAGAAGATGTAGAAGTTTTACTTTATTATGATTTAGAGCAGAATGAAGTTTTAAAACAGCAGATTTTAGAATATATGAAATATAGAGCACCAAAAGAATTAATCAGTAAGTTCTTGAGAAAACTAGACATACTAAAAAAATCCGGTAAAACTGCTGAGATAATAAAAGAGAAGGTTGAAGTTGAAGCTGTTTTAGATAAAATAGGAAATGAACAAAAGCAGTTATCAGATACAATATTAATAATTAATAGTTTTGATAAACCTGAATATGTTCAAACAACTTTAGAAAATACGATTACTTTAATACATGAGTTTAATATTTTGACTGATAATATTGGGTTAAAGAAAACAAAATTAATAGAGCTTAATAAAAGCTTAAATCAGTATCAAGAAGAGAGCAGAAGCTTAGAGAGTAGTATTAAAAGTAAGCACAAAAGCTTAGAAGTTTTAATTAAGACTATCAATGATAAGAAAAATAATTCACAGACTTCTAACGACAGTGACTTATTAACTAAGGTTCAAAATTTAGAAAATGAGATTAGTAAATTGCAAGACAGATTAAGTATAGTATCAGGCATTATAAATGATTATAATAGTAATATTAATAAACTTGAAACAGAATTAAATAATGAAAAAAATAAAAGGGCAGATGTTTTTGATAATATTGGACAAGCAAACAAAGAGGTTGAGTTGTATTTAAAAAAGTTTAAACATCATAATAATGGTGCTAAAAACAAAATAAAATCTTTAGTTCGAGGCAGTGTAGATGTACAGAGTGAAATTAAGGAATTTAGAACAAAAATTAATAGTCATGAATACAAGGAAAATATTATTACCGAAGCCAGACATCAAATCGAATATGATTTAAAAAATTTAGAAGATAAAGTTAAAGGAGTAACTCAAAACTCAATTAAAAATAAATTTGGAGACAGCAGTTTTAATTCATCAAAAATTCCAGATGAAATTAAAAGTAAAGTAAATTCATATATAGGAGGTCTTAAAGCTGAACTGGACACTTCCTTAGCCAGTATAGAAAAATCTGCGGTAGAAGACTTGATTTATAATATTGGTTACCCTACAGCTTCTAACTATGAAATACTGGACACTTCTATTATAAACATGACTTATCTTAAGGGTGAGTTTGACAGGATATGGTGGGCTATCGGAAACGAATCGATAACAGAGTCAGATAAAAAATTTGATAAAAAATCAGTAGAAAGTATCTCTTTAATAATAAGCATGGTTGATAGATATGCAAATAACATAGAATATATAAAATTTTTCGGTAAAGAACCTTCAGAAGAAATTAAAAACTATGCTAAAGATATAGAAAATAGAGATACTAAACAATTAGATACAGCAGAAAATATTGACTCCATTTATAAAAATAAAGAGTTTTTACAAGATGAAAATATTCAAAGTTCAAAAGAGGTAGACGAATTATTTAAAGATCTTCCTTCTAAAAGGGAAAATGAGCCGGACACTTTTGGTTTAATAATAGATGATGAAACAAAGACAGACTCAGCAACAATAAATAATTCTTTGGATTTCCTTATTAATATTTCAAACAGCATACAGGAAGGTTCGGAAAATTTTAGAGATAACCTATACATAAACGAATATATATTAGGGATATTCAGATGTGCTGTAGAAGCTAATGAAGGACAGATAGATTCTGATTTTACGGGTAAATATCAGCGAAGTGCGTACTTTGATGAAGAGTTTGGAAATGTTGAGATTGAGTACATTATAAATGGGCATCAAAATCCGGTAAAAAACCTTAGACGTACTCAGGCACAGATATATGCTATAAGAACTGCCATGAATATGCTTCATGTCTACTCCGATCCGGATAAAATGCAGATAGCAATAAAACTCGGTACGTTAGCTTCAGGACCTATACCCTTACTATCTCCTCTTATTACAAGTGTTATAGTTTTTGGATGGTCGTCCTTAGAGTCCTTAATTGATATTAATATGCTTATGAACGGTGAAGAAGTACCATTTTATAAGATTAGCGAAGAGGAGTGGAAGCTGGGTTTAGGCGGAATAACTTCTCTTATAAAAGATAGTGTTGTAAATGAAAGTATTGAAATGTTAGAATATCAGACAGAAGCCATAATAGATAAGATAGTTGACAGTCTGTTTTATCAAATGGAACAAGGTATTTTAGAGGTCGCTGTAACTGTTGATACTACAGCTCAAGGTATGTTTGATACATTTGAAGATGAGATTAATACAAGAATTGACTCAGTTTTAGAGGTCATTGGTAATGATGATATTAAAAATGAAATTAAAGAAATTTTAGACCCTGAACAGTTAACCGGAACTATAGAAGCTCAGATTACACAGTCACTAGTTAAAGCTCAAGAAAAAGCCGAGGGAATATTAGAAGATAAAAAAGAACAAATTTCATCTACTATAAAAAAGCAGATTAATTCAAGCTTAAATACAATTAAGCTTGACATTAATGAAAAATTACATAATTATCTATTAAAAAGTGATACATTTAAATCTTTCGTAGGAAATCAAGGAAAAAATGTTCTTAATAAAATGACTGCTAAGAAATTTAATTTAAATTTTAGTTATCAGGATTACTTAAGAATTTTACTTTTAATGAAAAATGAAAATACAAAATTAAGAAGAATAATGGATTTAATTGAGTTAAATATGCAGGTTGACAATGAAGATTTTCACATACAGCATTGCCATACTTTAATTGAAGTCAAAACTCGTGTTTCAATTAAGAATCTTTTTATAAACGGTGGTGTTTTACCAGACAGACTTAGAAAAAGAATAAAAAACAGAAGTTATATAACTAATTATGTAATTGAGGGATATTAGAGGGTGATGGTTTTGATTAGTTTTTTAAATAACAAGATATTAAATAGAAAAAAAGGCTCATTGACAGTTGAAGCTGCAATAGTTTTACCTATATTTATCTTTGTTATATTAGCAATTGGTTTTTTTATTAAAGTAGTAAACACACATGAGATTATACAGCATGCTATTAATGAAACTGCTGATGATATGGCTTCCTCAAGTTATATATACTATTCAACCGGTCTTTATAAAATAGAAACAAATATTTATGAAGATTTAACAGAACGTACAAGTAAATTAGAAGAACAAGCAGACGAGCTTGAAAGAATACTTTCTGTTATTAAAAATAATAACAGTCAAAATTCTAATCAATCTCAGGAACAAGTCCATTATAATAATGTAATAGAGATTATAAACAAAGTCGAGTCTATGACAGAAACTATGAAAGACGGAAGTGATGCTGTTAGGGACTTGTTTACCTTAATTAATGAAATTAAAGACCAAGGCATTAGTGAGAATATAGAGAACATAGTTGCTGCCGGTAATTTAGAATTGTATCATTACTTGAAGAACCAAATTGGTAACATGATAATGAAAGAGCAGCTTGAAAAGCATTTAACTGCTGACAATGGTAAAAGTATTGAAGAAAGACTAAAAGAACTTCATATAGTTATGCCCGAAGTAAACACCTCAAAACACCCAAGCCGTTTATATGGGTTGGATTTTAGCAGATCTAACTATCTATTTGGTAACGATCAAATAGATATAGTAGTTATGTATAAAATAGATTTACCTGTTCCTATAGACTTTATAGGTGAAATACCTATAATTCAAAGAGCTGCTGCCAGAGCTTGGTTAGGAGGAACTAATCCTTCTTTAATACTTGAAAAATCAAATCCTGAAGAAGACAATTTAACAGAAGATAAGAAAGATGATAAGAAAAGTAAAATAGTTTATATTACAAGAACTGGAAAGCGTTATCATAAAGGCGGATGTCGTCATCTAAGACAAAGTAAAATTCCTGCCAGACTTGATGAAATATTAGAATTAGAAAATAATCGTTACACCCCTTGTAAGCACTGTTATGATTATTAGAAAATTAGCTATTGGAGTTGAGTTTATGAAATATGTAATACTTGGTATAATATTGATTACAATTAGTTCTTTTATTAACTATTATATACTAAGAAAAATATATAATAGTAAGTTTACAGTATGGTATAAGTGCTTATATAAAGATGCTGCCTGCATATTATTTAACGCATCTATTTTTGCTATTCAGATACCGTTAATTATTAAGTATGATATAACAATAACCTACGGAATATATGCAGTTTTATCCGTATTGCTTATCACAATTGCATGGATAGACATAAAGACTAAAAAGATACCTAATGCTCTGGTAATAATCGGAGTAATTTTAGGTTTAATTTCTATGTTTATTAATAAGGATATAACCATATATAGTTCTATTTTAGGAGCTGTAATTATAAGCGGTATTTTAATTGTTTTATCTCTTATAACAAAGGGAGCTATAGGAATGGGAGATGCTAAAGTATTCTTCTTTATTGGGTTATTTCTAGGACTACCTGCAAGTATTTCCGTATTTATATTTTCAATACTTATTAGTGGTATAATAAGTGCTTTATTATTAATATTCCGAGTGGTTAACAGGAAAACAGCTATTCCTTTTGCTCCTTTTATTTTCATATCCACTTTATTAATAATTATTATGAATTAGTATATCAATCTATATGGAGGAATATTATGGATAATAACATAAAAGAAGATTTATTAAGGAGTATTTCATATGAAAATACTGCTAAATCAAGCTATTTAATATTACACACAGAAGCATATGAAAATCTCTTAGAATACCAGATTGAGATGGTAAACAATAACCTTCATTATGGTGTACTTCCTATAAAATCAATTCTAAGGGATGAAAAGCTAATGCTTTTTTATGATATTACATCAAAAGAATCCTTAAAAACATATCTTAGCAAAACTAAATTAAATAAAAATCAGACAATCAAAATCATTACAGATATTACCAAAAGCATTTTAGATTCAAAAGATATACTACTATATGATAATAACTTTATATTAGATGAAGAAATGATATTTATAGATTTACATACCCTTAAAGTCAATTTTGTATATATTCCTATTAAAGTAAAAGGAAATATTAATCAAGATTATAAGGAGTTCATAGTCAAACTTTTAAGTACATCAATCAGACTAGATGATAATTATGAAGGCTTTTTCATTGAAAGAATATTAGAATATCTTAAACAAGATGATTTTAATTTATTAGATTTCCTAAACAGGCTAAACTATTACGACGGTGGTAATTTAAACGATGAAAGCACAAATATACGTTTTAATAAATCAGAGGATTTAATCAGCACTAAACTTAACAGTGAAAGTAAACATGAAAATAAAAATAATTTAACTCAACAAGATTATATAAAGAAAAAAGTATATAAACCTGTTAATATTGTGATAGCAGTTGTGTGTCAGGTTTTAATTACAGTTTTTTTACTAATCACTAAAGATTCACTTAGTAGTATTAATAAAGACCCTATAACAACATACTTAGGTTTGGGACTAGTAATAGTTGCATTTAACATATTACTTTTCAAGAAATTATTCAATAAGGATAGTATGATTGAGAAAACTGTAACTAAAGCAAAATCAAAAAAGATTTTGCCTGCAAGAAATGCAAATATATGTACATCTAATTATGTCTCAGTTGGTAATGATACACCTACAGCTGTACTTAAGCAGGAAAATACAAGCCCGACTGAAGTACTTGAGACAGATGTACAAGCTATAGGCGAGGCTTTTTTAAAAGATATAAACAATGGAAAGATAAAAAATGTTCAACCTGTAACAACACCATATTTAATAGGCAGACATATTGAATATGCTGATTATATAATTAACAATAAATCAGTAGGTAGAACTCATGCAGAAATAATAATAAAAAATGATAAATATCATATCAAGGATCTAGATTCAAAAAATGGAACAAAATTAAACGGTATGAACCTTGAACCTAATAAAGAATATGAGCTGAAGAATGAAGATATTATAGTTTTTGCTGACAGTAAACATATATTTACTGTCGTTGATAATCAGAATCTAGATTCACATATTATAACCTCAAAAACAAGCGAGGAGGAAAGTAATTGTTAAAATCAGGTCAAATAATAGATGATAAATACAAAATCTTATCTGTTGTTGGACAGGGTGGAATGTCAACAGTTTATAAGGCTGTTAATATAAGATTAGGAAACTATTGGGCTGTAAAGGAATTTATAAGAAAGGACATCTTGGAAAAGGAAGTTCTAATATTGGGAAAGCTTAAGCATCAAGGGCTTCCTATGATTGTGGATGTGATAAAACTTGATAAACAATGGTATCTTATTGAAGAATTTATTGAAGGAATACCTTTAAGTGACATAGTTAATATGAGCGACCCTGTTAAGAACGACATAATTATAAATTGGGCTTTACAATTATGTCAAATACTTAAATATCTACATTCTCAAAACCCAAATCCTATCATTTATCAAGATATGAAGCCTTCAAATGTAATTATAGGGCATGATGGGATTGTGAAGTTAGTAGATTTTGGAATATCTGCATTAAGAGATAACCAATACGAAAAAAGCGGTCTGGGTACGAAGGGCTATGCAGCTCCTGAGCAATATAAACAGTCAACCGAAAAAATAGATAAAAGAACAGATATATATGGTCTTGGTGCTACATTATATCATTTAGTTACGCAAATAAAACCCAAAGGTGTATATTCTCATGATATTAAACTTTTAAAAAGTATTAAAGATTATAAAGAATTAAAAAATATCATCAATAAATCTATTGAACCAAATCCGAATAGTAGGTATCAGGATATTTCTCTATTAATAGATGAGCTTAAAAATATTAATAAATTAGCTAAAGATGTAAAAAATCATAAGAAAACATTCTTAACTAAAAAGTTTTTCAAGAAGTTAAAATTTTAATAAAAAATCATACAAATTTTTTTATTTATTCTGATTTTATGTAAAAAGGGTAGAAAAATAATGATTTTTCTATTAAAATAGACTAAGAGGTTTTTAATTAACTGTATTTATTTTACATTTCACAACTCTGAACTTAAGTATTGCTTTATGTTTGTACTTAGCATATAAATTTAGGAGGAAAATTCTTATGAGTAATAGAATCAAAAAAGAAATTTTTTCATGGATTCAAGTAATAGTAATAGCTTTTATAATTGCCTTTATTCTTAAGACGTTTATATTTAGACCTGTTTATGTTAAAGGACCTTCGATGGACCCTACACTTAGTGATGGTCAGATTTTAGTTTTATGGAAGCTTAATTATCAGATTGGGGACCCTAGTAGAGGAGATGTAATTGTAATAGGGGAAGATGAAGATAAACTGCAAAATAAAAGCTTAATAAAAAGAGTCATAGGGATACCGGGAGATATTATCGAAATTAAAAATGGAGATGTTTATATCAATAACGAAAAGCTTTATCCAGATTACGTGACAGGCAAGACCAGAGCCAATGGATTTAGCAAATCAGTAGTTCCTAATGGTCAATATTTTGTACTTGGAGATAATAGAGGAGAAAGTAGAGACAGCAGGGATAAATCTGTTGGATTTGTTGAGAGAGAAAATATAGAAGGTAAGACAATATTTAGATTATGGCCTTTAAATGAAATAGGTATAATACATTAAAAATTTGATTATAGTATTATATGTAATTACGAATATCTAGCAAGCTACATAATAAAGAAAAAGCAAATACACTAACAGGTGTATTAAATCAAAATAAAGTGCTATTAAAAGTAATGCTTTTAGTAGCACTTTCTGTAATAACAGGATTAAATAATTGCACAAGTCGAGTAAATTATTTACTTAATAAATAAAGTTAAATATAAGTTAACAAATTATGTGGAAAAAAACATAAAGTTATAGAAGGAATTATAGAGCAGATGTAGAAAGATATATACCATTGTGATTTTTTAGTGAAAAAGCCAATCACAAGTGCAGTAAATTAAGTTAGTTCGTTGAAAAGGAGGAAAAAAATGAAAGTTATAGAATTAAAAGATGTTGTTAAGAAATATGGAGATTTTGAAGCAGTAAAAGGAGTTACATTTAATATAGAAGAAGGTGAGATTTATGGTCTGTTAGGACCTAATGGTGCCGGTAAATCAACTCTTATTAATATGATATGTGGACTTCTAAATATTACTAAAGGTGAGATTTTTGTTTTAGGACAAAGCATGGAGAGGGGGAGTGCCAAGGTAAAGTCTAAGCTGGGTTTAGTACCACAAGACATAGCTTTATATAATAATTTAACCGCTTACGAGAATGTTAAGTTTTTTTGTGGACTATATGGATTTAGTGGAAGCGAGTTAAAAGAAAGAGCAGAAAAAGCACTAAAATATGTAGGGCTTTTAGATAAAGCTAATTCAACTCCCAGTACATTTTCAGGTGGAATGAAAAGAAGGTTAAATATAGCTTGTGCTATAGCTCACACTCCCAAAGTCATTATATTAGATGAGCCTACTGTCGGCATAGATCCGCAATCTAGAAATCATATATTAGAATCTATAAAAAAATTAAATGAAAAAGGTGCTACTATAATTTATACTTCTCACTATATGGAAGAGGTTGAAGCCATTTGTACCAAAGTTGGAGTTATGGATCATGGTAAACTAATAGCTATGGGTACTAAAGAAGAACTAAAAGATTCTGTTAGTAATATAAACACTATAGTAGTAACGCTGCAAGAAAATCAAGAAATAAAAACTGATGGAATAAAGGATATAGAAGGAATAACTAACGTCTATTGTGAAGAAGGAATAGTTAAAATTGATTCGTATAAAGAAGTTGACAATTTTGATAAAATTATTCTTTATTTTACAGATAAAAATATTAAGATTAAAAATATTGAGAATAAAACACCAAACCTTGAAACTGTATTCATGTCGCTTACAGGAAGGACATTAAGGGACTAGGAGGCTTTTATGTTAAAAATTATTTTAAAAGATATAAAGACATTTTTTAAAGATAAAACTGTATTATTTTGGGCTTTAATATTTCCTGTTTTTCTAACTTTACTTTTAGGAAATGCTCTAATGAGTATATTCCCTACTACTGATAATATGAATAATTTTTTTAGTGATATAAAGATTGAATATGTAAGTGATGGAGATAGAATTTTAACTGAAAGTTTTGAAGAATTTTTAAGCACTATTGAAAAAGAAATGGATATAAGCTATACAAAAAGTGAAAACATAGAAAGTAGTATAGAGAAGATTAAAAATCAAGAAATATCAATAGCTGTAGAAATAGACTCAAATAATCTGTTTAATATTACTAAAAGCAGGCAGTCTAAAAGTGAGTTAGCTGAAAACCTAATAAAAATCTTTGTTGAAAAATTTAATGTAGTGCAAACAGTAAGTACAAAAGGCAATCAAGCGTTTATAGAAGAAGTATTAGAGGAACTTTATAATAATAAGAATTATATAGAAGTGACAAGTTTAAATAGAGAAAAAAGAGATACCAGTGCAATGGATTACTTTGGAATAGTAAATGTATTCTCCTTAGTTTTCTTGATGATACCTAATATTTTACCGTTATTCAGTGCAGAAGTTAAGGAAGGGCTATTAGGACGGATTAGGATTTCCGGAATAAGTAAAACTAAGTATCTAATTAGTAAGTTTATAAGCTTAAGTATATTGCTGTCAATAGTAGCATTGACTATGCTTATTTTCAATATTTTAGTTTTTGATGTTTTTGTCGGTAACAGCTTAGTTCATATAATTCTTCTTTTACTAAGTACAGTTATTTTAGTATGTGCTATAGGAGCTTTAATTATAGCAAAGTTTAGTAAACTAGACGAAGGTATAGGGTTAATAGAGTCATTAGTTCCTGTTGCTATGTTTTTAGGCGGTGGTATTTTACCTATACTTGATTTTACAGGTGATGCTGGATTAAATGCTATAGGTAAATACACACCACTTTTTGTACAAAACAAGGCAGCATTTGGGTTAATAAATGGAGGTAACTATAATGTAATTACAGAAGCATTTAGATATAACTTTTCTTTAGCAATTATACTAATGATTCTGGCAGTGATAATCTTTAACAGAAAGGAGTAGAAAAAGATGGTTTCATTTAAACTTGCAATTAATAATTTAAAGCGATTTTTCAAAGAAAGAAATACCGTTTTTATATATATAATATTACCGGTACTAATACTAGCTGTAATAGTAATGTTTCTAAATCTTGACTCTAAAATATCTGTTATGGTAGCTGACGAAGCTGATAGTCTGCTGGCTGAGAGATATATAGAATATTTAAAAGGAAATAAACAGCTTACAATAAAAGAAGTAACTATTGTTGATCATGAAAATGAGATAGATAATGAAGAACAGTATACGGAAGAATATATTCAAGATTTAATTAAAAATTTAAATTTAAGTACGTTTATTAAAATTCCAAAGGATTTTGATGAGAAATTTTTTAATCTGCAAGAGGTTAATATTGAAGCATATGCTTTAAATGAATCACAAGCACAGCTTACAATTACTAACTTAAATAATAATTTTTTTACTAATGTAAGAGCTTTATATATCGGTTCAGGTAGAGATATTGATAAATTTAATGAACTTTTAGAAGAGTTTAATAAAAATCAACCTATAGCAATATCACAATATACAGGTGAAAGTGAAGATCCTTCCAGTTTAACCTTTGCTTTAGGAATATTAATCTATTTTATACTTTTAGCAAGTTTTAAAATATGTAAATTTGCTGTAGAAGATAAAACAAGCAGAGTTTATTACAGGATATTTACTATGCCGGTTACACCAAAGCATTATATTTTAGGATATATTATATCGACCTTTTTCATAGTTTTAGTTCAGATTATTCTTAACATATTAGTAATGTCGATTTTAACTGAAGGTAATATTCCTATATTAGAGACAGTAATTACATTATCAATCTTTTCAATATGTTCAATAGCTATTTCTATGCTTATAATAGCTGTTGTAAATAAAGAGAGTACAATAGAAATTTTTACAAGCGGAGTAGTTATGCTTACATCAATGCTATCAGGCGTATTTTGGCCAATTGACATTATGCCGGACTTTATGAGAAATTTAGCAGTGTTATTTCCTCAATATTGGGCATTAGACCTTATAAAATACTTATTCTTTGGTGGAAGTATTTTAGACAAACAACAAAACTTAATAATTTTAGCAGCTACATTTGTAGTTTTCTTTATCGCAGCAGTATACTTTATGAGAATGAATGATGATATAAGAGATGCAAATTAGGAAACTTTTAATTTAAATATCTAGTGCATTTGTGCACTAGATATTTAAATTATTATATGAATTTTTAACTTTTACTGAGAACATAAAGGTTCATCACATGCTAAACCACATGAACAACGATGACAACCAAATAAAAGAGAATAAGATAGCGGAAATTCAGAATTAACCCTTATAACTTCTTTTGCAAAAGCTTCTCTATCAGCAGGAATTATACTAAGAGAATCAGCTTTTTTCTGACTGTCAATTGATGCTCCGGGCGGAACAAATCTTTTTTCTGGGATAGTTACTCCATTAGTCACTACACAATTTGAAGATACATATACCCCTTCCTCAAGAATCGCATTAAATACTACAGATTTAAAACCAATAAAACAATTATCTTTTATATAACAAGGACCATGAATAAGACATCCATGAGCACAGCTGACATTATTTCCGATATATATTGAGTAAAACTTATCCTTTACCTTTATTGTTTCTTCTTTAAGTCCGTGAAGAATTACTCCATCCTGTATATTCGTGTTTTTACCAATATAGAAAGGATACCCTTCATCTGCCCTTATAGAAGTGCTTGGAGCTATAAACACATTTTTATTTACTTCAACTGCTCCGATTATGCTTGAAAATGGTCCTACGAAGCTGGAAGGATGTATCTTTGGAAAATAAGCATGGGGAGTAAAAGATGTTATTGGATTAGGACCAATAAATGTAGCATAGATGTTAATAGGCCAGTAGTTTTGAGGTGAAATATTTTGTCCTATAGAAAAGTATTGTCTTTTAGTATTATCCATATTACTAATAATCAACACCCCCTAAAATCAACATATTGTTATATAATATGTATTCATAAGCTAAAGGTTACATAATGTGATAGCAGAAATTTGATATTTAACATATAATCTGATAATATCTTTATTTTGCAAAATTACCATTTAAAAAATTAAGAATTCGTTCAGAATACTCTTTATCATCTTGGGGATTTAAAAAATAATCTTTTTTTACTATAAAATGTAGATTTCCTTTTCTAACCCAGCTTTCAGCATGCTCTGGAGCATTTTTCATAATTCTTTTAAAGTTTGCAAGGGGAACTTCAGAATCTTCAGTAGAATGCATAATTAATACAGGTCGTTCTCCAGCTTTTTTTATTTGACTTTTAGGACTAATATGAAATGAATCAAATCCATACTTAAAGGTTGTATATAATTTGACAAAAGGCTTTTCTATATAGGCTAGTGTCTTTGGTATTCCCATGTTTACCATGGTATCATAAAATACATCCTCCCATGATGAAAAGGCTGAGATGCTTATTAACCCATCTATTTCCGGAATCTGACCCAATGAATTTATGGCAACAGCACCTCCCATTGAGGCACCATAGACTACGATAGGGACATTTTTATATTTGTTATCTGACTTAATATAATCAACTACTGCCCTTGTATCCAGATACTCTTTATACCCTAAGCATATTACATTTCCTTCACTTTCACCATGAGCCCTTAGTTCAAGCAGTATAGATGAATAGCCATTTTCTTGCAGCATCTTAGAATGTCCGAAAAATGCTGTCACAGAGGGATTATAAATACCAGAAATAAATATAACCACAGCCTTAGGGTTTGGTGTAAAGACTTCATGGGCTACTATATTAATATCATCTTCCGTAGTTAATGTCAGTTTTTCAGAGGATAGACCGAAATCCTTGGCTTCATATGTTTCTTCATAATTTACATGTATATTAATGTATTTAGGCATGATAATTACTGGTATTGATGAAAAAATTAAAATAATTAAACCCATGAAGATGCATATTATTTTCCTATACTTTTTTATCTTCTTATTTTTAAGTTTTTTCGTTACAATACTAGACTCTTTATTTATTTCATTACTCAATTAATTCAATCCTTCCACTTATCCAATTTTAACCGATATCATTATAACACTTAAAAATAGTTGATGTCAATATATCTTGAATTTTGCAGCAAAAAAGGATAAATAATAGCTGTAACTCTTAAAGTACACGGAAAGATTCTTCAGTTTTCTAGAATCCTCAATATATATAAATAATACAATCAGAAGATTCTTTGTATTCACTAGTTAACAGCACATAATAACCATCAAATGCTTCTTCATCTTTAACTTTTTCAAGGTCAAGTCTAGAACATTTTTAGTGGATACAACTTCACCGGTTTTAGAATCAAAGTGAATATTTTTTACATAGTCAGCAGCCTAATAACATTAAAAAAAACCATTAATAATTATTATTGACAATATATACATGCATATAATATAATAATAAACACTGTTAATAATGAAATAAAGGGAAAAGCTGTTTTCAATTAAATATTTTTAAATCCACGGTGGAAGTAGTCAGATTTTACAAAGTAAGAAGGAATGAATTATAGTGAAAAAATTAATAGTTGGTATAGTTTTTTTTGTAACAGGTTCTATAATTTTATTAATAACTCACCAAAACACAATTCAATATCTACCCAAACTTGAACGTGTCTATCTTTCACTGGGTGAATACGGAACAGCATTAAAATATACTTATGGAATAATACCCATGATTTTAGGTAGCATAATTTTTGTAACAGGTATTATATTTTGTCTTCTTTCAGCTTTTACCAGTAAGAAAATCAACAAATATTTGTAAGTAGAGGAGATTGGAACTGTTTATACTAAATCAGTTAATATAACCTTAATTTATGATTTATATCATTAAATTAAGTCCTCTTAATTGCCATTATAATTAATATTTTGCATAACTAATTTTACTAGCCTAATTTTTAAAACAAATATTAGTACACTTTAAACCACTTTTACTTTCAAAGCCATTACTATTAGAGAGTAAAAGTGGTTTTCATAATAAACTTAGCTATAAGTGATTTATCAGGAAGGAGAGATTTTATGTTTAATCAGAATTTTAAAAAGATGCTACTTATAATCTGCTTTATTTCCGTTTTCGTTTTTGGTATTAAACAATACCAAGAGAATAAAGCGTACGAAATATTTATATCACATTTGATTACTAATAACTCTCAAGAATTAATACAAGGAATTTTGTATGTTAATACTATATATGATGAGCTCTTAGATACTAATGAATTAACTAATCGTCAACTAAATTTGTTAAAATCATATACCACAAATATCCTCCAAGTTTTTCAGTATAACTTAGGGTTAGCTCAACAATTTGGCCTATATGAAAAGAGATTGGAAATGAAGAAAATAAAAGAGGATTTAAATGAAATTGATAAGTTTTATAGTCACTTATTAAATAGAGATTCAAAAGTCGATAAACTTGATGAAGAACTTGTTACAATTGACTTAAATTTAATGGAAAAACTGAAATACATTAATGAATTAAATGAACTTTGGTTACATTCTATCCATGAGAATATAGACGAAGTGACCCAACAGGGAAATGAATTTGTATTCAATACCAGACAGTTTCAAGAAAAATATGGCAATCATTCAATTTCTAATAGATTTTGGGTTGATTTATTAATTGATATAAGTGCAATACATAAGGATTTCTTAGATAAGTACAATATATACAGTATTCAAGGAGTATTACGATAAAATACTAAATCATATTGTAAGTGAATGTAAGATGGATCGGTGTCAAGGTAATGTCGTCCCAGATGAGAAAACGCAAAAAAGAGTAGGACTGAAACTTATCATTATACTTGAAAAAATATCTAATATCAGAGGGACGAAATTGCTGAAATTTTATTATTTTCAACAACTCCGTCACTTTGATATATATCTTCAATTAATCTGCTTATTAGTAAGACAAATCTTTAAGAATTCTTTTTCTATATTCCTTTGAATCAAATAAAACAAGTTTATACCATTTAAAATTATTTTTTTCTATCTCATTACTTATAGTATCATCATATTTCTCAAAAGACTCAATCATAAGCTCTAACCTTCTTTTTAATTCATTCTTTATACTATAATCAATATTACTATTTTCTTCAAGTGATTTATAATATTTTTGAAATAAAACAGTGTTTTCTTGTAGGTATAAACCTATTTTACCACCTAGACTCAAGCTGGTATGCTGAGAAATAAATAGTAGCTGTCCTATAAAATAACCGTTTTCTTTAATTATTTCGTCTGAATCATTCAGATAAACTAATATAGTTTTAGGAATGTATTTCATGCATATCGAAGAAGTACTATAATCACTCATAATTTGGTCATATTTTAAGTCATTAACATATTTACTTCCTAGAAAAATTAAGATAACAATTAATATACAGATAATAATAATTTTCTTGTTTTTCATATAATAAACCTTCTTTCAGTTCATCCAGCAATTTCTAAAACTCAAGTCTATTGCTATTAATATCTTTCCATAAGCAACTTTTTTGTTTTGCCCTAGAAAAATACTAAAGATTTTATTTTTTTCCAATCAATTTTAATTTCAGTATATCATATTATAATAACTTATCAATAAGTGTAATTTGTAGAAAATTTTCAATTTCTAATAATACTGATTTTTAGCTTTTAGGAACAATTATGCACATTTATTGAAAATCAGATATCTGTCCAGTGTCGAATTTTTCTATACTATGATTAGTTTTATAAAAAAATAAATTGGTAGTAATATTTGCAGTGTATAAGGCCATAAGGACAGAGCTGTTGACATTATACCCATATACATAATATCTTCATAAGCAAAAGCCTGCTCATTTGAGCAGGCTTTATAATATATTAGACAATTAATCTTTATATGCAGTTAACAGTTTTTTTTCAATACACATATGTAAAGACAGTTGTTTTTCTCCTGATTTAGGAAAATATATAATTATGGTGTCATTGTTCAGTGATTTAATTTTGCCTTGTCCAAATTTCGTATGAACTATTTGTTTCCCAACTCTTAATATATCTCCTATAGGATTATTAATGTTATCAACACCATTCATAATTTCCTCTAATTCATTGATAAATCTTGATTTAAAAACCCTTTCTTCATTTTTTTCATTTATAGTAATCAAATCAAGAACTTCTTTTGCTCTAGTCATTCCTACATAAAATAATCGTCGTTCTTCTTCTAAAGCTAAGGGCTGTCCCATGTCAAATGAGTCAATGCTGCTCATTGTAGGAAATTCACCGTCAATAAGGTCTACCATATATACATTTTTAAATTCCAATCCCTTAGAAGAATGTATCGTAGTTAAAGTTACAGCATTTTTATTACGATTATCTTTAGAATTTTCAATAAGTTTTTGAAGTTCATTTATTCTGTCTAAAAAGCTCATTATAGAGTCTGATCTGAGAGAAATATTTTTTAAAATTGATAGGATTAACTTTGTACTCTCATAAGAATATAAAGAGTCTTTCATTCTATACTTTAAAAATTTACCATACTCCAGTTCTTTTTCTATAAACGATAATGCACTATAAGGTTTTTTCTTCCTTAAAGCTTTGAAGTCTTTTTGGAGTAAATAGATATTTTTTAACTGAAACTTTTTAAAACCTGAAAAATTAAGCAGATTAGTAAAAATATCTTTAGAATTTTTTTGATTTTTTACATGTTTTACAGCTTCTTTTGATATATAGCCTTTCATTTTATAATATATATTTTCAAATGATTCTATATCATAAATATCTAATGATAATTTTACAAAGCTGATTATATCATTCACAACCCAATGATTAAAAAATCCGTTCTTAGCATCTCTTATGTAAAAATCTATGTCATTTCTATTTAAAATTTCAGCCAAGGCAATAGATGAAATATTATTTCTATATAGAATAGCAGTATCATCATAATTTTTTAATTTTATTATTTCTTTTACTAAGTATTGATATTGTTCTAATTCATTATTAACCTTAACAATTGTAACAGGTCTTTTTGACTTATTTTTTGTATATAAATTTTTATTAAATCTAGCAGTATTTTTTTTAATAAAGCTGTTACTTACATCTACTATATTTTCAGTCGAACGATAATTTTCTTCCATATAGAACCTTTTAGCATTAATAAATCTATTTTCAAAATTTAACAAATCCTCGGGAGATGCTCCTCTAAAGCCATAAATACTTTGGTCATCATCTGCTACTATAAAAAGATTGTTATTAGGATATGCCAGCAGGTTAATTATTTTATTTTGTATTTTTGAGGTATCTTGACCTTCATCAACCTGTATATATTGATATTTTCTGCGATATTTTTCAAGTAAAAGGGGGTTATCTTTTAGAATTTCAAATGCCAAAGTAAGCATATCATCAAAATCAATAAGATTTTTACTTCTCTTAAAATCTTCATATTGTTTACAGATTTGTTTAAAGTTTTTTATTTGAGGTATAGTATAACTATATATATCATTAATATCTATCATCGTATTTTTTAAATAACCCATAGTATTTAGCAGTTCTTCTAGTTTATCGTCATTAATATATGTACCATTTACTGTATGATAAATAGATTTTAATATGCTGATTTTATTAAACTCTGATTCGCTGCCTTCAATTAATTTATATCTTATTTTTTTATGATAAGCATATTCTCTAACCAAATTAAATGCAAAGCTATGTATAGTTGAAAAAGTTATATTTCTTTTTACAATGTCATTAAAAACTTTTATAAACCTTTTTTTCATATCGTTGGCAGAAGCTTTGCTAAAAGTAATTGATAATATGTTTTCTGTAGGGATTTTGTGATTAAAAATCAGATTAGCTGTTCTACAGATAAGAACAGTTGTTTTACCTGCTCCCGGAACTGCTAATACTATTGCCGGACCATCTTTATGTTCAACTGCTTTTTGCTGTTGCATATTTAATTCTATGTTGAATTTATGCTTAAGCATTTCTGAAAACTGATTCATATTATAATCCTTCCTAAAAATTAATGTTTTTTAGATAATTTAGATATACTAATCTATAGACTATTTTAACATACTTTTTTTACTGAATATACTTTTATTTTTATCATATTTGTGATATAATTAGCACTAGGTACTAACATGAGATTCTAGGAGGTGGCGAGATGAAGAATTATGATATTGTATGCAACAAAGAAATTCTTAATAAAAACATCTTATTCCAAGGAAGTGATATTAATAAATTAAAGTACTACATAAGAGAATATGTTTCATATTTATCTCAAAACAACTCAAAAATATTTCTTCTAGATTCTTTCTGGTCGCAAAAAAAATATTCACGATATAAAAGTTCAAGATATATAAAAGAAATTGAGAGAAGGTATCATATAAAGCTTTCAGTAGATGATTTTATGGAGAAGCAGAATATATTTGAATATATGAACGATAAAGAAATAAACATTATGAAAGTAAAATCTGTAATGGGATATATGAGTGCTGCTGAGTTATTCCCGGTAATCATATCTAAAGTAAATGATGATTTGTTGGAAAACAATGTATACATATTCATAAATGATTTTATATTAAAGAGTTTAAGCGAAGGTGAATTTTTAGATTTATATATGAAAATCAATAAAGATAAGATAAAGTTTTTTATTATGAATTGCGAATTGAAATTACCTGAAGGATTAAAAAGAATTATAGATGAAGTTATTAAAATTAATTAAATGTATCCCCTTACCCTTTTAGAGTAGATAAAAAAAGAAATTTTAAAATCTACTTCTAAAGGGTATTTTATTTGTAAATTAATAAAATTGTGAATTTATTGTCGATTATAATATGAATAAATGATAAAATACTAAACAATAAGATGTATTGTATTCTAAAAAATGAACTGGGGGTATTTCAAGTGAAAAAAAATGTAGAAGTTTTAATTAAGGAATTTAGAGAGTATGTTGCTCAAATGAAGTATTATCAAGAAGTATCTAGTCTGATTGGATGGGATTTAAGAACTGGTGCACCTAAAAAAGGTATTGATAACAGAACGAAAGTTTTATCAATGATTGCCGGCAAATCTTTTGAGATAGAGACATCAGACAAAATGGGGGAGTACATAAACAGTTTAGAAGATGGTGAAGGAGTAGACGCTGTTACTAATGCATGTGTCAAAGAATGTAAAAGAAACTATGAAAAGAATAAAAAGATTCCCAAAGATAGATTCAAAGAATATATAAGGCTTAGTTCTAAATCTGAATCAGTGTGGGAAGAAGCTAAACATAAAAATGATTTTCAAATGTTTAAACCATATTTAGAAAAAGTATTAGAGTTTCAAAAAGAATTTATTGATTACCGGGGATATGAAGGTAATAAGTATAACACAATATTAGATGATTATGAAATTGGAATGACGGTTGATAAAGTAGATGAACTTTTTGGTGAACTTAAGAAAAATTTAGTTCCATTAGTTAAAGATATAAAAGAATCCGGGTATGAACCAAAGAAATTTTTTGATAATGAATTTGATGTAAAAAAGCAAAAAGAATTTTGTAAATATATATTAAAAGAAATAAAATATGATTTTGAAGCCGGAAGATTAGATGAAAGTGTACATCCTTTTACAATAGGAATGAATCCGGGAGATGTTAGAGTTACAACAAGATTTAGCCCTGAAAATTTTGAAGGAGCGTTATTTGGAACAATACATGAGGGAGGACATGCACTTTATGAACAAAATGTATCTGCCGAACTAGTTGGTACACCGCTTTGTAGCGGTACATCTTCAGGAATTCATGAATCGCAGTCAAGATTTTGGGAGAATATTATTGGGAGAAGTAAAGTATTCTGGAGCAGATATTTTAAAGAATTAACTGAATATTTCCCGGATCAGGCAAAGGGTTATAATCTTGATGACTTTTATAAAGGAATAAACAAAGTTAATCCTTCTTTCATTAGAGTAGAAGCAGATGAATGTACCTACAATCTACACATCATGTTAAGATATGAACTTGAGAAAAAACTAATAAATAATGAAATTGAAGTAAAAGACTTACCTCATATATGGAATGATAAAATGGAAGAGTATCTTGGTATAAGACCTAAAGATGATACAGAGGGAGTGCTTCAAGATGTGCATTGGTCAGGAGGTATGTTTGGTTACTTCCCAACATATGCCTTAGGAAATTTATATTCTGCTCAGATTTATAACACAATTTTAAAAGAAATACCTGACTTTAATGATTTAGTGGCTAAAGGAAGCTTTGATAAAATAGTTGAGTATCTTAAAGACAATATTTACAGACACGGTAAACTTCTTAAGCCAAATGAAATTATTAAAAATATTTCTGGTGAAGAGTTAAGTGGTAAATACCTTGCTGATTATCTTCAGCAAAAATATAAGGATATTTATAACATTTAAAGCCTTATACAATCAGTTTTAATGGATTATCAACAAAGCGTCATAAATCAAAGTATTATTTTGATTTATGATGCTAATTTTTTGGCTTTTATGCTATAGCTTATAATACAATCTTGTACAGTAGGTATAATAAAGGATTGCAAGGTAAAAATAGCAAAAAAGGATAAAAATTTGGAGGAAAATATGAACTTAGATGGAAGATGTATAATTTTAACAGGAACAGCTTCAGGTATAGGAAAAAGCCTTTTAGAATATTTACTTTCCTATGATGTAAAAGTTGTGGCAGTGGATAAGGAAGAACAGCCTTGGTTATCCTCTCATCCTAAGATATTGCCCTATAGATGTGATATAGGAGAAAAGGAAAATATAGATAGATTATTTCAGTTTGCAGTTGATAAATTGGGTGCTGTGGATATATTTATTGGTAATGCAGGCTTTGCTTACTATGAAAAAATTACAATAGAGAACTGGGGTCGAATAGAGAGAATTTTTAACACCAATGTATTTTCTTCTATTTATGCAGCAGAAAAAATGTTTACACTCAATAAAGATAGAAGATATATGGTTGTTTTTACATCATCAACCATGGTGGAGTTTCCTATTCCCGGATATGCCTTATATACTGCAACAAAGTGTGCTTTAGATGGATTTGTAAGAACTTATAGATATGAAATGGAGAACAATGGTAAATTATTGATGGTTTACCCGATTACAACCAAAACCCATTTCTTTAAAACGGCAGGAAATACAAGACCTATTGAATGGCCGATGCAAACACCTACTCAAGTTGCAAAGGCTATCATTAAAGGAATACAGAAGGAGAAAACTCAGATTTATCCTTCTAAAGTTTATAGCTGGGGTAGAAAGATAGGTACAGTTATACCCTTAATTCCTAGAATGTATATGAAAAGAGAAACCATGAAGCTGCAAAAATGGCATGGATAATCATTACATTAATGAAAATATATTATATTTAGTATTGAGTTTGCAATGCTTTATGTCTCCTTGAAAACTTAAAATTAACATTTAAATTTATTAGTTAATTATTTTAATATTTTTTTAATGTAGAATCAACAATTAATCATTATTATAAAAGTAGCAACTTTTATATTTTTACCGAATATTAATAAATAAACAGCAAAAATAGGGAGGCGTAAATTTGAAAAAAGTCTTTGTATTAGATACCAGTGTTTTATTAGAAGACCCTAATTCTTTGTTTAGTTTTGAAGATAATGATGTAATAATCCCGGTTGTAGTATTAGAAGAGATTGACCATAAAAAAAGATTAGGAGATGATATTGGTAGAAATGCTAGACATGTGTCTCGTATACTGGACAATATACGAGAGGAAGGTGGACATTTACAAAAAGGTGTCAATATAGAAGGTGGCGGGTACCTGAAAATAGAACTCAACCACAAGCACTTTGAAGAAGTAGGAAACTATTTTAATGAGAAAACTAATGATAATCGTATATTAGCGGTTGCATTAAATTTACTAAAAGAAGAACAACAAAACGAAAGTGGAAAACAGGTAATACTGGTTAGTAAAGATGTATTAGTCAGAGTAAAAGCAAATGCTCTTGGAATTTCCTCACAAGACTATCTTTCGGGGAAAATAGTATCAAATGACGAAATGTATCTAGGATTTGAATCCTTAATGATCCCTCCTCACATAATTGATGAACTATACTCTACTCATCACTTAAAATTTTCTGCAAAATTATTTTCTAATTATGAAATTTATCCTCATAAATTCTTTATATTAAAGGATGAGTTAGGAACGTCAAAATCTGCAATTGCAATTTATAATCCAAATTCTCAAAATTTAGAGTTAGTAAGTACAAGTGAGTACGATATATGGGGAATTAAAGCAAGAAATGCACAGCAGAAAATGGCTATGGAGCTTTTATTGGATGACAAAATCCCTCTTGTTACTATAACAGGGAGAGCGGGTACAGGAAAAACCCTCTTAGCTTTAGCATCTGGTCTTCTTAAAACAGAGGAATTGAGTATCTACAAAAAACTTCTGGTTGCAAGACCTATAGTACCTATGGGTAAGGAGATAGGTTTTTTACCGGGCGATAAGCAGGAAAAACTGCGTCCTTGGATTCAACCTATTTATGATAATCTCGAATACATATTCGGTACTCATAAGAATGGAAATATAGAAGATATATTAATTGGTTTAAAAAGAGTTGAAGTTGAGGCATTAACATTTATTCGCGGAAGAACAATACCAAATCAGTTTATAATTATTGATGAAGCACAGAATCTTACAAAACATGAGGTCAAAACTATTGTTTCCAGGGTAGGAGAGGGTAGTAAAATCGTGTTAGTTGGTGATCCTGAACAGATAGATCATCCTTATCTAGATTCCAGTAACAATGGACTTACTTACCTTGTAGAAAAATTTAAAGATTATAGCGAAGCTGCTCATATAAAGTTAATAAAAGGAGAGAGATCAAGGCTGGCACAACTGGCGGCAGATATTTTGTAAAAAAGCGGCAATATTGCTGCTTTTTTTTTATCCATCATCTGAACGCATCACGGTGTATAAGTAACTAGCACAAAATTGCTGCAATTACTCAAATCTTAAATTTGATGTAAGTGTGTGTAGTACTCAGAAGCTTTATCTTTCTGAGCTTCATTTTGCAATTTTGGCTATCTACTTGCACGCTGTATAAGCGATTGACACAAAATTAAAAATTTTGGTCACCTGCTTGACTCGTTTTATCTGAATACTATATATTTTTTCTTAAATAAAGCAAGATTAGAACTCGGATGTTTATAGGTATTCAATATCAAAACATGATTTAAAATAAACGTTCCGCGGTTTCGAACATGAATAACTCCTACAATTCACAAAAATATAAAATCCTAAAATTTGTAACTCGCTACGCTCAAACAAACAAATTTCTTAACGGATTTTACATTTTTATTCATTGGGAGTTATAGTCATGTTCTGCAAATGCACTCACTTATTATTTTAAATCATCATACTGTTTATCTATAGCGATTCAATATCAAAACATGATTTAAAATAAACGTTAATATCATTATTGTTAAGCAAGGTAACATATTCGCCAAAAACAAAGTTAACAATATATCTTAAATTTTCCTTATAATTTTTTTTATGTTAATTATTGATTTATATGCTTAATAGTAATATTATTAAATCATATTACACTTAATATGGGATTCATACTTATTTCATCTGATAAAGCAAACTGACGACGACGATATAGAAGATAATTACTATATTGAAAAACTATACAATTATCTAAGGAGATTAAGGCATTTATTTTATAAAAAGTCTAAGGAGAGTAAAATTTATGAGAAATCCAATTAGCAAATCTATCTTAAGGAGACCATTGAAGGGAATATTACTTGCTATCCTACTATTTATTGTTTCTAATCTATTTATTTCAAGTACGACACAGTTTTTTATTGTCAATCGTGAAATTAACCGAATTGGGAATTACTATAAAAGCATAGGAACAATACAAATTTTAGAAAAAGATAAGTACTATGTAAATGAAGCTAAAGAATTAATTGATGGTGACTCTATGATAGACTATGAAGATAATCGGAGGTACTGCCAAGGCATAATAGATGGACTTTATAATCCTGATATCTATCGCCCTGAACATATAGAGAATGATTTGTCTAATGATGATTATAGAACACATTTAAGTAATTTTATATTCACTGCAAAAGTAAAAGGAGCAGGAAAGTCACCAAGTGCTGAAACTATATATGACGGTATAAGTATTTTGGTAATCATAGAGGACAGGCTTGCAGGATTTCCGGACTATATAAAAGAAGGGAATCGAAGCGAAATAGCCGTTCCTGCTAGGTCATTAATAGATGGGACTAAAAAAACATTTATTAATAATGATGTCATTGATGATTTGTTGGCTCTAGAAACAGAAAAGCTTTATCTATTTAGGACTTATTCACATCGTCAATATAAATGGTTCACTATGATTAAACCCCTTTATCCCAATGGTCCTTTATATGAAAAACTAGATGACGATGGATATATAGATTGGAATAATCCTAAGTGGAGTATGTTAAAGGAAGATATTGAGGTGTTAAACCAAAACACTCAATCCTATTCAATCATTACAACAAAGAATATGTTAACTATACCAATCTTTCAAGAAAGCATGAAACAATACTATTTAAAAGAAGGACGTTTGATTAATAGAGCTGATGATATAAATAAAAACTATGTATGTGTCATTAATGAGGATTTAGCTAGACTTCGAGGTATCAATATTGGAGATAAACTTGAAATACAAATGCGAAACACTGAAAAAGGATATACATATCTAGTATCAAGTAAAGATCGAAAAGACTGGAAAACTTATAAAACAAGCGAGCCTAAAACCTTTGAAGTGGTTGGAATTGCTGCACTTAAGGATGTTCTTACCAAAGGAAGAGAGATATATATTCCAGATAGCACATTACCAAAGGAATTTGGTATATATTATAATCAAGGTCTAAATGAGCCTGATATACATCCATATTTTTATAGTTTTACATTAAAAAACAGTGAAGAACAGAAAGCTTTCATAAAAAAATATGAAGAACCATTAAGAGAGTTAGGTTATAATTTATATTTTATCGAAAATAATGGAGAGGGATTTTGGAATTCAGCAAAATCTATAAAGCATTCCACATTAATTAACTTTATTCTATTTGCAGTTCTTTTATTACTTACACATTTATTTGTAGTACATATATATGCAGGTGGACATAAATTAAACTATGCAATAGAGCGTACTTTAGGAATTCCAAAGAAAGTGAGCGGACTTCACTTAACATTACCTCTTATACTTTATGGAGGCATAGCTTCCATCATATTATACTTTATGGAGGCATAGCTTCCATCATAGGAGGATTTTTAGGCTATGGTAATGCTATAGATAAATCAGGTAAATTATTGGCAGATTTAACTGAAATCTCTGAGAATACTATAAACTCAACCTTAAATGTAAGGTACTTTTTCATATTTATCCTTGGATTGATGATTGTTTTTACAACTATACTCCTTATAAAAATCAATCAGTTTAAAAAATCATCTATTATAGATCTAATCAATAGTCATGGCACAAAGAGAAAGAAAAATAAAATGAGGCAAAACTTTATAGAAAAAGTAGATAATACAGATATTGATATTAAATCTCAAATAGAATTAGATTATAATAGTGAAAGTTTATCAATACGTGGCAGCAAAGATACATTAAGAAGATATTCAATAAAGCATTCTTTACGTTCCATAGTTTCTTCCATGCTCCTTTTAGTATTAGCAGGAATATTTGTTTTTTCTTTGTTATGGATAAATTATTTAACAATAAGAAACAATTACTTAATT
>JANQLB010000096.1 GCA_028280805.1 Tissierellales bacterium
TAGAAATATATAGTATAATAAATATAAAATAAACTTTTAAAAACAGGGGGTAAAAGTGATGGGAAAAATTTTATGTTATATTTATAATGACATGGCAGATTTTGAGATGACCTTGGCTTGCAGTTTTGCCGGACAATTGCTTGAAAAAGAGCTGGTTACTATTGCTTATACTAAGGAAATAGTTACAAGTAAACCCGGAGTAACTTATCAGCCAAAGGCTACTGTTAAGGATTCTCTAGAGTTCACAGATGTTGAAGGACTGATAATTCCGGGAGGATGGAATGATGAGTTAAGACCAGAGCTTAAGGAGTTAATACAAAAGCTTAATAAAGAAAATAAAATGTTATCAGCAATTTGTGCAGGTCCTCAGTTTTTAGCTAAATCAGGAGTTTTAGATGATAAGAAGTATACTACAACATTAACTAAATCATATTTAGATGAGCAGGATATAGAAGATTTCTTTCCAAGAGCTAATTTTAAAAGAAAAAAAGTAGTTAGAGATAAAAATATTATTACAGCAGTTGGTAGGTCTTTTGTAGATTTTGCTGTAGAAATAGCTGATTACTTTGGTGCTTTTGATGATCCTAAAAATAAAATTAATAAGAGAGTTTTAGCTAAATATTATAAAGGATGATAGAGGGTTATCTGAGACAGCCTAATATCCCATGTGGTAAAATAATCTAAGTTGATTTCAAAATAGATTTTATAGTATAATTTTATTATAATATATTAAATTGGATACGGTAGCCAAATTATGGTAATAGGATTTTAGGAGGGATTATATGGGCACAAAAAAGGTGTACATAACTAGAAATGTTTCTGTTATACCAGTAGAACTATTAAAAGAGCAGTTTGAAGTAGAAATAAATCCAGAAGATAGAACTTTAACTAAAAAAGAACTAATCGAAAAGCTTAAGGATAAGGATGCAGTCATAACACAGTTAGCTGATAAGGTTGATAAAGAAGTTTTGCAAAACGCACCAAATTTAAAAATGATAGCTAACTATGCAGTAGGATTTAACAACATAGATGTAGATGAGGCAACTAAGAGAGGTATAAGAGTATCAAATACACCTAACGTGCTTTCAGACACAACTGCTGAAATGGCTTGGGCATTGTTATTTTCAGTTACTAGACGCATATATGAAGGAGATAGATATGTTAGAGAAGGAAAATGGAATTCGTTTTCACCTAATCTTCTTTGGGGACAAGATGTAACAGGGAAAACCTTGGGGTTAATAGGAGCAGGCAGAATTGGTAAGGCATTTGCTAAGAAAAGTGTTGGATTTGATATGAAGATACTTTATCATAATAGAAGTAGAGATGAGGAGTTTGAAAAAGTATATAATGCAGTTTATGTTGATAAAGATACACTTTTAAAGGAGTCTGACTTTATTTCTATGCATATACCATTCACTAACGAAACGAAGCATATGATTGGTGAAAGAGAGTTTAAACAGATGAAAAATACTGCTATAATCATAAATACAGCTAGAGGTCAAGTAATAGATGAAAAAGCCTTAGTTAAAGCATTAAAAGAAAAAGAGATATGGGGCGCAGGTCTTGATGTTTTTGAGAATGAGCCTGAATTAGAAGAAGGGTTAAAAGAACTTGATAATGTTGTATTAATGCCGCATGTAGCAAGCGGTTCAATTGAAACAAGAACTAAAATGGGAAAAATAGTTGCTGAAAATATTATCAGAGTTTTAAATGGAGATGAGCCATTAACACCTGTTAACAAATTATAACTAATGCTTAATAAAAATAAGCCCTGACAGAAAAAACAGGGCTTATTTTAAATTTTTCTAAAAACTATAGTTGTTTATTGATTTAAGATTATATGTTAACAAAAATATCCTGATTGTTTTTAGGGAAGTGTACGTACTTGCTTGATTTTTTTAAGTTTTACAATAAAGCCTGTAGTCAATGAAGTTATAGGAATTGTAAGTATCAACCCAATACTGCCTATTAAAGATCTGACAATTTCAGTTGCCATAAGGTCCATGTTAAGAATTTCTATCATTGAGAATTCATATGCCATAAATAATAGAAGTAGAGGAATAGAACTACCCGTATAAGCTAATATAAGTGTATTAGACATTGTTCCCATAATGTCTCTTCCTACATTCATACCTGATTTCATTAAGGTTAAATAATCTATTTCAGGGTTAACCTCTCTAATTTCATGCATAGATGAAGCTACCGACATTGCAACGTCCATAACCGCACCTAAAGCTCCTATGATAATACCTGCAAAAAGAAGTCCTTGAAAGTTAAACTCAATATTTTGAGGAATATATATAAGCATACCGGCTTCTTCACTACTTAAACCTGTAAGATTAGCAGATGAACCAATAATGTATGCTATAGTACCAGCTATAAGCACACCTCCTACTGTTCCAATTATTGCAGAGATAGACTTAGTGTTTATACCTGATATTATAAAGAAAGTTGTGATTATAATAAAGATTGCACAAACTATAGTTACCAATATAGGGTTATAGCCTTTAAGGAACAAGGGGAGCATAACTTTAAGTATAACAAATATGGTTATAGCTAGAGTTATAATAGATTTTACACCTTTAAGCTTACCTATAATTATCAATAAAAGAGCAAATCCAATTAGGATGTAGTTGATATATGTATCTCTTACAAAATTTGAGATATAAATTTTTGGTGCTTCATCAAATGTTTCTTCAATACTTAAAATAACCTTATCACCTTCACTAACAATTATATCAAAGGCTTTGTTTCCGCTGAAATTATTCTCTATTATAAGCTCTTCACCTTTATATCTTCCTGTAAGAACCTTAATTTTAACAACCTGAGTCATGATATTAAAACCACTATATTCTTCATCAGAAGATTCTTCATCTATGGCAGCTATTACTTCAACTACAACACCACGTTCAAATGAACTTGCTACTGTTTCTTCATGTTCTTCATGATTTTCAAAAGGTTCTTCTTCGGAATTTACATCCGAATAAGCATTTAAAGGTATACCTATCAAAAAAATAATAAGTAGACACATAGTAACGACTTTATTCATCATTTCACCTCAATTATAGTTAAAATGTATAGTTTATAGGTATTATTATAACACTAATTAAATTGAGATACAACCAATAAGCAGTATTAGCTATAAATATTGAAATTATACAGGTTTTATAATATTATATATTTATTAACAAAATAAAGGCAGATATGAATGATACTCATGAGGAGGTACATATATTTTGGAAGGTAAACATCAGGAAAACAGATTAGGAATAGAAAAGGTAACATCTTTGCTTTTCAAGTTATCAGTTCCGGCTATAATTTCAATGTTTATTCAAGCTTTATATAGTGTGATTGATAGTATATGGGTAGCTAGAATTAGCAGCGAAGCACTTGCTGCACTTCAAATCGCTTTTCCGGTTCAATTAATTTTGATAGCAATTGCAGTTGGGACTGGTATAGGAACAAGTTCATTAATATCTAGATTATTAGGTGAGGGTAAAGATAAAAAAGCATCAAGTGTCGCTGAACATGTAATATTATTATCTATTTTTTATGGTTTAGTAGTAGCATTATTAGGAGCTGTATTTTCTGAAAATATAATAAAGTTATTTACTGATGATATTTTACTTATTGATTATGCAACCAGATATATTAGGATAATATTAATTGGTTCAATAGCAATGTTTATACCGATGATAGCAAATAACATCTTAAGAGGAGAAGGTAACACATTGATACCAATGATAGCTATGCTTATAGGTTCTATTATAAACATAATTTTAGACCCATTATTAATCTTTGGAATAGGACCTTTTCCGGAACTGGGAATTGAAGGAGCAGCTATTGCAACAGTTATAGCTAGAATATTAAGTGGAATATTCATTTTAATAATGTTGTTTTTTGGAAACAACAATATTAAATTAAGTTTTAAAACATTTAAATATGATTTTAATATAATCAAAAACGTGTATGCTGTAGGAGTACCAGCTATGATAATGCAGTTTCTAGCTTCATTTATGATGATTGGACTAAATAAAATATTAGATGGATACGGGTCTGACGCTATTGCTGCTATGGGTATATATTTTAGACTTCAGACATTTGTTTTTATGCCTGTATTTGGATTAGCTCAAGGGTATATTCCTATTATTGGATATAATTACGGTCATAATAATCCTGTTAGAGTAAAAGAAACTATCAACATCGGATTTATTGTTGCTTTTAGTTTTACTACTTTAGGTTTTATAATATTTCAGATATTTTCAGCTCAGTTAATATTAATCTTTGACGACAGTCCAAATCTTGTCAATATTGGAACTAAAGCTTTAAGACTAATTAGTTTTGCGTTTCCTATAATTGGACCTGCAATAATAGGTTCAACAACATTTCAAGCATTGGGAAAGGGCATACCGAGCTTAATTTTATCCTTTTCAAGACAGATAATATTACTACTGCCCCTTGCATATATATTTTCAATGCTTTATGGACTAAATGCTATATGGTATTCATTTCTTATTTCAGAAGCTGTTGTAGGAGTGGTTTTATTTGTTTGGTTAAGAAGTACTTTAAAAGATGTATTTCTCAAAATGCAGGTAGGAAAATAACTTTCTTTATCAATAAAAAGGCTTATATTTACTTTTGAAGCTCTATCTAATAAAAATTATCAGATAGAGCTTTAATATATTATATACAATGAACTTCATACTTAACATAATCTTTGTTAATATATAAAAACTTTATAAACTGGATAGGAAAAAAACGATTACAATTCATATATTCATTTGTTCTACATTCAACAGGCATATCTTCTGTAATGCCTAGATAGTTTTCAAATCTTACTTTTTCATTTATTTCTACTACAAGATCAAATGTTGTGCAGTATCCGCCTCCAGCAGATTTAACGCTGTTATTAACAATATAACTATAAATTAAGTTTAA
The DNA here is from genome assembly GCA_028280805.1 of Tissierellales bacterium. Taxonomy (GTDB): domain Bacteria; phylum Bacillota; class Clostridia; order Tissierellales; family VENL01; genus JANQLB01. The sequence continues at coordinate 4,939 of JANQLB010000096.1, forward strand.
ATTCCATGTATTATCGCTTAGTTGTTTTGCACCTCCAAATATAACCTTATGAATTGCTTCTTTATAATTAGAATGAAGCAGGTTACATCCAATATATCCTTCTTTAATCCATTTATAAGAATTTCTCTCCATGCCATTCCTCCTTTCTATTGCAGAATTACCTTTAGAATAAATTATATTTTGACCTAATTAAAAAAATTACTATTAATTCATGTATGATAGAAATTATAAATTATATCTGTTAAAATAAGTAATAAATAAGTATTTTTATTAATGACTAGGGAGGCAGATATATTATGGAAACTATAGTATCTTTAGTAGAATGTAGAGAGTATAATTATGAGGTTGTAAAAAATTCTATTATAAAAAGCTTAGAAAATTTAGGAGGGTTAGATAAATTCATAAAAAAAGGTGAAACTGTACTACTTAAATTAAATCTGATTATGAGAAAAAGCCCAGATAGTGCAGCTACAACCCATCCTATTTTTACAAAGGCGTTAGCAGAAGTTTTAATAGAAAATGGAATAAATGTAGTAATAGGAGATAGTCCCGGAGGGCCATATAACGAAAGAATGCTTAGACTTGTCTACAAAGGATGTGGGATTGAAGAAGCGGCACAACAGGTAGGAGCAAAATTAAATTATAATACTAATACGTTTGAAATTAAAAATGAAGATGGTTTAATCTTAAAGAATATTACAGCTATAGAAGTATTGAATGAAGTAGATAAAGTTATTTCGGTGTCTAAGTTGAAAACTCATGGGATGATGACCTTTACTGGTGCCGTAAAAAATATGTTTGGAATTGTACCAGGAATTGAAAAGGCTGAATATCACTATAGATTTAAACAGTATGAATCATTTTCTAATGCCTTAGTAGATATTTGTGTTGCTGTAAAGCCAGTATTATCGTTTATGGATGGTATAGTCGGTATGGAAGGAGATGGGCCTACTGCTGGGACACCCAAAGAAGTAGGAGCAGTTATTGCTTCTGAAAGTCCTTATCATCTAGATGTAGCTGCTACATCAATTATTGGTTTAAAACCATCTAAAGTACCAACAATTCAAAGATCTATTGAAAGAGGATTATGTAAAGGAAACTTTGATGATATAGAATTAAAAGGTGATGATATAGAAACCTTTACTATGAATGATTTTTTCGTTCCTGAAGCTAGAAGCATAGATATATTTGATGGAAGAGTTCCTAAATTCCTAAAAGGAATTTTAAACAATTTATTTGAACCTAAGCCTGTTTTTAAATATAAGAAATGTATAGGTTGTTCAGATTGTGCCAAAAGCTGTCCGCCTAAGGTTATTGATATGGTAGAAAAAAGGCCTGTGGTAAATCTAGATGGCTGTATAAGATGTTTTTGTTGTCATGAGCTATGTCCGGCAGAAGCTGTTCATATTCATAGACCTCTGTTGATGAAATTCTTATCAAAGTTGTAGTATAAACAATTTATAAGAAATTTTAATTTGTCAAATTATCTATAACAGCTAATATTAATATTTCACAATTACAATATAATGAGATATAAGAACTTATAAGATAATATATAAATATGGAACAATTTAGAGATATATTACGTCCAACATAACAGTTGTAAAATTAGGTAGGTGATGCTATGAAGAAATGGGTATTACTTTTAGCTTTGGTAATTCTTATAATTAGTTTGGCAATATTAAGTATTAATTTTCAGATAAAAGGTTCTATAAAAATTATAAATAGTGAAGGAGGAGAGTTGAGTTTTTTTACAGGAAAGCTGTTAAGCTATAGTATTCAAGGGATAATAGAGAAAAACAGTCTTTTTCCTTTAAGATTTATGGAATTTGAAAAAGTAGAAGTAGAGAGTCCAAGAATTATAACTATTGAAAATAAAAAATATGTACTGTATGCGAATAAAAATAATTTTAAAATATTTTCATTAGCAGGCGAGCTAATATCAACTAAATCATTAGAAGAAGAATTTAAAGGAAAAAAAATAATAAGTAGTTGTATTTCTGATTTAAATAATGATTACACTGATGAGATTCTTTTAATTTTAGGTGATGATGGTGAAGAATTTGGAAAAGAGATAATTTTCTATTCTTGGGATGAAGGATTAAAGAAAATGTTTTATCAATCATTTGAAGGCATGAATCCTTGGAAAATACAGACGTCAGACGTTGATGGAGATAAGAATAGAGAAATATCAATTGCTATGTATAAAGAAACAAAATTCCATCCCATACCTGCTAAAAGACCATATATATATTATTGGATGGACAATAGGATTTTTCCAAAATGGAGAGGTTCTAGGCTTTCAAAGCCTTTTGATGATTACATATTTGCTGATATAGATAATGATGGAGAAGAAGAACTAATTTCTATTGAAATTCTTCAGAATGGAAATAAGGTAATAAATTCATATAATTGGGAAGGATTTGGATTTGAAGGTTTATTACAAAGTAATGAATACGATGACATAATTGATTTAAAACAATCTACTAAAGTTCAGGGAGAGATACATATACATATTAAGGAAAACGAAGATTTTAAATGGATAGCATTAGAGTATAACAATGATGAATTTAAACAACAAACTGTTACGAAAGAACATGCTAAAGAGCAAATTATTATTTATTAAAATGGGGTGAATAAAAATGTTTAGAAAAAGAGTTTTAGCTTATACTTTGTGTATAGTAATTGTAGTGTCATTTATTATATTTCCTACGGGATGTAATAACGGAGATGATTACTTGGATGCGGATAATAATGACGTAGAGAATAATAACGAACAGGATAATACGGATAACAAACAAGATAATATAGATAACGAACAGGACGTTGTAAATTTTGTTTCTGAAAGAGAAAGAAAAAATATACAAGTTCCTTTTATACCTACCCAATTTGAAACTTTAGTTCAACCATATAAAGTCAATGAAGATTTAAGTAATATTGAAAATATTAAGCAGTTTGGTGAATTTACTGATGAACAAAAAAGTCTTCTTAGTAAAAATGGATTTGTGGTTGTACCTACTAATGAAGAACAACTATTTTATATATATGAAAATAATGAATATATGAAACTCCCATCATTTGTTACTACAGATTCTGTATTGCAGGTTTATCACATATTTTTCAACTATTCTTTAAGAATTCTTGAAACGGAAAAACTTATAGGCTATACTGAAGAACTTACAGAGAGTATGATAGATAAATCTGTATATCTTTATAATAAAGCAACCAACGAAGAAATTAAGAAAGTGTTACTAAAAAATATATCATTTTTCTGTACTGCTTGGCTTTGTTTAGAAAAGGAACTTCCGGACGATATACCAATAGAAGCAGCTGATTTGGCTAAAGCAGAGTATAAGTTGATTCTTGGTGAAGCTGGATTTCTTAAATCAAAAATATTTCCATATGATCTTGACTACAGTCAATATAAACCTAGAGGACATTATACAAGAAATGATGATTTCAAAAGATATTTTAGAGCTATGATGTGGTATGGTCAAGTACCATTTTCACTATATATAATTAACGATAATATGGAAGAAGAAAGAAATATAGAACAAACACTTCAAGCACTATTGATAACATATAGTGTATTCTTAGAAAGAAATGATTCTAATGATATTGAACTATGGGAGAATATTTATGATACTACTAATCTTTATGTAGGTGCATCTGACGATTTAACTATTTATCATTATAAAGATTTACTAATAGATGTTTATGGTAATAACCCGGATATAAACATACTTAATGATGAAGATAAGCTTGATAAAGTATATTTAGAAGCTGAAAAATTACCAGAGCCGCAAATTAAGGCTCAATACTCTGCCGGAAATATCCCTGTTGGTAAACAGTTAAGATTTATGGGACAGCGATATATCCCTGATGCAGAGATTATACAAGATTTAGTTGAGCCATTTACAAGACCGATTCCATCAGGATTGGATGTAATGGGAGTTATAGGTTCAGAGAGGGCGTATGACATTCAAATAAACGTTAATAATGAAGATGATAAATGGGAGCAATATCCTATAGTCTTTGAAGAATTAAAGGAGAAATTTGATGGTCTTAGTCAGGATGAATGGCAGTCTAATATGTATTATGGATGGATGTGGACATTAAAGGGATTATTAAATAAGTATGAAGAAGGGTATCCATCTTTTATGACTAACCAAGCATGGGAAGATAAATCTTTAAGTACGGCATTAGCAAGCTGGTCACAATTAAAACATGATACCATATTGTATGGGAAACAGACCGGAGCAGAATGTGGTGGAGGAGTTGAACCACCAAAAATTAGAGGATATGTAGAGCCAAATATAGAAGTGTATGAAAAATTATTATGGTTAACAAAGTATTCAAGAGAAAATCTTAATGATAGAGAAATTCTAGTTCCAAGTCTTGAATATAAGCTTCAAGATTTTGAAGATTTGTTAGAGTTTTTAATAAATTGTTCCGTTAAACAGCTAAAGAATGAGCCTCTTACTGAGGATGAATATTATCAGCTATTGACATATGGAGGTCTTTTAGAATATCTAACCAGTTCCTTTGCTGGAGATGGTATGAGATGGTTTGAAATCACCTCTGAAACTGATAAAAACATGGCAGTTATAGCTGATATTCACACTATAGCAGGGGTTGGGTATTTTGAAGTTGGAGTAGGCCCAGCTTATGAGATATTTGCAGTTGTTCCAATAGATGATAAACTATATCTTACCAGAGGTGCAGTTTTTAGTTATTATGAGTTTACATCAGAAACAAGACTTACTGATGAAGAATGGCAGAAGATTATCAAAGAAGGTAAAGAGCCACCACAGCTTGAATGGATGAAGAATTTCATTAATGGTGATAAAAAGGAAATTCCTTTACCGACTGAACCTTATAATTCTGGATGCTAATTTAACATAATATTATAAAAAAATACTGAGGTATGTGTATGAACAAAATCATAATAATAATTGTCTCTGTTGTGGTTATTTTAGTATGTTTAGTAGGTTCTGTTGATGATGCAATACATTTTACTGCTGTAGGAGATATTTTACTATCACGAGGAGTTAGTGAGAAAATTGATAAAGAAGGTTTTGGCTATCCATACAACCATGTTAAAGATTTATTTGCTAATAAAGACATTGTATTTGGAAATTTGGAATGTCCTATATATGAAGGTAAAGGTGCAGCATATAAACGGCGTGATTTGATATTTAAGGCATCTAGTGAAAATGCAGCTTTCTTAAAACGAGCCGGATTTAATATATTAAATTTGGCAAACAATCATACCATGGATTATAAAAGTGATGGTTTAATTAGTACAATGGAAATTCTTAATGAGCAGAATATTAAATTTTTTGGGGCGGGGAAGAATTATAGTGAGGCAAGAAAGCCATTAATTATAGATAAAAAGGACTCTAGTATTGGGTTTTTAGGGTACAGTATTTTTCCGCCTGAGGGATTTATTTTTTCAGAAGACAAGGCAGATGTAGCTAGAGTAGGTAATAACTTGGAAAACGAAATAAAAATGGCTAAGAAACAATGCGATTTTTTAGTTGTATCGTTTCACTGGGGAAATGAATATCACTTTTATCCCAGTGAAAATCAGAAACAGTTAGCTTATCAGGCAATAGATAGCGGGGCTGATTTAATCCTTGGACACCATCCTCATGTTCTACAGGGAATAGAAAAATATATGGATAAGTACATTTTTTATAGTCTTGGAAATTTTATATTTGATAAACAAATACAAAAGGGTACTGATGAGTCAATTATTGTTGACATAGTAATTAAAGATGATGATATTGAAAATATAAGACTAATTCCAGTAAAAATCATTGACTGTCAACCTACTATTGCAGCAGATGATGAAGCAGAGTATATACTTCAAAGACTAAAAACGTATTCTAAAGGAATGAATACTAAAATTTTTATTGATAACGGAATAGGAAATGTTAGATAGAAACATAAAGTGCATGGTATCTTATCATGCACTTTATGTTTTTTTACCTACATCACTTTTAAAAGTAATGTAGGTGCATAGTCTGTATATTTACAAGTATTGACGTTCAAACATTTCTATGGTAATCTAGTTTTATTAATTACAGAGAAAAACCTTATAAGAGGTGGTAAAGTGTTACATGAATTTTCAAGAACTGAGATGATTATTGGAACTAAAGCCTTAAATAGATTAAGAAATAGTGTAGTAGCAGTTTTTGGTATTGGCGGAGTCGGTACATTTGCAGTAGAAGGATTATCTAGAAGTGGGATAGGTAAGTTTATTTTAGTAGATGATGATGAGATATGTTTAACAAATATAAACAGACAGCTTCATGCAACTAGAAAGACTATCGGAAAGCCAAAAGTTGAGGTTATGAAAGAAAGGATATTAGACATCAATCCTAATGCAGAGGTAATAACTTATCAAGAGCTTTACAATTCAGAAAGTGCTGACAGGCTTTTTTCTCATGAATATGATTATGTTGTTGATGCTATTGATATGGTTTCAGCTAAACTTCACTTAATAGAAAGGTGTAATACAAGAAATATCCCTGCTATAAGCAGTATGGGAGCTGGTAACAAGCTTAATCCTGCTATGCTGCAAGTGGATGATATATACAATACAACTATTTGTCCCTTGGCAAGAATTATGAGGAGAGAGCTTAGAAAAAGAGGAATAGAAAAACTTAAGGTAGTTTATTCAAAAGAAAAACCTATAAAACCTATTACTACAGAAAGAGATTGTGATATTGACAGTATTTGTCCCAGTAAGGATAGAATTTATATAAAGAGAAGACAAATACCTGGTAGTATTTCCTTTGTACCCTCTGTAGCTGGATTAATTATTGCATCGGAAATAGTAAAAGATATAATTGAGTATAAAGAATAAAAGGAGGTAAAACTTATGAATGATAAAAAGGTTATATTTAGTGGAGTTAAGCCATCAGGAGATTTAACTCTTGGTAATTATCTCGGAGCTATAAAAAATTGGGCAGAACTTCAGGATGAGTATGAATGTTATTATTGTATTGTAGATTTACATGCTGTTACTGTACATCAAGACCCAAAAGAATTGAGAAAAAGAAGTTTAGAGATATTGGCTCAATATATAGCAGCCGGTATAAATCCGGATGATAACACAATGTTTATGCAATCTCATGTAAGTGCTCATGCAGAGCTTGCCTGGGTATTAAACTGTATATCATACATGGGACAGCTAAAGAGAATGACACAATTTAAGGACAAAGCAAGAAATAATGAAGAAAACTTGAGTGCTGGTTTTTTTACTTATCCGGCATTGATGGCTGCAGATATATTACTTTATCAGACTGATTTAGTTCCTGTCGGAGATGACCAGAAACAGCATTTAGAACTAGCTAGAGATTTAGCCGAAAGGTTTAATAGTAAATATAGTGATACTTTCGTAGTTCCGGATGTCTATACTTCTAAAATCGGATCAAGGATAATGGGTCTGCAAAATCCTAACAGCAAAATGTCAAAATCCGATGACAACAAAAACGATTACGTTTTAATAATTGAAAGTGATAATGAGACAGAAAAGAAAATAAAAAAATCAATCACAGACTCACTAAATCAAGTAAAATTTTCTGATGAGCAGCCCGGTATTAAGAACTTAATAACTATCTTGTCTAAAGTAACTGGAGATAGTACCCAAGATATTGAGAATAAGTATGAAAACGCTGGATACGGTAAATTTAAGTCAGATGTCGCTGAAGCTGTAAATGAAGAATTAAAGCCGATTAGACAGAGATTTGAAGAATTAATGAAAAATAAGGATTATCTAGAGCAGGTTTATTTAGAAGGTGCTGAGAGAGCAGAAACCGTTGCCAGAAAAACTCTTAGAAAGGTATATAAGAAGGTTGGGTTCATACCTAGAAAGTTCTAGAATCCATAAAAACAACAATGCACATTAGATAACGTGAAATAAGTAAGAAATCAAAATTCATGTTATCAGTTGGTTAAGACTATATGGAATAAGAACAACATTAACAGATAGAGTAGTAAAATCATTTAATGGTTTTAATACTCTTTTTTACTGCTTATTTTTTTGAAATTAAACAATAAAAAAGGGTACTCCCTGCAGCACGACCTTGTTTGTAAGGTCAGAGTAGACAGCGTAAAGTCTATTGATACAATATTTAAGATTTCTAAAAAGAAATATAAATTATTGACAAACAATAATTTCTCTGCTACAATTATCGTAAAACAATAATTATAGAGGTGGATAATGAGACAAAAAATATTTTATATTTCCTTGATAGCAACTGCACTGCTTTGTATATTATTTTGCTTGAGTCAGATTTCTTTTTCAAGCATGTTTACATCTGTTTTAGTATTTCCATTTGAACAAATAGCATCGTTATTACGTTTTTTATCTTTAAGCGGTAGGTTTTTAAATGCCATAGCATTGATGCTATATGTAGGTATTTGCTTAATACCTATTTGGTTTATACTTTGGATAAAGAATAGAAGAAAATTGCATATAGAAGACTGGTTATTAGTGTTGTTGTCAGGGTTACTATTTATGATAATATATCTGATGATTAACGTTGGAATGATGGCTAAAATCTTTAATGCTAACATGGGGACACTTCTTATTGTTCAAAAATCAATCTTAGGGAGTGTATTCTGGTCAGTTTTGGTGGGTTATGTTGTATTACATGCTATACGCTTGTGTTTTGAAAGCAGTACGGAAAAGCTGCAAGACTATCTAAAGATTTTCCTAAGTTTTCTGGCATTTTTATTTGTGTGTGCTGCCTTTGGGGTGTCCTTTGGAGAAACATTAAATTCTTTTGATGCTTTAAAAGCTGGCAACATAGGAAATGAATCCGCATTAGGAATGAGTTATGTTTTTCTAGCACTAAGATTTCTTGTAAACATTACACCCTTTATACTAAACATAGCAACTATATTTTTTGCTTTAAGATTACTTAATAATATGAAAGTAAACAGATATTCTTATGAAACAGTAATATCCGCAGAAAAGTTATCCTTGTGGTGTAAAAAAACGCTTTCTATAGTGGTGCTTACAAATATCTTTTTTAATGTTTTTCAACTGCTATTTGCAAAAAATCTTAGAAGTATTAACAGCAGTATTTCTATACCCATTGTATCAATCTGTTTTGTAATTGCCATTCTTATATTTGCTAGAATTATTGCTGAAAACAAACAGCTCAAAAGCGATAACGACTTATTTATATGAGGTGAGATATGGCGATAAAAGTATATCTTGAGGATATTTTAAAAAAAAGAGGAATGACATCAAAACAACTTTGTTCTTTAGTTGGTATTACAGAAGCTAACCTTTCAATCTTAAGAAGTGGCAAAGCAAAGGGCATACGCTTTAGAACCGTTAATAAAATATGTTACTATCTTAGGTGTGATGTCGGTGACATACTAAAATTTGATGGAAATTTGGAGGAAGATAATGAAACGAAATAATATCATATTAGCCGGTATACTATTTACTGTGTTTATAATAGGTTTAACGGGATTTGTATTGGCAGACCCACAAGCTAGTGAAGGCAGCATGGAAGATCACATGAAAGATCGCATGGTAGGAGTTTTAGTAACAACAGATTCCCTTGATTTATTTGACTTTGAGAGTTATTTTAATGAAAACGCAAATAAAGTTTTAAAGGGTAATCAAATAATAAATAGTGGTGCATATGATGGCAGAATTTATGCAACTTTAGAAGATGAATCACTGACGAACGTGAAAACAGGTGCAACTGTAATACATCAAAAATTTGTCTTTAATGATATAGATGGATTTTCATATTTTACCGCAAAAATACAAGATGAGAATAGAGATTACAAATCAACACATTTGGATGATGCCATTACAGCCGGCAAAACACATTTTGAATATACAGATGACGGCATTGGCGTTGAGTTGGAGGGAACTATTTATGTTACGCCTACCAGACAAAACTATATTTTTTATATGAACCCTGTGTATCAAAATGAAAATGGAGATGTATACGTTATGCAGGGTAGTGCTATTTCTGGAAATATGGATATGGAAGGTACAGTTTTCTCTCAAACGCTAGAATCAAGCTATATTGTTACTGAAAATGACAAAACAAAAACAGATACTATTACTGTAAGGATATCAATTAGTGCATTATATGAGCCAGTCAATATTGAAATTATTGAATTTGATAAAAATAATGAAATAGTTGAAATCCATAAATATACTGCAGGTGAAGTGCCTAAAACCATAAAATCACAGACAGAAACGGAGTATATTTTTGTGATAACTAAGAAAAACAATCCACATGATGGACTGGTATATTCAAGGGAATTGTATCAAAAAGATGATACTGGCTTTAATACATTTTATAGTCGTGATGACGGTATATGTATAAACCAATATACAGAGTTGATATGGGAATAACATTTTAACTTTATTGTGTTATTGGAAGACAATGAAAACACCCTAGACAACGTGGTCTAGGGTGCGTAATCAAAAATATCTTTATTTCACTTCCACTTTATTAGGTTGTTTTTTTATGATTATGAATAGTCAGCCGGCAATTCAAAAGCAAAAGCTTCTAAAAGGCCTAGGTGTAAGTATGTAAAACATTTATAAACAAATGAGTTTTAATAATTATAATACATAAAAGTATAAAGTCCCGTTTTTCATTTATCAGAGTCTTTAGAACCGGATTTTTGTTTCAAAAACTCGATATATTCTTTAACTTTTTGCATATCCTCTTTACAAAGACTGTGTTCATTTGAACTTTGATATTTAATTATAGATATATCATCTTTACACTCATAGGGATTACGAATATTAGAGACACCTAGCAGCCAGTCTGTAGAAACGTTAAAATAGCTTGCAAGAAATTTAACTGTCTCAGTATCCGGATCACGTCTTCCTTGTTCATACATTCCGATTGTACTAGTTGCAACATTAAGCTGACGAGCTAAATCAGTTTGTGTTAAATTTCTTTCTTTCCTTGCAATTCTTAATCTATCACCAAACATAGTAATCACCTCATAAAGCTATATTACCACATAAGGTATAAAGTAGGAGCAAATGATACTAAAGGTGTAAAAAACAATTAAAATGACACATAAGGTGTTGCATTATTTGGTTAATATAATACTATATGTTTATCTTAATTATAATATCTGTAAACTTATTACTTTTAATAAAATAAAAAGGAAATAATAAAAGTTTAAAGTAAGTAAAAAGCTTTGATATAATAATTATGGGGTGATATTAATGGACAAAAAGAAAGCCCAAAAGAAATTAGTAACAATAAGTACATATTTGTTAATATTTCTAATATTAATAATGATTAATATGTATTTTATAAAAAACAATTTAGACAGTCAAATACCATATACTTTTGAACAATTAGCAGATATAGGTGGAGAACATAAATACGAGTTGAAATTTTTAAATATTCCAATGCAGACAACAAATATTATATTTTATGAAAACGGTGGATTTGAAGCACGCTTTACTAATCATACAGCTCATTATATTGTACCTGTAGTGCTTGCTATAGCAATGTTAATGATAGTAGTATTTGTGGTAAGTAAATTAAAAAAAATAATTTCTAAACATACATTGTAAAGGTGGTTGTTAGTTAATCTTTAAAATCTGATTTTTTTCAGACAAACTACACTATATGCACAATTTTAATTATTTTTACACTTTTAGCACTATTTGCTTTTACTCTATACTTTATATGGTAATATAACCTTATGGGGTGATTACTATGTTTGGTGATAGACTAAGAATTGTACGAAAAGAAAGAAATTTAAAACAATCCGATTTAGCTACTAAGCTTAATGTTTCACCTAGTACAATCGGAATGTATGAACAAGGAAGACGTGATCCGGATACTGAAACAGTTAAATTTCTTGCAAACTATTTTAACGTTTCTACAGATTGGTTACTAGGTGTATCCAATATTCGTAATCCCTATGAGTGTAAAGATGATATATCTATAGTTACATATCAAAATCTGAATGAAAGCATACTTTGTAAAGAAGATATGGAAAAAATCAAAGAATATATTGAGTTTTTAAAACAAAAAACTAGTTCCCAAAAGTCTAAAAAGTAAATTCACATAATTTGACTTAACCATTTTACCTTAACCGCACACTAGCGGTTTTATTTTTTTACCCATAAACGTTAAAACCGACAATTTGTAAATTCAAATGTATATTTAGAGTAACTTTGTATACAAATGAAAATAATAATGGTAAAATTAAAATAAATCAATACTTAGTTTAAGGAGGTGAGGTCTTGGTTAGAAAATATTTAAAAATAATAAATATAATCTTAATTCTGATTTTTATATTTAGTAGTTATATAGTAAATGCTCAATCTAATGACGATGTATATGTAATTCCTATACAAGGAACCATAACAAAAGCAACATATCAATTTGTTCAATCTCAGGTTGATGAGATAACTAAATTAAATCCAAAGGCAATAATATTTGAGATTGACACATATGGAGGATATATTATAGAAGCAGAGAAGATATGGAGAGTCATAGCAGGTATAGAAGTACCTACCATTGCTTTTGTAAATACAAAAGCAGAATCAGCAGGAGTATTAATAACAATTGCATGTGATAAAATAGTTATGGCTGACGGTGCCAGTATAGGATCGGCTGAAACGTATCCAAGTGATGAAAAAACTTTATCTATGTGGGTAAGCTGGTTAAGAGAAGCGGCTGTTAATAACGGCAGAGACCCGGAGCTGGTTGCAGCTATGGCAGATAAGGATATAGTTATCCCCGGTGTCATAGATGAGGAAAAATTGTTAAATATAAACACTAACTTATCTAAGGAACTAGATTTTGCAGACCTTTATGCTAATGACTATGAAACTATATTACAGGGATTTGATATAAACTATAATGAGATTGTTAGATCTGAGACTAGCCACAGAGTCAGAGCAGCAGGCTTTTTGACTGATCCCTATGTAAGTGGTGTATTACTTGTTATTGGATTTATTGGATTAGTAGTTGAACTTTTAGCTCCGGGGTTTGGAGCTGGAGGAACTATAAGTCTTTTTGCATTTACATTATTCTTTGGAGGAAATATTCTTGCAGGAAATTCAGGATTAGGTGTGATATTAATATTCACTTTGGGTATAGTATTATTAATTATTGAACTTGTTGTTCCCGGCTTTGGACTGCCGGGTATAGGAGGCATAGTTGCAATAATTATAAGTATTATACTAGCAATGAACAGTATTGAAATAGCTATTATTTCTTTATCTATTGCATTTATACTATCTATAACAGCAGCTGTTTTACTCATAAAGTTTGGATATAGAAGTCCTTATCTCAACAAAATTATACTAAAGACTAATCAAGATAAAGAAGAAGGATATGTAGGCATGCCACTTGGAAATAAATACCTAAACAAGGAAGGTATAGTAATTAACTATCTAAAACCTTCTGGAAAAGTAGAAATTGATAATGAAAAAGTAGATGCTGTTTCTGAAGGAGAGTTTATAGAAAAAGGAGCAAAAATAAAGGTAATTAAAGTTGAAGGGATAAAAATTATAGTTAAAAGACTAAAATAATATTAAGGAGGATTATCATATGCCACAAGCGTTTATTGGAATTGTAATTATTGTAGTTGTAGCTGTCATTTTACTTTCAATACTTTTAAGCTTTATACCAGTAGGGTTATGGATTACAGCTTATTTTTCAGGAGTTAAAATTGGTATCTTTACATTAGTTGGTATGAGACTTAGAAGGGTTTCACCGGCAAAGATTGTAAACCCACTTATCAAGGCAACAAAAGCCGGATTGAAGCTAGGTGTAGATAAACTTGAGGCTCATTATCTTGCAGGAGGTAACGTAAATACTGTTGTTGATGCCTTAATAGCAGCACAAAGAGCTGACATTGCTATTGAATTTGAAAGAGCAGCAGCTATTGATCTGGCAGGACGTAACGTACTTGAAGCTGTGCAAGTAAGTGTAAATCCTAAAGTTATTGAAACACCAAGAGTAGCAGCCGTAGCTAAAGATGGTATAGAGGTTATGGCAAGAGCAAGAGTTACTGTTAGAGCTAACATAGAAAGACTTGTTGGTGGTGCAGGTGAAGAAACCATCATAGCAAGAGTTGGAGAAGGTATAGTAACAACAGTTGGTAGTGCTGCATCACATAAGAAGGTACTTGAAAATCCAGATTTAATTTCCAAGACTGTTCTTGACAAAGGATTAGATGCAGGTACTGCATTTGAAATTTTATCAATAGATATAGCTGATGTAGACGTAGGAAGAAACATTGGAGCTCAATTACAAACTGACCAAGCTGAAGCTGATAAGAGAGTTTCTCAAGCCAGAGCAGAGGAAAGAAGAGCAATGGCTGTAGCAAAAGAACAAGAAATGAAGGCGGAAGTACAATCTATGAGAGCTAAAGTTGTTGAAGCAGAGGCTGAAGTTCCATTAGCATTAGCTAAAGCACTAAAGGATGGAAATTTAGGAGCAATGGATTATTATAACCTAAAAAATATATTAGCTGATACAAATATGAGAGAGTCTATCTCAAACATAAACAAAACAGATAAAAATAAACAAAATTTTGACAAGTAAACCTCTAAGGAGGTGTTAATATGGATTTTGGAGATATATTAAGAATCTTTGGTATTATTATTCTGCCTATAATATTTAAGACATATAATGAGAGCAGAAAAAAACGTAAGGAACATAATAGCACATATCAAAAGAATACTGGAAATATAAATAAACCTTACGAAGATAAAAAGGTAAGTACCCAAACAGATTATAGAGTACCACAGGAAGTAACTAAGCCTAATTATGAAGTTAAGCCTCAATATTATAATGATGAAGATTATGTAGACTCAAGAACTTCCTTGGAGTCATATGGATATAATGAAGAAGACTATATAAAGCAGAGACCTTCGCTAGAATCATATGGATATAATGAGGAAGACCATATAAAGCAGAGATCTTCACTAGAGTCATCTGAATATAACATTAGAGAAGAAGAAATATATCAAACAACAGAAGAAGCCAAAAAACATAAAACATATGATGTTATCAGGGATAGTGAGATAGGGTCTGAGAGAATTAAGATTAAATTTGACAGATCAGAGCTTGTAAAAGGTATAGTAATGTCTGAAATTCTTTCTAAACCTAAAAGCTTAAGAAAATAAAATATTTAATAAAAAACCATTAGGTAAATAAATCCTAATGGTTTTTTCATTTAATATAGTTCTTTATAAAAGTAATACCAATAGTAATAAAAGCATAAATTTTAATAATAAAGGGGGTCTTCATGTGAAGAAAAAAAGATTAGATGAGATTAAGTCTAATATCTCTGAAATATTAGAGCTTCCTAAGGACATAGTTTTGGATTTACCTAAAATAACTATGATAGGAAATCTTCAGATTTATATAGAAAACCATAAAGGTATAATCGAGTATAGTAAAGAACGAATCAGGATAAATACTCACATAGGCATCCTTAGAATCACTGGAAAAAACATGTACATTAGAACAATAATTACTGAAGAAGTAATAGTAGCAGGCGAAATAGAAACATTTGAATTTCAAGAATAGGGGTGTTAGTATTGCTGGTTATAAGAATATGGAATTATCTTCGAGGATATGTTATTATTAGAGTGGAAGGATTAACTTTAGAAAAATTTATAAACCTTGCTATTGCACGCAATATTTATTTATGGGATATAGTTAGAGTTGACTATACAACATTAGAATCTAAGGTAGGTATAAAAGGATTTAAGGAACTTAGGGAGGTTGTAAAAAGAGTTGGGTGTAAAGTTAGTATAGTTGGAAAAAAAGGGTATCCTTTTTTTATTCATAGATTTAAATATAGAAAGATGCTGGGCTTTGGATTTATTATTGCAATAGGAATAGTTATTTTTTTTACTTCTATTATATGGTCGATAGATATAAACGGTAATGAAGCTGCCAGTAATGAAGAAATTCTTAACCATCTTGAGAACATTGGCATAGAGCCGGGTGTATTTAAAATGAAAGTAGATACAAAAGAAATTAAAAATCATCTATTAAAAAGTATGGATTATTTGACCTTTGTCAGTGCAGAGATGAGAGGTACTAGATTAGTCCTTGAAATAAAAGAAAGTGAAGATAGACCGGAGATGGTAAATAAAGATTTTCCTTGTAATATAATTGCTGATAAAAAAGCAGTTATTGAAAAGATAGTAGCTAAAAATGGAAAAAGTGTTGTTAAAAAAGGAGATATTGTTGTTGAGGGTCAGATTCTGATAACTGGTTTAATTCAGGATGAAAGAATGGAGAAGCCTTTATTAGTACATTCAGAGGGAGAGATATTTGGGAAAACGTGGTATAATAAAGAGATAAGTGAGCCGATTATTAAAACTATTAAAGAGGAAACTGGAAGGCTTCATACTACTAAGGAAATAAAAATTGGCAATAAAAGAATTCATTTAATTAGTGGAGAAATTCCATTTGAAAATTATGTTGAAGAAATAGATGCAAAGAAAATTATAGATTGGAAGGCGTTTAGTCTGCCGCTAGAGATTATAGAACATAAATATAAAGAAGTAAAAGTTAAAAAGGTTACACAAAATGTTGACGCATTAAAGCAAAAAGTATCTGTTATAGGAGTTCAGGATATGATGAAGGAACTTTCTGAAGATGCTAGAGTTATTTCAAAAGATGTTCAGTATTCTATACAAGATAATGTGCTTATTACAAAAATAACTATTGAAGTTATTGAAGAAATAGGAAGAAAACAAAAAATTAATAACAGCAATTAAGGAGGAAGAAAGTTTGGACAAAGAAACTAAAGAGAGAAATATAGTAGTTGAAGGAAAAGACTTTACTAGTGAATTATTTGGTGATTTTGACGAAAACATAAAAATTATAGAGAATACTTTTGATGTAGATATTGTTTCAAGAGATGGAGTTATTAGGATTATAGGAGAAGAGAGGTCCTTGATAATAGTAGAGAAACTCTTATATAAGTTAATTGATATGGTTAAAAAGGATGGAAGGCTAAATAAACAGCAGATAAGATATGCTATTGAATTGGTTATGGAAGGTCAGGAAGACGCTATAAAGGATTTATTAAATGATGTTATTTGCGTTACTGCTTCAGGAAAAACCCTAAAGCCTAAAACACTAGGACAGAAGACATATATTCAAGCTATTAGAGAAAATGATGTAGTTTTTGGTATAGGACCGGCTGGTACTGGAAAGACTTATCTTGCAATGGCAATGGCTGTTAAAGCATTTAAAAATAACGAGGTAAGTAGAATAATTTTAACAAGACCAGCGGTAGAAGCAGGAGAGAGTTTAGGGTTTTTACCCGGAGATTTACAAGAAAAAGTAGATCCGTATTTAAGACCTCTATACGATGCTTTATTTGATATTTTAGGAGCAGAAACATATGGAAAGTATAGAGAAAGAGGATTAATTGAGATTGCTCCTTTAGCATATATGAGAGGAAGAACACTAGATTCATCATTTATTATTCTGGATGAAGCACAAAATACAACTTCAGAGCAGATGAAGATGTTTTTAACTAGATTAGGATTTGGTTCAAAGGCAGTAATAACAGGAGATATAACTCAAATAGACTTACCTGCGGGTAAAAACTCAGGATTAAAAAGAGTAACTAAAATCCTTGAGGGAGTTAAGGGAATTTCATTTATCTTTCTTGGAAAGAAAGATGTAGTTAGACATCATCTTGTTCAAAGAATAATTGCTGCATATGAGAAATTTGAAAAGAATATTCCAAGGAAAAAGCAACCCAAAAAATAATTAATATGGAGGGTTTCCATGTTTACATTTAAAGGTAAAAAGATGGACAAACTGAAAAATAATATTGTCTTTAACTTTTTTAACAGGTTAATAGTAAAGCAGATAATATTAGCAATAATATTTACTGGTCTGCTTTTTGCAGTGGTTGCAAATACAGTAGCACCAGAAAAGATAGATGTAAAAGTTGGTGACATAGCTCCAACAGATATCAGAGCAACTAAAGATATAATAGATATAGACTCAACAGAAGAGTTAAAGGAAGCTGCTAGAGAAAGTGTAGAACCAAGACATAGGATAGATCCATCCGTGCAAGTTAAAATGAAAAACAAAATAAAAAATTATTTTCAGACAATAACGGATGTTAAAGATAGCGATGAAGAAAATGTTGAAAGTCAGATTGCTATTATAAAAATCAATTCAGAATTAAATCTTGAAGATGAACAAAATATTGTAGCTTTAAATATGGACATTGAAAATCTAACTATGCTTGAAAGTAATATATACGACATAATTAATCAAATAATGGGAACTGGTATTAAATTTGAAGAGATAGAATATGAAAAAGAAAATGTTATAAAAATATTTAAAAGCCTTGATAATCTATCCATACAAGAAAGTGCATTAGGAGCTGCTATCATTAATTCTTCCTTAAGTCCAAACAGGTTTCTGGATATTGAGGTTACTGAGCAGAAAAAACAGGAAGCTGCTGATAAGATAGATCCTATTATAATTGAAAAAAATCAGATAATAGTTAGTGAAGGAACTAAAATAGATGAAAGAGCATACAACCTAATAAAGAAAATTGGTCTTGTAAAGGAAGAAGGAGAAATTGCATATAAGATTTTAATAGGTTCGTTGCTGTTTGTTATTATAATGGAGTTACTTATTTGTGCATATCTATATATGTTTAATCGTGAAGTTTTAAACAGTTCCAAGCTTTTAATCTTAGCTATAATTATACTATGTACAATAGTTATAAGTCAGGCTATCAATTCTATTGATGGATACTTGATGCCTGTTGCAGCAGCATCAATGCTGATTGCATTAATAGTAGACGGTAAGTTAGCTATCTTGGTTAATTTTATTACTGTTATTACTATTGGTGTTATAACCGGTAATGACATTAATATTTTAATTACTTTATTAATTGGTGGCTCAGTTAGTGTTTATGGTGTTATTCATATGCAGCAAAGATATAATATATTTTTAACCGGGTTAATAGTAAGTATATCACATGTTCTGGTTATATTAGCTTTTGGGTTGATAGGAGACATTGAAATAAGTCAGATGCTTACAATTGGACTTTATGGTATTTTAAATGGTGTTTTTAGTGCTATTTTAACAGTAGGATCACTTCCTTTGTGGGAAAATTTATTTGGAATAATTACACCGTTAAAGCTTCTTGAATTGTCTAATCCAAATCAACCTTTACTAAAGAAGCTTTTACTTGAAGCTCCGGGAACTTATCACCATAGTATAATAGTGGGCAACTTAAGTGAAGCAGCCGCTGATTCAATTAAAGCTAATTCCTTAATAACCAGAGTAGGGTCATATTATCATGATGTAGGAAAGCTTAAAAGACCATATTTCTTTAAAGAAAATCAAATTAATGGAGAAAATCCTCATGATAAGATAAATCCTAACCTAAGCACTTTAATAATCACTAACCATGTTAAGGATGGTGTAGAATTTGCAAGAAAATATAATATTCCTTTACCTATAAGAGATATTATCAGACAGCATCATGGTGAAACAATTGTGGCATACTTTTACCATAAGGCTTTACAACAAGATGATCCGGAATTAATTGAAGAAAAAAACTTTAGGTATGAAGGACCAAAGCCGCAGTTTAAGGAATCAGCTATAATAATGCTGGCAGATTCTGTAGAGGCTGCTGTAAGGTCTATGCAAGAACCAACTAAAGGCAAGATAGATGGTTTAGTAAGAAAAATTATAAAAGATAAGCTAAATGACGGACAGCTGGATGAGTGTGATTTAACCTTAAAAGATTTAGATTTAATAGCAAAGTCTTTTGTAAAAGTATTAATGGGAATATTCCATGAAAGGATACAATATCCTGACATAGATTTAAAAGAGCTGAAAGGGGCAGAATAGTTGGATTTAATAGTAGATAATAGGCAAAAAGAAATTCAAATTGATGAAGAAATGATAGATCTATTAAAGAAAACTGTCTTACAATGTTTAAAAACTGAAGGTAGAGAATTAGATTATGAAATAAGCATATCATTTGTGGATGATAATGAAATTAGATTGTTAAACAAACAATATAGGGGAATAGATAAAGCAACAGATGTTCTATCTTTTTCCATGCTGACTGGAGATGAAGTTATCAAACATTCTTTACCTATATTACTTGGCGACATTGTAATTTCAGTTCAATCAGCATTAAGACAATCAAATGAATTCGGACATACATTAGAGAGAGAGATAGTGTATCTAACGATGCATAGTATGCTTCATTTACTTGGATATGACCATCTTAATAAAGAAGATAAAAAACAAATGAGAGAAAGAGAAAAAGAGATTATGAAGCTGTTAGGTATATTTAAAAATAATTGTGATGTGGGTGTTTAAATGAAGTTAATGAATCTTATTGATAGTTTTAACTATGCAATACAGGGCATAGTAAATACGTTGAAAACTGAAATGAATATGAAAATTCACTTTTTAGCAGCCTTTCTTGTTATAATAACAAGCTTGTTTTTTAATTTTAGTAAAGTAGAATTTTTAATTCTGTGCTTTACTATTTCCTTGGTAATAATAACAGAGATGATTAACACTGCTATCGAAAAAACTATAGATATGTTTACTACTGAATATCATCCATTAGCAAAAACAGCTAAAAATGTAGCTGCAGGAGCTGTATTAGTATCATCTGTAAATGCACTTGTAGTAGGTTACTTATTGTTTTTTGAAAGAATAAATCCTTTAACAAGGATAATTTTAACTAAAATTAAAAACTCCCCGATTCATCTGAGTTTTGTCAGTTTAGCTCTAGTCATAATGGTAATCATAATAGTAAAGACAAAAACAAAAACAGGCACTCCGCTTCAAGGTGGAATTTTAAGTGGTCATACAGCATTAGCTTGTTCAATGGCTACTGCTATAACTATTATTGCAGAAAACACTCTTTTAGCGACATTAAGTTTTGGCATTGCAATTTTAGTTGGAGAAAGCAGAATTGAAGGGAAAATACACACACCATTTCAAGTATTAGCAGGTGCAATAGTTGGAATACTTATTACTATAATTATATTTCAGTTTAGGGGTTAATATGGAGGGATTTTGATGTCAGATGTTGACATATACCTTAGGATTGGCGTTGTATTGATATTGCTGGTATTTTCAGGTGTGTTTTCCAGCTCAGAAACTGCCTTAACTGCAATAACAACTGCAAAAATACGTAAACTTAAGGAATATGATGAAGAAAGTGCAAACGTATTAAAGAGAATAAAGAAAAAATTAAACACAATTCTTACTACGATATTAATCGGCAATAATATTGTAAATATTGCTGCGACTGCAATACTAACACAATTAACGGCTAATATCTTTAATGATGAAGGATATTCAGCCCTTGCTGCTACTGGAATTATGACAGTTTTAATTCTTGTTTTTGGTGAGATAACTCCAAAGACTTTTGCAGCCCAAAATCCAGAAAAAGTTGCAGTTAAGGTTTCAATACCTCTTGAAATCTTATCTAAGATACTAAAGCCTATTCTTTTTATATTAAACAGAGTTACCGGATTTATTATCAAGCTTTTTGGCGGTACTGTAGGAGAAAATAGTCCATTTGTTACTGAGGAAGAAATCAGACATTTAGTAGATGCCGGTGAAGAAGAAGGTATTTTAAAACATCAGGAAAAGGAAATGATTGAAGGAGTTTTTGATATAGATGATACAGATGTAAGAGATGTTATGGTACCTAGAATAGATATAGTTGCCACATCAGAGAATACTCCTTTAAGAAAAGTTCTGGATACTATTATTGCTTGTGGACATTCAAGGATACCGGTTTTCAAAGATACCATAGACAATATAACTGGAATTTTGTATGCCAAAGATATATTACCATTTGTTGCTTCCAGTGTATCTGAAATAGAAGAAAAGAATATAAAAACTTTATTAAGAAAGGCTTATTATGTACCTGAAACAAAGAAAGTAAGCCATCTTCTTAAAGAATTACAGCAGAAAAAGATACATATGGCTATAGTTCTGGATGAATATGGAGGTACTGAGGGTCTTGTAACGATTGAAGATATTTTAGAAGAAATAGTAGGAGACATATTAGACGAATATGATAATGAAATTGACTTAGTAGAAAAAATTGAAGAAGGCCTATTTATCGTTAAAGCTGAAGTATCCTTGGAAGAGATAAATGATTTATTTGATGTTGATTTGCCGGAAAAAGACTTTGACTCACTTGGAGGATACGTCTTCAGCTGCCTTGGAAGAGTTCCGGTTAAAGGTGATGTGGTTACATTTGAACACCTTAAAATGACAGTTGAGAGTATTCAAAATAGAAGGATTAAAGAAATCAAGATTACAACTAAATAGTAATTATTACACAGTAAAATAGCTTTTAGTATACTAATTCAAGGAGGAATAATAATGACAAAAAAATTCATGGCAATTATTTTATTATTTACTGTTATCATCTTGGTAACTGTATCATGTTCTAATCCTAAAGATACCTTAGACCATTTAGAAGATGTGACAAATAAAGAAAATTCTCAAAATGAAAATAGTAATGAAAATGAAATAGATGATGAATCTAATATTGATGAAAACAGTGAAGATATAGATAATCAAGGAGACGATCCTATTGATTCCGAGGATGAAGAAATTGATATTGTGGTTAGCGGAATTGCATCACCATTAAGTGGTATAATAGCTCCTGATGAAAAGGTAAACAGAAGACCTGTTGCCATAATAATAGACAATCATCCTAAAGCGAGATGGCAAGCCGGTTTAGTGCAAGCAGAAGTAGTTTATGAATTTCCGGTTGAATTTCCTTATACTAGATATATGGCTGTTTTCTTAATAAATGACCCGCAGGAGATTGGTCCTATAAGAAGCTCAAGACCATACTTTGTAAATGCTTTGTTAGAATATGATCCAGTGTGTGTAAGGGTTGGTGGAAGTGATGAAGCAAATGCGTATATTGAAAGACTTAATTTAGCTGATTTAAATGCTATTGATCACGGCGGCTTTTGGACAGTTTACGAAAATGGTAAAAAACCTCCCAATAATACGTATTCTAGTATGGAAGTTATCAGAAAAAATCAGAAAGCTAGAGGATTTAGATTACAGGGGAATTATGAAGGCTTTGAATTTTATGAGAAAGATACTGATATAGAAGGCAAGAATGCAAGTACAGTTACTATACATTATAATAATTCAAATAAAACTAAATATGTTTTTAATGAACAGGAAAAAGTATATTTAAGATATAAGGATGGCAAGCTGCATATTGATGAAATTGATGAGTCACCTATGTTAGTAGAGAACATTATTATACAAAAGGCAAGAAATAAAATTATAGATGATGAGGGTCGATTATCAATAGATACAATAGGTGAAGGTGAAGGGTATTATATTACTAACGGAAATGCTATAGATATTAAATGGGAAAAACAATCAGGAAAGAGTAAGACAAAATATTATGATGAAAGCGGTCAAGAAATAAAATTTAATATAGGTCAAACTTGGATTCAGGTTGTAAAATTAAATTCAAATATTGAGATTAGATAAAAATATAGTTTATAAAGGAGGATTCAATGGATAAAAATATATATGTTGAATTAATTAGAAAAGCTGAAGAAGTAAAGAAAAAAGCTTATGTACCTTATTCAAACTATCATGTGGGAGCTGCAGTATTAACTAAGAGCGGAAAGATATATACAGGATGTAATATTGAGTCGGCATCATATACTCCAACCATATGTGCTGAAAGAACAGCTATATCTAAGGCTGTGTCAGAAGGAGATAGAGAAATTGAAGCAATAGCAGTTATCGGTGATTCAGAATATACATTTCCATGTGGTGTATGCAGACAGGTAATAAGAGAATTCGGTAAAAATATTAAAGTAATAATAGCAAAATCAGAAGAAGATTATAAGGTTTTTACGCTTGATGAACTGCTGCCACATAGCTTCGGACCTAACGACCTTAAGCAATCACAAGCTGGGAGGAAGTAGTATGTCTTATAAATCAGGATTTGTTACAATAATAGGAAGACCAAATGTAGGAAAATCTACTTTGCTAAATTGTATAATAGGAGAAAAGATAGCTATTATTTCCGACAAACCTCAAACAACAAGAAATAAGATACAATGTGTTTATACAGGGAAGGATTTTCAAATAGTTTTCTTAGATACACCGGGAATACACAAGCCTAAGAACAAATTAGGAAATTATATGGTCCATACAGCAAAAAATACACTAAATGAAGTTGATACCATAATCTGGATGATTGATGAAAGTTTAGAAATTGGACCCGGAGATGAATATATTCTTAAAGAGTTAGAAAATATAAAAACGCCTAAGATTTTAGTAATAAATAAAATAGACAAAATATCAAAAGAACAGGTTGGAGATATTATTTCTAATTATAGAGACTATGGTATCTTTGAACAAATAATACCCATATCGGCATCTTATGGCAGTAACGTTGATGAGCTTGTTTATACCATCAAAAAGCTTTTACCTGATGGACCGCAATACTTTCCGGAGGATATGATTACTGACCAGCCCGAAAGACTTATAATCTCCGAGATAATTAGGGAAAAAGCTCTACACTTTTTGGATCAAGAAGTACCGCATGGAATAGCTGTTGGTATTGACATGATAAAGCCTAGAGAAAACAATGATATTATTGATATAAACGCAACTATTTACTGTGAAAGAGATTCTCATAAAGGAATAATTATAGGTAAGGGTGGTAGAAAGCTTAAAGGCATAGGTAAAAGTGCTAGAAATGATATAGAATTACTTTTAGGGAGTAAGGTGTTTTTAGAATTATGGGTAAAAGTTAACAAAAATTGGAGAGAAAATGAAAGAATGCTTAGAACGTTTGGCTATAAGTAATTATAGCGGTTTTAACTAAAATAGCATAAATTGCTTGGTATTAAATGTTTATGCCCGTAAAAAATAAATACATATAATCTCAATAGGAGGGATTTTATGTTGAGAAATGAGATGTGGAAAATATTTAAATCTACGGGTAATATAAACGCTTATATGTATTATAAAGATAGTCAAAGAGATAATATAGAAATGAAATGTAATGTTCAAAAAGATAGTAGTAAGGAGGACGATAAGCTTCTCCAAGGCTTCTGATTTAGAGGTGTGAAAATGTATATTAAAACTCAGGGTATTGTTTTAAAGCAAATAAGTTTTAAAGATTCTGATAAAATATTAACCTTATTCTGTAGAGAAAATGGAAAAATAAATGCTATTGCAAAAGGGGCTAAGAAAACGAAAAGTCCCTTCATAGGTATCACTCAAATGTTTTGTTACAGTGAATTTGTCTTATATAAAGGCAGAAATTTTTATCATATTAATCAAGGAGAAGTTTTAAACTCTTTTTATTCCCTTAGGGAAGATTTATATAAACTTGCCTATGGGTCTTACATATTAGAAACTGTTGAGTATGGGATTACTGAAGGCGAAAGCAACGAAAGGATTTTTTTATTAGTTCTTAAAACTTTAAAGACATTATCACTAATGGAAAGAGATTTTTTAAAGCTGCTTTTAGCATTTCAGTTAAAGTTTATGAGCTTTATTGGTTATAAACCTGAGCTTAAAATATGTGTTATATGTAATAATAGTCAGTTAGATGAAATAAAATTTAATATAGCAGGAGGGGGAGTTGTTTGTAGTAAGTGTAAACATTTAGGTGATGAAAAGATCGATAAATCAATTATAAGTGCTATAGATGCTTTACTTTATGCTAAATTAGATACTTTAGAGAGCATAGTAATACCAAACCACATACTAAAGGATATACAAACAATAGTTACAAAGTACACTTTAAATCATTTAGACAGAAAGACATTCAAATCGCTGGACTTTATAAAAGCTATACCCAAATAGCCTGGGAGGTGAAAGTGTGGAAATAACATTAGAAAAAATTGATACTATCAGATCAAGAACTGGTGTAACCTACAGACAAGCTAAGGATGCACTGGAAAAGCATAATGGAGATGTAGTTGAAGCGTTGATTGACTTAGAGGAGAACCAAAAATCATTTGGACAGAATATAAGTGAAAATATTACTAATACAGCAGATACTATCATGGAAAAACTTAAGGAAGCTCTTAAAAAAGGTAATGTTACAAAGATTGTTGTGAAAAAAGATGGTAATACCATTATGAATATTCCAGTTACTGCTGGAGCAATAGGAACAATATTATCACCGCCTGTTACTGCTATAGGTTTAACATCTGCTTTAGCTACCAAATGTACTATTGAAATTGTTAAGGAAAATGGTGAAGTAGTTAACATCAATAATATGACAGAAAAAACTGTGAGTAAAATGAAGAATGTTATGAAAAGAGATAAGTCAAATAACATGAACATGAATACAAACCAAAATAATGCAGATAGTACAAATCAAGACAATGATGCCTCACAGATGAATTAAATATAAAAAACTATTGACAATTTAGTTAATCTTTGCTACATTATTTAATATAAAAATTTTCATATGAATACACTATGATAAAGATAAGTAATAAACACATTTGACAGCGAACTGAGAATAGTGAAAGCTCAGTACTAGTTTATGAAAGGAGCTTTTGAGTGTATTTATAATATAAAGAGGATGTCTTTTGGCATCAAGTAGGGTGGAACCGCGGAGCTAACCTTTCGTCCCTATATGGGAGCGAAGGGTTTTTGTTTTTGTAAATAAGTACTAGGAGGTAATATTTATGTATTTTCAACAGTTAATTTTAAAACTTTTAGAATATTGGGGAGACCAAGGATGTATTATAATGCAGGCTTATGACATTGAGAAAGGTGCAGGCACAATGAACCCTCAAACTTTTTTGAGGTCTTTAGGACCTGAACCTTGGAAGGTTGTATATATTGAACCCTCTAGAAGACCGGCAGATGCCAGATATGGAGAAAATCCAAATAGAGTATATCAGCACCATCAATGTCAAGTTATATTAAAGCCGTCTCCAGACAATGTCCAAGAAATCTACTTGGGAAGCTTGGAGGCACTGGGAATAAACCCTTTAAAGCATGACATCAGGTTTGTTGAGGACAACTGGGAAGCTCCAACCTTAGGTGCATGGGGCTTAGGTTGGGAAGTATGGTTAGATGGTATGGAAATAACACAATTCACATATTTTCAACAGGTTGGAAGTATCAACTGTGAGTTAGAATCAGCAGAATTAACTTATGGTCTTGAGAGAATTGCAATGTATTTACAGGATGTTGATAATATTTTTGATATTGAATGGGTTAATGGAGTCAAGTATGGAGAAGTATTTAAGCAGGCTGAATATGAACACTCCGTTTATAGTTTTGAAGAAGCAGATGTTGAAGTTTTATTTGGGTTGTTTAAAGTCTATGAAAATGAGGCAGCTAAGCTTATTGAAAAAGATTTAGTATTTCCTGCATATGATTTTGTTTTAAAATGTTCTCATACCTTTAATGTTCTAGATGCTAGAGGTGCTATAAGTGTAACAGAGAGGACCAGCTACATTGGAAGAGTTAGAAATCTAGCCAGACTTGTCGCAGCTAAATATCTAGAAAAAAGAGAAGAGTTAGGGTTTCCCCTATTAAAGGGAGGTACTGTAAATGACAAATAAATATTTATTAGAAATTGGGACAGAAGAAATACCTTCAAGATTTATAAACAATGCTCTTAATCAGTTGGAAGAAAATTCAAAAAAGCTGCTGACAGATGAAAGAATATCCTTTGGTGATATAGATGTTTATGCTACACCTAGAAGACTAACCTTGATTATAAACGATATAGCTAAAACACAAAATGATCTTGAAGAATTAGTAAAGGGTCCGTCAAAAAAGATTGCTTTTGACAACGAAGGTAAAACATCAAGAGCATTACAAGGTTTTATGAAAGGTCAAGGAGTAACACTTGATGATATTATTACAAAAGAATTTAAAGGTGAAGAATACGTTTATGCTAATAAAGTACAAAAAGGTAGAGATTCAAAAGATGTTATAAAAGAGAAGTTTCCATCCTTAATTAAATCTATTAGCTTTCCAAAGCCTATGGTATGGGGTGGGAAGAAACTTAAATTTGCTAGACCTATAAGGTGGATAGTTTCATTATTAAATAATGAAATTATTAACTTTAATCTAGAGGGAATAATAGCTTCAAACGTTACTAGAGGACATAGATTTTTAGGTAAAGACAGCATAGAAATATATAGTGTTGATGAATATATAGAAAAGCTAAGAAATAACTTCGTTATAGTTAACCATAATGAGAGAAAAGAATTAATAACTAAAGGCTGCGAAAAACTTGCTAAAGAGAGAGGTGGCAAGATTCTAAAAGATAAGGAATTATTAGATGAATTAACACATATAGTTGAGTATCCTACTTCTTTTATGGGTAATATAAAGAAAAATTATCTGGAACTGCCTAAAGAAGTTATAATAACTCCAATGAAAGAACATCAAAAATATCTTCCTGTGATTGATGATAAGGGAAGGCTAATGCCATTTTTCATAGGAGTAAGAAATGGAGACCATGCAAATTTAGATATAGTTGCAAAAGGAAATGAAAAAGTATTGGATGCAAGGTTAGAAGATGCAAAATTCTTTTACAATGAAGATACTAAAAAGCCCCTTTACGATTATGTTGGCAGTCTAAAAAATATTGTATTTCAGAAAAAGCTTGGAACTATATATGATAAAACTGTTAGAATTAGGAAACTTTCAAGTGAGATAGCTAAGTATCTTGAAGTAGGAGATGAAACTGAAAAAAATATAGATAGAGCAGCCTACTTGGCTAAAGCAGATTTATCTACAAAAATAGTATATGAATTTACTGAGCTTCAAGGGATAATGGGTAGAGAATATGCTGCTATATCAGGTGAAAATGAGATAGTTAGCTTGGCTATATATGAACATTATTTACCGCGTTTTGCTGATGATGAACTTCCCAACACTACTGCGGGAGCTATATTGAGCATTACAGATAAGCTGGATACCATTGCTGGATGTTTCGCCATAGGGATACAGCCTACAGGGTCACAAGACCCTTATGGATTACGAAGGCAATCTATTGGTATAACAAACATTTTTATTGATAAGAACCTTCATATATCTATGGATAAAATGATAGGATTAGCTTTAAAAACCTATGAAGAACAAGATGGATTAGAATTTGATTATGATATAGTTAAGAAAGAAATTCTTCAATTCTTCAACGGAAGATTTAGGAGTATAATTATTGACATGGGAATAAGATATGATGTTGTTGATGCTGTTTTAAGCATAGACAATGATGATATTACTGATGTGCTTATCAGAGCTAAAGAACTTAACAAATGGATAGATAGAGATGAGTTAAGCGACATAATTGCTGCTTTTAACAGAGTTCAAAATCTATCACAAAAAACTGATAAATATACTGTTAAAAAACATTTATTACAGGAAAAAGAAGAGTTAAACTTATATCATATTTTCAATGAAATTGAAGAAAAGATAGATTCGTTATTAGCTTCAAAGCAGTATGATAAAGCATTAGATCAGCTGATAAACTTAAGAGAACCTATTGATGAATTTTTTGACAATGTGATGGTTATGGTTAAAGATGAAGATATAAAAGAAAACAGACTATCATTAATCAAAAAAATCTCTAATAAAATGATGGAAATTTGTGATTTATCTAAAATTGTAAGTAAGTAATATTTACAATACAGTTCATTAAAGGGTGAGGTTATATAATAATATATTGATAGTGGATTATTGGATATTCTTTTGATAAAATAACTGTAAAAGTATAATCCCATATTATAAAAGGGGTGAGAGTTATAGAACTTAGTGATAGACAAGAAAAAATAATTCAAATAGTAAAAGATAATCAGCCTATAACCAGTGAAGATATTGCTTGCAAGCTCAGTCTCACCAGATCTACTCTTAGACCGGATTTAGCTTTGCTTACTATGTCGGGAATTTTGGAGGCTAGACCTAGAGTAGGATACTTTTATTGCGGGAAATCATCTTTAAACTTTTTTTACGATACAATAAAAAAAATTAAAGTATCAGATATTAAATCTCTTCCAGTTGTTGTAAATGAAGAAACAACGGTGTATGATGCTATAGTTACTTTATTTTTAGAAGATATAGGAACTATTTTTGTTATATCTGATGGATTTCTTTCCGGTGTAGTTTCTAGAAAAGATTTTTTACAAAGCTGTATAGGTGGTACTGATATAAACAAGATTCCTGTTGGTGTTATCATGACAAGAATGCCTAATATAACAGTTGTTAAAGCAGATGAAAGTGTATTGGATGCAGCCAGTAAAATAATAGAACATGAGGTTGACAGCTTACCAATAGTACATGAAGTTAAAAAAGATGACGGTAATATTGGATATAAGGTTGTTGGCAGAGTGTCAAAAACTAATATTACCAGATTATTTGTAGACCTATCCAGAACTTAATAGGAGGTTTTTTTGTGAATAATAGAAGTACTGTAGTATATGTATTATCCGATTCAATAGGAGAAACAGGAGAACAGGTAGCAAAAGCAGTGATCAGTCAATTTAATTCTGGGAAATATGAAACACGAAGATTTCCTTATATAACTCACGAAGAACAAATAATAGAAATTCTGGAAGAAGCTAAAAATGAAAAATGTATGATCGTATTCACAATTGTAATTGACAACTTAAGGATATTTTTATTAGAAAAAGCTAAGGCTTACAACATTCAAGCTATAGATATTATGACTCCAATTTTAGATGGTATGCAGAAACTTGTAGGATTTGAGCCTAAGAGAGAAGCTGGAATTATAAGAAAACTTGACGAGAAGTATTTTAGAAAGGTAGAAGCTATTGAATTTGCTGTAAAGTATGACGACGGAAAGGATACAAACGGTATTAAAAAAGCAGATATAGTACTTATAGGAGTTTCAAGAACTTCTAAAACACCATTGAGTATGTATTTAGCTCATAAAAATGTTAAAGTAGCTAATATTCCTTTAGTTCCTGAAGTACCACCACCAGATGAACTTTTTGAAATAGATTCTCATAGAATAATTGGTTTAACTGCAAACCCAATTAAAATTAATGAGATAAGAAAAGAAAGGTTAAAGGCATTAGGGTTAAGTGATGATGCAAGTTATGCCAGTATGAAAAGAATATTAAACGAATTACAGTATGCTGAAGAACTTATGAATAAGTTAAATTGTAAAGTTATAGATGTGTCAGTTAAGGCAGTTGAGGAGACAGCAGGAATTATTCTTAAGATTATAAAAGAAAAAGATTTAATATAGTATTACATCGAGTGCTTATTATATAGGCACTCTTTTAATTATATGTTAAAAATGTTAACAAAAATTAATATTAACGTTGCATAAATGAGTAATAAAATAAAGGAGTAGTATCATATTTGTTGTATATATATATTAAAATTATATTTTTTGGTTACAATCAGTATATAGGATATTAGTGAAGGGAGTTTCCTATGAACATTCGTATACAAACAGAAGAAATTGAATTAAAAACCTTATCAAAGTATGCTTCCCTAAGCAGAGACACTAAGGGTAGAAAAATTGAAGAACAAAAATGTTCAATAAGAACTGACTTTCAACGTGATAGAGATAGAATCATACATTCTAAAGCATTTAGAAGACTTAAGAGAAAAACTCAGGTATTTATTGCACCAGAAGGAGATCATTATAGAACAAGGCTTACTCATACTTTAGAAGTTTCACAAATTTCCAGAACATTAGCAAGAGCTTTAAGGTTAAATGAAGACTTAGCTGAAGCAGTTTCATTGGCACATGATTTAGGGCACACTCCTTTTGGTCATACTGGTGAGAATGTACTAAACCAGATACATACAGGAGGTTTTAAGCACAATAAACAGAGTTTAAGAGTTGTTGATTTTTTAGAGCATAGAAGAAGGTCTAATGGTTTAAATCTTACGTATGAAGTAAGAGATGGAATACTTAATCATACTGGTGAAAACGATCCTGAAACACTGGAAGGTCAAATTGTTAAAATTTGTGATAGAATAGCATACATTAACCATGATATAGATGATTCTATTAGAGCAAATATTATAATATTAGATGACTTACCTAAAGACTGTTTAGAAGTTTTAGGTAGGACTCACAGTGAAAGAATTAACACGATGGTTATTGATATTATAAATAATAGTATTGGTAAGAATAAGATAACTATGAGTGAGGAGATTAAATATCATACTGATAAATTAAGAGACTTTATGTTTAATAAAGTATATTTAACAAGTAATGCTAAAAAAGAGGATAAAAAGGCAAAATTTATTATAGAACAGTTATATATTTACTATCTTAACAATTTTAAAGAACTGCCCTTAGAACATAGAAATTATTATAATAATTCTAGCTCATCTAAGGAAGATGTAGTTTGTGATTATATTGCAGGAATGACAGATAAATACGTTACTAACCTATTCTCCAAACTATTTTTACCATCACCGTGGGATAAATATTAAAAAAAGAAGGAGTAATGTGTTTTTTGTCGAATATTAGTTCTAGTAATAAAATAACTAGGATGATTATATGAGAATATTGGTAGATGGTGATTCATGCTCTGTTAAGGATATAATTCTAAATACATCAAAAGAGTATAATATTAATGTTATTATCTTTGCCAGCATTAACCATATTATGAATTTTGATAACAACGTTCATATAAATTATGTTGATAGTTATAGTCAAGCTGTAGATATAAAAATTGCTAATGCTGCACATTTAGGTGACATAGTTGTAACAAATGATTATGGTCTTGCATCATTAGTTTTAGAAAAGGGATGCTTGTGTATTTCAGACAGAGGGCAGATATTTGACAAAGATAATATAGATAGTTTTCTTTTAAGTAGACATTTATCCATGCAGGCTAGAAAAGAAGGATTAAGATTAAAGGGTTCCAGTAAAAGAAATAGTTCTGATGATGATAAATTTAGGAAAGGTTTGATTAAGTTAGTTGAAAATAAGTGATAATTATATATACAATAAAATGTTTATAAAAAGTAATTTGTATAACCAAGCAGGAGTTTTAATTTCAAAATAGAAATAATAAAAGGTGATTAACATGTCCCAGTATATTTATTCTGAGGAAGATGTTCAGAAGGTAAGGGAAGCTAGCGATATAGTAGATGTTATTTCAGAATACATTAATCTTAAGAGAACAGGAGCAAATTATAAAGCTCTTTGCCCTTTTCATAATGAAAAAACTCCCTCCTTTATAGTATCACCTTCAAAACAGATATTTAACTGTTTTGGATGTGGAGAAGGTGGGGATGTTATTGGATTTGTTATGAAGCACTTAAATCTTAACTTTATTGAAGCAGTAGAGTTGCTTTCGGAAAGGGCAGGAATTTATTTAGAAAAAAATACAGGTGATTATGAAAAAACAAGGAATAAGAGAAGTAAATTATATGAACTTAATAAAGATGCAGCAAAATATTTTTACAGTAATTTAATGCAAAATAAATTAGCACTTAAATACCTTTTAAATAGAGGAATAGATATTAATACTGTTAGAGGTTTTGGTCTAGGATATTCAAAGAATGAATGGCAGTCTCTTTTTAATTATTTAAACAATAAAGGATATAAAGAAAGTGATATGGAAGAAGTTGGTTTGATAATTAAGAAAAAAAGTGGGAATGGATATTATGATAGATTCAGAAATAGAATCATGTATCCAATTATAGACGTTAAGGGAAAGGTAATAGGCTTTGGGGGAAGAGTTTTGGATGATTCACAGCCTAAATACTTAAACTCACCAGATAGTGCTGTATTTTCTAAAGGAAATAACCTTTATGGTTTAAATAAAGCAAAGCAATATACTAGAGCAAATAGTATAGTTCTTGTGGAAGGATATATGGATGTTATTTCATTATTTAATCATGGAGTAAAAGGATGTGCTGCATCCTTAGGGACTTCCTTTACACCTGAACAGGCTAAATTATTAAAAAGATACAGTAATGAATATTATATATGCTATGATTCTGATTCTGCTGGTTTAAAGGCAGCAGATAAAGTGCTGGACATTTTAAAAAAAATGAGTATGAAAGCTAA
Organism: Tissierellales bacterium; assembly: GCA_028280805.1. Classification (GTDB taxonomy): domain Bacteria; phylum Bacillota; class Clostridia; order Tissierellales; family VENL01; genus JANQLB01. Next base: position 39,028 of record JANQLB010000096.1, read on the forward strand.
GGTAATAGTTTTACCGGAAGATAAAGATCCGGATGACTTTATTCGAGAAAATGGTTTAGAAGGCTTTCATAGTAAAATGAATACCGGATTAGATTATATGGATTTTAAAATTTATTTGTATAAGCAGAAATACAATCTATCTTCAACTGAAGGTAGTATTAATTTCACCAAGGAAGTATCCAATCTTTTAAAAGGTATTAAAAGTTCTATTGAAGTTGATGCTTATATAAAAAAAATTTCTCAAGAAACTAATATTTCAGAAGCAGCTATTAAGCAAGAAATATTATTTAATGACTCAGGTAAATTTAACCACAAAACAAATTCTAAGGACAAGTATATATATGGCAAATATAGACACAATAATATAGATAGAATTATACCTGTAAAACATAATTTACAGTCTGGTCATTTAAAAGCAGAAAAAAGTTTATTGAAATTAATCATTCTTAATAAGGATATATATATATTAGTTAAGGATAGATTTAAAGCAGTAAATTTTCTGGACGAAAGCCACAAAAGAATCGCTTCAGTTGTATATCAAGCCTATGAAGAAGGCAAAATGGTTAATGATGATATTTTAAATCATTTTGAAGGAAAAGAACTGGAAATTATAAATTCAATTTTATCAGTAGATATTCCATTGGAGGGTCAAGAAAAAATCAAAGCAGTTGAAGATTACATTAAAAAAATAGAAATACACAAATTAAAGATTAAGAAAAGCAATATTAAAAATAAGATTAGACTATTAGAAGAAAATAATCAAAATAATAAAGAGGAAAACTCAGAATTAAGAAATCTAAGGTTAGAGCTTTCAAGCATAGATAGACAATTGAAATCTCACCATTGATTTTTCTGGAGGGAGGCGAACGTCATGGCTAATAAAGAAGATTTAAATAAACACAAGGATGCTATAAAAAAGCTTATAGAAAAGGGCAAAGAAAAAGGCATTCTTACTTACAAGGAAGTAATGGATACCCTTGAAGATATTGATATAGATTCAGAAGAAATTGATACTATCTATCAGAAAGTAGAAGATATGGGAATAGATATAGTTGGACATAAAAATGAAGCTATTATCCAACAGCAGGAAGATGAAGAGATTGATATTACTAAAGAAGATTTGTCTGTTCCAAAGGGAATAAATATAGATGATCCAGTTAGGATGTATTTAAAGGAAATAGGTAAAGTACCTTTACTAACTGCACAAGAAGAAAAATCCTTAGCTAAACAAATGGAACAAGGGGATGAATTAGCTAAAAGACAATTGGCAGAGGCTAATTTAAGACTTGTTGTAAGTATTGCAAAAAGATATGTCGGTAGAGGCATGCTGTTTTTAGATTTGATACAGGAAGGTAACCTTGGACTGATAAGAGCAGTTGAAAAGTTTGACTATAAAAAGGGGTATAAGTTTAGTACTTATGCAACATGGTGGATTCGTCAAGCTATTACTAGAGCTATAGCTGACCAAGCAAGGACTATTAGAATACCTGTTCATATGGTTGAAACTATTAATAAGCTTATAAGAGTTTCCAGACAGCTTTTACAAGAATTTGGCAGAGATCCAACTCCTGAAGAAATTGCAGAAGAAATGAACTTAGAAGAAGAAAAGGTTAGAGAAATTTTAAAAATTGCTCAAGAGCCAGTTTCTCTTGAGACACCTATCGGTGAAGAGGAAGATAGTCATCTTGGAGATTTTATACCTGATGATGAGGCTCAAGCACCGGCAGAAGCTGCAACCTTTACTCTATTAAAAGAGCAGTTAATAGGCGTTTTAGATACATTAACTGATAGAGAGCAAAAGGTTTTAAGATTAAGATTTGGTCTTGATGATGGAAGAGCAAGAACTTTAGAAGAAGTAGGGAGAGAATTTGATGTAACCAGAGAAAGAATTAGACAGATTGAAGCTAAAGCTTTAAGAAAGCTAAGACATCCCAGTAGAAGTAAAAAATTAAAAGATTTTTTAGAATAAATTAATTGATAGATTTACTATCAATTAATTAATGTTCATAAGAATTTAAAGATTCGCCAATGCGAATCTTTAAATGTTTAATCACGATCTCTAATATAATAATGTTTATTTTTATTATCTTTCTCTTTGGGTTCTTTTTCTTTTTTAAGCTTTTGGGATAGAACCTCTGCTTCTGTTTCCCAAGCGTGATTAGTACCACCCCAGGTAAATATTGAATAAATATCTTGTTTTGAAGAACGTTTTTTATCCATTCTAACCATCCTTAAAATAAAATAGAAAGAGAGTGATAGTATGAACACAATTTTATTTGATTTAGACGGAACTTTACTTCCGTTAAACATGGAGAAATTTATCCAAGGTTATTTTATGCATTTAGCAAAAAAATTATCCGGTCATATAAACCCGGAAGAATTATCAAATCATGTATGGAATTCTACTAAATACATGGTAAAAAATCTTGATGCTAATAAAACTAATAAAGAAGCTTTTTTTGAAGACTTTCAGACTCGTGTAGAAAATGATCTTAACACTATATATCCTATCTTAGATGATTTTTATAAAAACGACTTTACAAGCTTAAAAAATCTTACTAATCCAACCTTTTTATCAGCTAAAATTATAAATATCTTAAAAGAAAAGAGCTACGATTTAGTCATAGCTACTAATCCAATGTTTCCAAAAGATGCTGTTTGTCATAGAGTTGAGTGGGCAGGTCTTAATGTAGACGATTTTAAACTAATTACAACGTATGACAATATGCACTATTGTAAGCCAAATCTTGAGTATTACAAAGAAATATTAAGCATAATAGATAAAAAAAGCAGCGAGGTTATGATGGTAGGCAATGATGTACAAGAAGATATTATTGCTGCAAAGCTTGGTATTAAAACATTCTTAATAAATGACTTGAAAATAGACAGAAAAGAAGGTAGTATAACGCCTGATTATGAAGGAAGCTTAGAGGAGTTTTACGACTTTGCTCTTAACTTACCAGTAAGAGGTCATATGGGATGAAGTTAACACCAAGATTGCAAGGAATTGCAGACTTTGTTCAAATTGGCTCAAATATTGGAGATATAGGTACTGACCATGGTTATATTCCAGTATATTTAATAAGAGAGAAAATTTGTCCAAATGTAATTGCTACAGACATAAATCCAGGACCTTTACAAAGTGCTAAAAAATACATAGAAAAGTGTGGATTAACAGATAGAATTGAAACAAGACTTGGAAGCGGTTTAGAACCCATAAAGCCCAAAGAAGTAGATACGGCAATTATAGCAGGCATGGGAGGACATTTAATAATAGATATTTTAAGAGAAAATTTAAATATTACTAGGAGCATAAGTAAATTTGTACTACAACCTATGGTTGCTTCAGATGAATTAAGAAGGTTTATATATGAAAATCAAATGAAAATTGAAGATGAAAAACTTGTCAGGGAAAAGGATAAAATGTATGAAATTTTTACAGTTATTCACGGAAGAGAAGAGATAAAAAATCCGATACATTTTGAAATAGGAAAAAGACTTATTGAAAATAAAGATGAGTTATTAGGTGAATTTATCTTAAAAAAGCTAAAAGAAGTAGAAAAAATATTAAGAATTTTAAATAAAAGCCAGTCAAAAGAAGCATTACAAAGGTATGAGACTTTACAAGAAAGGTATAATAATCTAATGGAGGTACTAAAGAAATTATGATTGCAAAAGACATTATAAACGCTATTGATGAGCTTGCACCACCTTATCTTGCAGAAGAATGGGATAATTCAGGACTGCAATTAGGCAGCAGAGAAAAAGAAGTTTCTAAAGTCTTATTAGCCCTTGATATTACTAAAGGAGTAGTAGATGAAGCAGTAAAGAACAATATAGATATGATTATAACTCATCACCCCCTTATTTTTAGCGGATTAAAGAGTATATCAAATGATGAAACTAAAGGAAAAATAATATATAATCTTATTAAGAACGACATCGTTGTATTTACTGCTCATACAAATCTAGACATTTGTAAAAACGGATTAAATGATTACTTAGGGAGATTATTAGGACTAAATAATCTGGATATTTTAAATTCAGCGTGTCAAAATACTACATACAGCACAAGTTTTTATAATAATAAATTTGGTAACGGTAGAATTGGTGTACTTGAAAAACCTATAGCTTTAAAAGATTATGTCAATCATGTTAAGGAGAAGCTCTCATGTAGTAATGTTAGAGTTTATGGAGATTTAAATCACAAAATCCATCGCGTAGCCATATGTGGAGGTAGCGGCGGAGATTTTATTACTGATGTTCACAAAAAAAATGCACAGCTTTATATAACCGGAGACATTAAGTATCATGATTCACAATTAGCATTAGAACTTGGATTAAGTTTAATAGATGCAGGGCATTTTGACACAGAAAAGCATGTTTTAAGTCTATTAGAAGAATATCTTAAAAGTATTGTGAATGTATCTATTTTAGTGTATAAAAGAAATGATTATGCCTTTGAGGTGATTTAAGAAGTTTGATAAGGAAAAATGTTGAGGAGGGTTAGAATGGATCAACTAAGTCTATTATGGGAGCTTCAAAAGTATGATGAAGAATTAAATCAATTGATTGATAAGGTTAAGAAGGCAGAAACGGCAAAAAATATTGAAGAGTTTGAATTAAAACTAAATCAGTTAGAGTATGATATTTGTAATTTTAAGACTAAAGTAGATGTTGATAATGAAAAAATAAGGAGACATAGCAAAAAAGTTGATGAATTTAACTTTAGGTTAAAAGATATTGAAGAAAAGCTCTATAGTGGTGATATTACAGATTTGAATCAGATACAGCATATGAATAAAGAAATAAAAAATTTAAAAGATTTAATTGAAGAATTAGAATTTGAAATGTTAGCTTTGATGGAAGATATTGAAAACATTAAAGTTAAGTTGATTGATTTAGAAAACGACTATAAAACTTATAGACAGAAGCTTGACTCAGCAAAAGACCAGAGAAGCAAGAATATAAAAGAATTAACTGATTTAATTAAAGAAAAAGAAGAGTTAAGAAACGAATTCATGAAGCAGATTGATGAAGTTCTAATACAAAAATATAAAGCTATTAAAGCTAGAAAAGTTAAAGCTTTAGTGAAGATTTCAGATGATAAATGTACGGGCTGCCATATGAACATACCACTTACAATAGTATCCAAACTTAAGAAAAATGATGATATTTATTACTGTGATAATTGTGATAGAATTTTGCTATATGTAAAGAAACAATAGTATATTGAATTAATTTCCATTTGCAATAAATATAATTTTATGTTATATTGTTATTTGTCGCTAAAAAACTTAATACAAGTAAATCAGATAGTCGCATGCTTTTGCATGAGGAAAGTCCGAACTCCATAGGACAGGATGCTGGGTAACACCCAGTGGGGGCAACCCTAAGGATAGTGCAACAGAAATAGACCGCCCGGAAGTTTGCCGGGTAAGGATGGAAAGGTGAGGTAAGAGCTCACCAGCAGCTAGGCGACTAGCTGGCTCTGTAAACCCCATCTGGAGCAAGACCAAGCAGGGACTTAAAAAGGCGGTTGTCCGTCCGCCGTCCCGTAGGTAGGTCGCTAAAGGTTATTGGCAACAATAACTGTAGATAGATGACTATCAAATACAGAATTCGGCTTATAGATTTGCTTGTATCGAGGTAACATCTGCTTTATAGCAGGTGTTATTTTTATTTTGCCACCGCTTAATAAAGAGGATTTTCATGTAATCTACTTTTTTTATTGTAGTCATATTGTGCAAATGTTTCTCTTAGTATTTTTTACTATGAGATTAAGTTCCATTTAATTTGAATTGAAAAGTGTTATATAGTATAATTTAGTAGTATTATTTTTCAATAACAACAAAATGGATATTTTTCACATTTAAATCCAAACAATTTAGAAGAATAAAAATTGGAGGTTTATTGCTTATGAAAAAAAAGATTATTATTATATTCTTATTACTATTTATATTGATCATAACTTTAATAATTACACAAACTCAAGTATTAATGTTATTAAATGGTGTTCGTATACCTAATTATAAAATAACCATTAATGGAAATAAAATTGATAATATAAATAATGAATACCCTCTGCTAAATTATAAAGGAGCAACTTATTTACCTTTAACCTCGGATTATAGTATACGTTTAGGATTAGTGACAACTTGGAGTGAACAAAAAGGATTAAGTGTGGATAAACTTAATTTTAGGATATTAAATAATAAAAAAGAAGATTCTAAAGGTGATAATGTTTTATTAGATTCCAAGATACCTATATTAATGTATCATCATATAAGTGATGATTCTGAAACTTGGAACGATATAATAATATCTCCGGAAAAATTTAAAGAAGATATGTTGTATTTAAAAGCATTGGGGTATAATACTATACATTTTAAAGATTATTTTGATGCTGTTGAAAATGGTACAACCTTACCCGAAAATCCTATTATCATTACATTTGATGATGGATATAGGAGTAACTATGTATTTGCATATCCGGTATTAAAGGAATTAAATATGAAGGCAACCATATTTATCATTGGATGGTCAGTTGGAGGGCAATATGATGGGTATGACAGAAAACCATTTATACCTCATTTTACATGGGAAGAGGGAAAAGAAATGTATGATAGTGGTGTAATTGATATACAGAATCATTCATATGATTTACACAATTTTGGAGATAATATAACTCAAGGCAAAGGGGTAAGTAGGTTAGAAGAAGAAAACATAGCAGATTACGTAAGTAGATTTTTTGAGGATACTAATAAATTAACAAATTTAATTGAAGAAAAAATAGGAAACGATGTAATAGTATTCAGTTATCCTTATGGTATATATAACGATTTAAGTGAAATTATTTTAGAAGATATGGGTTTTAAGGCATCTTTAAGTGTTCATGATGGAATAAGAGATTTTAAAAATGGTCATTACTTGCTTGAAAGAATAAATATGCCCAATAGGATTCCATCATCTAAGTTAATGAAGAAGATTTTAGAATTAGATGAGAGAGATATAACTATTCCATTCCTAAACATCAAAAATCAAACTGAAAGAATAGAAAAGCTAGAAAATTTCCTTTCAGAGTAAGAGTATATTAATTTATTAAGTTAAATTAATATTAAGTTAAAAACAAAAAAACAGGAAATTCGACCTGTTTGTTGAATACATCATAATAAAGTTGTTAAAACTTATTAGTATATTTGTCCGATAGCTTACAATTCTAATACTCCCGCTTCTATAAGCGGCGAGTAAAAACTCTATAGTATTCGGATAAGATGACTACGTCTTCAGATGAAGTTAAAACTCCACCTGAACTGACTCTTACTTTATATCAATATATTGTAAATGAAAGGAACATACAAAATGAAAGCAGACTATATAACAAAGAACAAACTCTATATTTTAGTATTAGTAGTATCATTGTTAACTTTAAATTTTAATTTTTATTATGCAGATACAGAAGTAGAATATGATATAGTAATCAAAGGCGGAACAATTATAAACCCTGAAACTGAACATGAGTTAAACGGATATAACTTAGCAGTATTAAATGGTAAGATTGTTAGGATTACAGATGAAGAATTAGCAGCAAAAAGAGTAATTGATGCTAAAGGACTTATCATATCCCCTGGTTTTATAGACTTAATTTCATATGAACCTAACGATGAAGGGGTTAAGTATAAAATATATGATGGAGTGACAAGCAACCTTTTAATGCATGGAGGAACTGAAAATGCTAAGAATTGGTATGATTACTGGCAAAGAAGAGGTAGAAAAATTAACTTTGGAGCATCTTCGTTTATAACTAGACTTAGATGGCCTTATGCAGGACATAACATTTACAATTCAATTACTAGTCAAGAGGATATTCAAAAATTAGTTCAAGATGTAAGAGAAAATATAGAAGAAGGAGCATTAGGTATTTCTTTTAGCTTTGAATATATACCTGGTATCACATCAGATGAAGTTATACCTTTATTACACTTAGCTAATGAATATAATGCACCTACATTTTATCATTTAAGATATTCTGATATTCAACCTCCGGGAACAAGTCTTGAGGGTATACAAGAAGTTATAGATTATGCTAAAGAAACAAAAGCTGCAATCCATATAATGCACATAAACAGTACAGGTGGAACATTTGTAATGGATGAAGCTTTACAAATGGTTCGTGATGCCAGAAATGAAGGTTTAGATGTAACAGCATGTGTTTATCCGTATGATTTCTGGGCTACGTATACGTCTTCAGCGAGGTTTAGTCCGGGCTGGCAGGAGAGATACGGTATTACTTACAGTGATCTGCAGGTTGGAGGAACAAATATAAGGCTTTCAGAGGATGTATGGGATGATTATAGAAGTAGACGTGTGCTTGTTGCAGCACACGGCTCAATGCCGGAAGAAGAACTTATAATGGCTCTTAAAGAACCGTATCTCATGATAGGCAGTGATACTATAATTGAACCATCACATAATAATCATCCAAGAGGAGCAGGAACTTACGGTAAACTATTTGGAGTTTATGTAAGAGAGAAGCAGGTTATATCCCTTATGGATGGAATAAAAAAGGTATCTTATCTGCCAGCAAAAAGATTAGAGAGTATAGCTCCATCAATGAAGCGAAAGGGCAGAATTGAAATAGGTGCAGATGCTGATTTAACAATCTTTAATTCAGAAACTATTATAGATAAAAGTACAGTAGAAAAACCTGCTACAGCTACCCAAGGTATAGAATACGTAATAGTAAATGGTGTAGTTGTTAAGGATAAGGATGGTATAGTAAATGGTGTTAATCCCGGACAGCCCATTTTATCATATTTTGCTGATAAAAGTGTAGAGAATCAGCCTATACAATATAATGTAATTATTGATAACGAAATAATAGGAGTTTTACAAGATGTATATGCTATTGATGAAGATAAGTATATTCCTATAAAGCTTTTTATGGAATTAATAGAACAACAGGTAAAAATTGAAAGCAACGGTGAAATTCAAGTTAATAATTCAACATTAAATATAGCAAGTACATCAGCGTATAGAAAGCAAGATGAAACAGAAATTGTTTATACTCTTATGAGTGAACCAATAATTTATAAAGGCAAAACATATATTAATGAAATGGATTTAGATTTAATTTTAACTGATAATTATGAAGTAGAATTATTAGAAAATGAAATAAATTTAAAAACCATAGAAAAATCAGTAGATAATAAAGATGGTAAAGGAAATTTAGATAACGAAGATAACAATAATGGTGAAATGGATAATAATGATTCCCAAAATAATACTAATAATTTTATAGTTTATATTGTGTTAATTTTAGTTGCGTTAGGAATTGGAGTTTACTTTTTTATTGCTAAGAAAAGTTAATTTACAACAATCTTTAAAACTATTATAAACATACAGGTTTAGATATAGGGAAAATAATATAGGGGTATCAAAGTTCTAAATAAAAAATATATACAAGTAATTTTTTAGTATATATTTTTTATTGAATAAAATAAGTTTAAAATTTGTAGATATATAGTAACTAAAAGTAATATTTCTTTGGAGGGGATTAGTATGAGTTCAATTTTGATGGGAAGACCGGTAGCTAAAGAGATAAAGGACAATATTAAAGTAGATATAGCTGAACTTAAGAAAAAAAAGATTGTACCGACTTTAGGTATAATTCGTATGGGAGAAAGAGCGGATGATTTAGCCTATGAAAACAGTATTATTGACAATTGTGAGGCACTAGGTATTGGATATAAGGTATTTGAATTAGATAGAGAAGACTCAATGGATAAATTTACTGAGCTTTTAGATACAGTAAATAATGATGATAATATTCACGGAATTCTTATATTTAGACCTTTACCAGCACAAATTGATATTGATATAGTAAAAAACACTATTAACCCAGATAAAGATATTGATTGTATGAACCCGCTAAATCTACAAAAAGTTTTTACGGGAGATTTGGATGGATTTATACCATGTACTCCAAAGGCAGTTATTGAGATACTTAAATATTATAATTATGATTTAAAAGGAGCTAATGTTGCAGTTATAAATTCTAGTCTTGTGGTTGGAAGACCTCTTAGCATGATGCTGTTAGAAGAAAAGGCTACTCCTACTATATGTCATTCAAAGACTAAGGATTTAATGAAGATAACTTCAAGTTCTGATATAGTAGTTACAGCTATTGGTAAAGCTAAATTTTTTGGTTCAGACTATTTTAATGATACAAATGTTGTAATAGATGTAGGTATCAATAATGATGAAGATGGCGGAATCTGTGGTGATATAGATTACGATGAAGTAGAAAAGATTGTAAAAGCAATAACTCCTGTACCAGGAGGAGTAGGAAGTGTAACAACTTCTATACTCTTAAGTCATGTGATTAAAGCATGTCAGAAATATAAAAGTATTTAAATCTATACTCTTAGAGGCTTACAATGGGAGCAGTCATGTTTGGCAAATGCACTCACTTATTATTTTAAATCATGATATTGCTTATCTATAGTAGATTATTAATATTATAGTTTTTTGGTGAATGTATGATATAAGGAGGTGTTATAATGAGTACAGAAATATATTACTTTTCAGGTACGGGAAATTCATTATATGTTGCTAGAGAGTTGCAAAAAAGGATTCCTGACTCTACTCTAATACCAATTATAAGTCTCTTACATAAAGATATTATACAAACTAACGGAAAAACTATAGGTATTGTTTTTCCAGTACACGCTTTAACTATTCCTATAGCAGTAAGCAGATTTCTAAAAAAGGCTGATATGAAATCATCAAAATACGTTTTTGCAATAGCAACACGTGGGCATACCATATTTAGAGGTTTTAAGAAAATGGACAAACTTTTAAAGAAGAAGAATAAACGTTTAGATTCTCATTTTATTCTAAATATGAGTGTGAATGATCCAAGAGATAAGCAATACAAAAGTCCAGTTGAAGATGATATTTTAAAATTAGAATCTGTAGTTCAAGAGAAACTAGATTTAATTGAAAATATTGTAGTAAACAAAAAAATCAGCAGAGAAAAAGATACAGAGTATTTAACGGGATTTCCTTATAATGCTGTTTTCAATTATTTTCTAGAGAAATTAGTCCTTTTTGGCATGACGCTCTCTGAATATATCGGAGGTGTTAATTACTTTTGTTCGGACTCTAAGTGTACAGAATGTGGAATTTGCGAAAAAGTTTGTTTATCACAAAAGATAAAAATGAAAGATAAAAAGCCAGTCTGGCAGAAGGATGTCTTGTGTTATATGTGTTATGCTTGTGTTAATTATTGCCCTTCCCAATCAGTTCAGATAAATGACATACCATTTGTTAAATCCTATACAAGGCAAAATGGAAGATATTATCATCCTTATGCAACAGTAAAAGATATTTCTAATCAAAAAGGAATGTAAGCTACAGTGTTATAACTAGAGAAAAAATAGTTCCTATCTTAGGAACTATTTTCTCTTTAATATCCTTTAGTTAAATCTACTACATTTTTCAGGTTTTCACCTTTAGTGTACCTTTTCATATTCTCATAAATTGTATTATACCTTCTTAAATTCCTCATCTCTGACACCCAGGAATTATGGGCGGTTATAATTACATTGTCCAGCTCCCAAAGCGGACTATTTTTAGATAAAGGCTCTTGTTCAAAAACATCCAGTGCAGCTCCTTTAATAGAACCACTTCTTAAAGCTTTTATCATAGCATTTTCATCAATAATACTTCCTCTAGAAACATTAATTAGATAAGCATCATTTTTCATAAGATCAAATATATCGTCATTAAACATATGATGCGTGTCATCAGTATAAGGAATGGTAAGAACTACATAATCACATAAAGATAACATAAGCTTAATTTCATTCTTACTATAGCATTTGTCAAAGTATTCAACATCTCTGCCATTTGTATTTAATCCAATGATATTAACTTCAAAACCTTGAAATCTTTTTGCTGCTTCTACAGCTATACTACCGGTTCCTATAAATCCTATAGTTTTTCCATAAATCTCTAGTATAGAGGTATCCATATGCCACTTTCTTTGAGTTTGATTGAAATACATGTTTTTACTGTTTTTAATTAACTCTAATGATTTCATTACTATCCATTCACCCATAGGTATGCTGTATCCGCCTTTATTGTTAGTTAGTATAATATCATTTTTAATCAAATAATCTTTTGGAGTCTGATCTATTCCTATACTAGATAACTGAATCCATTTTAAATTTTTCATCATGCTGATATTTAATGTGTTAAAAGGGTTATAACAAATTAATACTTCAACATCTGCAAATTCTTCTTTATAAGTAATATCACTTTCATTCTCTAATATTATTTCATATCCCAATTCTCGTATTTTATTTATCTTTTCGTCACCGTAGTTATATGTAAATAATGCTTTAATATTAATCACCCCTTGTAACTTTTATTTTTCTTACTCCTTTATATTATACCAAAACTGTCTAAATCAAAACAGAATTTTGAATGTGTCAAAATAAATTAAAATATTCGCAATATATTACAAAATAAGACATTTTTCATTGAAGGATTAAACAATACATTTAGAGAATATGAAAATAGAATAGAAAATGAAATATAGGAGGTTATCATGTGCAAGTAAATTTTGATGTAAAAGATAAAAATTTAATTGTAAGATTTATTGGAGAACTAGACCATCATTCAGCAGAAGATATTAGAAAAAGTATAGATGAAGAATATCGAAAGAAAATGCTCAAGAATATTGTGCTGGATTTAAAGGGTATATCCTTTATGGATAGTTCAGGTATCGGATTGATAATGGGCAGATACAAAAATGCTCAGGGGAACAATGGAAAACTGGCTTTGATTAATGTTAATCCACGTATGGAAAAAATCCTTTTTATGTCTGGAATTTTAAAGATAGTAAAAGTCTATCAAAGTGAAGTAGAAGCTTTAAGTAATATATAGGAGAGTGATTATAGTGATAGAAAATAATATGAAATTAGAATTTCCAAGTAAATCGCAAAACGAGTCTTTTGCTAGAGTTGTTGTAGCAGCTTTTGCCGCACAACTTGACCCTACTATTGAAGAATTAGCAGATGTTAAAACCGCAGTTTCAGAAGCTGTAACTAATTCAATTATTCATGGATATGAAGGTACAGATGGAATTGTTTTCATTGAATGTAATATAAATGATAATAAAATCGAAATTTTTGTCAAAGATAAAGGTAAGGGTATAAAAGACATTAATATTGCAATGGAGCCGCTATATACTTCAAAACCGGAACTGGAAAGGTCTGGTATGGGATTTACAGTTATGGAGACATTTATGGATGAATTAGAAGTGAAATCCGAAGAAGGAAAAGGCACAATTATAAGAATGGTAAAAGAATTTAAAAGTGTTTCTACTAAGGGGTAGGTTATATGAATGGAAATTCTGCGAAAAATATTTCTCATGATCTTTTAAGTCACGAAGAAACAATGGATTTAATAAATAAAGCACAAACTGGAGATGAGGAAGCTCAATCTATTATAGTTAGTCACAATTTAGGTCTTGTGAGAAGTGTTTTAAAACGATTTAGTAACAGAGGATATGATACAGAAGATTTATTTCAGCTTGGGTGCATAGGGCTTATAAAAGCAATTCAGAAATTTGATTCTAAATATGAAGTTCGTTTTTCTACATATGCAGTACCAATGATTATTGGAGAAATTAAAAGATTTTTAAGAGATGATGGAATTATTAAGGTTAGCCGTTCTTTAAAGCAGACAGCTAACAAAGTTAAAATGGCTAAGGAGGCATTAACTAAAATCCTTGGCAGAGAACCTAGTATTGAAGAAATTTCTGAAGAAATTAAAATTGACACAGAAGACATTATTATGGCATTAGACTCTAATCATCAGCCGGATTACTTATATGATGTAATACATCAAAATGATGGTTCGCCGATTCACTTAATTGATAAAGTATCTAACAATCAAAGCGAGGATTTAGAAATTCTTGATAGGATAACTTTAAAACAGGTTCTTAATGAACTTAAACCTAGAGACAGACAGATAATTGTTTTAAGGTATTTCCAAGATAAGACTCAGACAGAGATAGCAGAGTTATTGGGTATATCTCAAGTTCAAGTATCAAGAATTGAAAAAAGAGTGTTGGAAAATATGAAAAAAATACTATCAAAGGCATGAATTACATGCCTTTATTTTTTTGCATCAAAAAAGTGTATTTGCAAATAATAATTATGAAATGGAGTTGATTTTATGCCTAAATTATTGACTAAAATAATAACTATTGTACTTATATTTACCGTTGTATTATCTTTGGGGTGGATTTTGCTTTCTAATAACAGATCAAATAAAGAAATTCCTAAAAGGGCTAAACTGGTTCAAAATATCAAATATGATTTTATGCAGGGAGGGATTAGTCATAGATAATCCTCAAATTTTTATTCAACTAGAGCCTAAGATAGATGCAAAACCCGGAGAGGTATTAAAAATTAAGCACATAGCTACTGTTTACAGCAGTGCTGAATATTTAAAACAAGGTATTTTAGAGTTAGACATTCATAAAGCTTCAATAGATAAAAACAGTGATGTATTATCTGCACTACAGATAGTAAAAAAAATTCATGATTATAGTAGTGATGGAATATTAACGGTTCTTGGAGCTCCTGAAATACTGGTAAATATAAGAGAAAACAAAAACGTAAACTTAGCATTTCAATATATTAAGATTGCACTTATTAGTATTGTACTATTTTTTGGTGCAGCATTAGCTATAATAAATTTTCATGAAGATGTTAATATGGAAGAATCATTAAAAGATTTTCATGAAATAATAACTGGAGAAAAGAGTGAAAATCCTATTTTCCTTTACATATCATATTCTTTAGGCATTGGAATAGGGATGATAACATTTTTTAATCATATTGTTAAAAAGAAATACAAAAAAGACCCCAGTCCTTTAGATGTAGAAATGCATTTATTTGAAAAGAACATAGATAAATACATTTTAGATACAACTAAGCAAATTAATAAAGATAAATCTTAAACTAAAATTAGATTGTGTGGTGATAGGTTGCTTGAAAATTTAATAGTCATATTTTTGGGAATTTCTGGAGGATCTTTAGTAGGTACATCCGCAGCAGCCTTTATTACACTGTTAGACATAGTACCTAGATTAGCTCAGCTTACTAATTCTTCAACATTTATTAGGCTTTATGAAAAATTATTAATAACTTCAACATTTTCTATTACGTTACTGTCTTTTTTAGGAGGAAGTATAAACCTTTCTAAAATCCTGCTTATTCCCATTGGGTTTAGTTTTGGTGTATTTGTAGGACTTTTGGCATCTGCTTTAGCAGAGGTGATAAATGTAATTCCTGTACTTGTTAGAAGAGTTAAAATAACGAAAAATTTATATATTATCCTGTTTGCTATGTCATTAGGAAAAGTTACTGGTTCTTTAATTTATTGGTTAGTATTAATTAAAAAATAGAATAAAAAGTAAGATTAAGTGTATATGAAGTTAAAATTAGATCTAAAAGCTTAATTGTCTTATCCGGATATCATATAGTTCTTTACTCACAGCTTTGCAAGCGGGAGTATTAGAATTATAATATATCGGATAAAATTGCTTGTATGATTTTAAAGATAATGATAAACAATAAATCAAGAAAGGTGATTTAAATGAAAAACATAAACAAAAAAGATTATGAAAAATATGTAAATAAAAAAATTCCTAAGCCTAAAATAATTAAAAATTGTATGTGGGCTTTTGTAGTTGGAGGTCTAATCAGCACATTTGGTCAATTAATAACAAATTTTGTTATTGATAATGGATTAGATGAAAAAGAAGCAGCTATAGCTACACCTGTTATACTTATATTTTTAGGAGCACTATTTACGGGTTTAGGTATTTATGATAAGTTAGGCAAAAAGGCAGGAGCAGGTTCTATTGTTCCTATTACAGGTTTTGCTAATTCTATAGTTTCTCCAGCTATGGAATTTAAGCGTGAAGGTTTTGTTTTGGGAGTAGCAGCAAAAATGTTTACAGTTGCAGGACCTGTATTAGTTTATGGATTTGGAAGTTCAGTAATTGTGGGAATAATATATCTATTATTAAAAAGATAAGGAGGAAAAACTTTGGCACAAAAAAAGTTAGGAAAACAGACAGTTATGTTTCAGAATCCTCCATCTATCATGGCTACTTCTAGCATTGTAGGACCAAAAGAAGGTCAAGGACCGTTAAAAGATTATTTTGACATAATTATTCAAGATGATTTATGGGGAGAAGAATCATGGGAAAAATGTGAAAGCAAGCTGCAGCAGGAGGCAGTTAGATTAGCACTTAGTAATGCAAAAATTGTAGAATCGCAGGTAGACTATCTTTTTGCTGGAGATTTATTAAATCAAATAATTGCATCTTCTTTTTCAGCTCGTTCACTTCAAATTCCTTTCTTTGGTTTGTACGGTGCATGTTCAACTATGACTGAATCTATTAGTCTTGGTGCAATGATTATTGATGGAGGGTATGCAGATAAGGTTGCCTGTGTTGCATCCAGTCATTTTAGTACTGCTGAAAGACAGTATAGATATCCTTTAGAGTTAGGCAATCAAAGACCTTTAACAGCTCAATGGACAGTAACAGGGGCAGGTGCTTCTATTCTTACAAGCCAAGGTGAAGGTCCATATGTAACACATGTAACAACCGGTAAGGTTATTGATCCGGGAATAAAGGATTCTAATAATATGGGAGCAGCTATGGCACCAGCAGCGGCTGATGTTATAGTACAGCATTTTAAAGATACAGGATTTAAGCCAAGTGATTATGATTTAATAATAACAGGAGATTTGGCATCTATTGGTAAAGATATTGCAGAAGATTTAATCAAAAAAGAAGGATATAGTATTTCTAAAGTGTATTCAGACTGCGGAGTTAAAATATTTGATAACGAAGTACAAGATACACATGCAGGTGGTAGTGGATGCGGATGTTCTGCAGTTGTATTTAATGGATATATATACAAAGAACTTTTACAAAATAAACTAAACAAAATCATGCTAATTTCAACAGGAGCTTTACTTTCTCCTACCAGTGCTCAGCAAGGAGAATCTATACCGGGTATAGCTCATGCTGTAACAATAAGCAACTCAATAAGCTAGGAGGGCAGTTATGGATTATTTAAAAGCTTTTTTAGTTGGAGGAATAATTTGTGTCATAGGTCAAATATTGATGGATAAAACTAAGCTAACTCCGGCTCATGTGTTAGTACTTTTTGTAACATCGGGAGTAATTTTAACTGCTATTGGTATATATGAACCTATAGTAGAATTTGGAGGAGGAGGTGCTACAGTTCCTTTACCTGGATTTGGTTATTCTTTAGCTAAAGGAGTTATAGAGGCTGTAAAGACAGACGGAATTTTAGGTGCTTTTACTGGAGGTATAAGTGCTACAGCAGGAGGTGTTGCGGCAGCAACTGTTTTTGGATACATTATGGCTGTAATATTTGACCCTAAAACCAAGTAAAAGAGGGATTAATATGAAAGAAAAGAGAAGTATAATTTTAATTACAGATGGTGATAGAATTGCAAAAAGGGCAGTAGAAACAGCTGTCAAAAATATAGGGGGAAGATGTATATCAAGATCAGCAGGCAACCCTACACCTATTGAAGGACACAAGATAATAGATTTAATAAAAATTTCAAAACATGACCCTGTAGTAATTATGGTTGATGACATTGGTGATCCCGGAATAGGAAACGGTGAGAGGGCTTTAGATATACTTCTGTCTAACGACAGCATTAGAATTTTAGGAATAATTGCAGTTGCATCTAATACAGAAGATGTAGAAGGTGTAAAAGTGGATTTTTCTGTAGATAGATTTGGTAAAATTGTAAAAAATGCAGTAAATAAAGATGGAGATGAAACAGATACTAAAATTCTTTACGGAGATACAGTTGATACTATAAATAATTATTCTGTTCCTATAATTATTGGCATTGGAGATATAGGAAAAATGGATGGTAATGATGATTGCAGCATAGGAGCTCCTGTGTTGACGAAAGCATTAAAAGAAATACTTAATAAAAGTGATTTATAATTATACCACAAACATTTTTTGCAAAAAATTACTTATGATAACAAACACATTTTTAAATTTAAACTAATAATAGCGGACCTATAGTCCGCTATTATTTTTTAAGTTATTTAATTTCCATCAGAATTGTTATCTTCGCTATCTATTGTTTCTATGTCTGAATCTTCTTCATTTCCGTTTTCGGAATTATTTTCTTCACCTTCATTATTATCAGGATTATCAGGATTTTCTTGAGATTCCAGTTCTTTATAGTATTGACGCATTTCTTCTATATAATCTTCTGGGATTTCATCTGGATTACTTCCGTTTTCTATCCATTTATTTATCCATTCCTGGAATTGAGTGTGCTTATTATGCTCATCACATACTTCAGTAGGAACTCTATAAATATAATCGTAAGGTATAGTTACTATTTTTTTTGTAGACTTTTCAATGTCAAGATATTCTGGACTATTTGGGTCATAAGGCAGAGGTCTATCCACTAAAACCTTTGTTACTACAAGTTCTTCCGGACAGAATTCGTTAGCCAGCTTACCGTTGCTGCTATTTATTTTAACCTCTTTATGAGCATCACAGAATTCTCTTGGTTCTGTTCCCTTAATAAATATTTCACTTTTAACCATACTGCCTCTTGGGTCATGAGCACAGAGATTTCCTGCCAGTTTACCTGATTGTGTACATATATCAAGAGTTACTATACCATCAGGAACTTCAAAACTTTTTGGAGCATAACCTTTATGCACTTCACTCATTATTGCTGACCAAAAATGTGATGCTATCCTACTTCCTTCTGACAATTTAATTTCATAAGTGTCATTACCTATCCAAACTCCTGCTGCATAATAAGGAGAGTATCCAATAAACCAAGCATCACCTTTCCTTTGGGTAGTTCCAGTTTTTCCTGCGGCAGGAATTTTAGTATTATTTGCACCATCGAACTGTGCTCTTTGTGCTAATCCGTTACTTACAGTACTTTCTAAAATATCAGACATTAAATATGCAACCTGTTCACTAACTACTCTATTCTTATCAGAAGTATTTTCGTATATTACATTTCCATTTTTATCTTCAATCTTTGTAAAAGCTATAGGCTCGCAATAAATTCCTTTATTAGCAATAGCTGCATATGCAGCCGTAATATTAAGCGGAGTAACTCCTTTAGTGAAACCACCTAAACCTAAGGCTGAAAGATTTTCATCATTAACTCTTCTGTTTTCATCGCTTGTAACAATATCATCTGATAAACCCAATTTATCCAAATAATTCAAAGATGTTTTAATACCTATCTGCTCTAAAGTCTTAACTGAATTAACATTTATTGATTGTTCTAGAGATTGTCTTAGAGTATGCAGTCCCCAATATCCATACGCATATTTGCCATGTTTGTAATTACTTCCTTCATACCAGTTTTGAGGCCATTTGCTGCCGTCAGGACCAAAATGTATAATGTCATCTATCACCGTTGCGGGCGTATATCCCGCTTCAAATCCTTTATCAAGAGCCGGGAGGTATACAGAAAGCGGCTTAATAGCTGAACCTGGTTGTCTTTGAGACTTGGTAGCTCTATTAAGTGTCTTGCTTTTCTCTAAATTATCTCGAGAGCCTATTAGAGCTTTAATTTCTCCAGTTCTATAATCCATTATAACTACAGCTGACTGAGGCTGTAGTGTTTCTTCATAATTATCGTCAAAGTATTTAGAATTAATTATTAGATTTTCATTTTCATCAATAGTGTAGAAATCGTTATTATTAGCCAGATAATCTGCCGAAATTACAATTTTTCCATTATCTTCTCTAGTCATATCAATCCTTGAATCTAATGAACCCATTTCACATATTAAAAGATTATTGTTTTCGTTGACTGTATAATAATCCACTATATCCACAGTTCCGGGATAAATATTTAATTTTCTGTTATTAATAGTAAGGCTTCCGTTGTCATTTAATACATAAGTACCTTTATCTATTGTTAAATCAGAATTTTCATTTAACAGTTTTTCTTTTTTATAAAAGATGACCTTACCGTGTTGATTTATAATATTTTCATTTTTAAATGAATCTTTATCTATTAACCTGGGACTCCTATCTCCATTTATTTTGTTCATAATCTGATCAAAATTATTAAAAACACCTTCCATAGTATTTTGAAGCTCAGTATCTATGGTAGCATAAATTTTTAATCCACCACCAAACAAAGTATCTTTAGCCATCTGGTTAGAGTAACCTAATTCATTTTCAAAAACGTCAAGTACTTGACCTTTCACGTAATCACCAAAGAATGATGAGATATTTTCCTTTTCTTCTTTCTTAGGATTAAGAACATCTCTGATTTTAACTGCTTTAGCTTCTTCATATTCTTGTTCGGTTATAAAATCCAGCTCATTCATCTTACTGAGAATAATATTTTTACGATCTATTACACGTTCAGAGTCATTATACACCAATGTATAACGACTACCATAAATCACAACGTCCTTAATAACATCATGCTTAGAGTTATCAATATCTTCAGCAGGAATTGACCTATACAATGAAAATCTTGATGGATTTTTAGTGATACCAGCAATCATTGAAGCCTCTGCTATACTTAATTCCCAAACATTCTTAGAAAAGTATATTTGAGAAGCTGCTTGAACTCCGTAAGCTTCTTGTCCTAAATGGATTTTATTTAGATATGCTTCTAATATTTGTTCTTTAGTAAGTTCACGTTCAATTTGTATAGCTAAATATGCTTCTTGGATTTTTCTCTTAATGTCGTTTATTAGATTTTCATTATCTACTCTGTCTAATAAATATGCATTTTTTACTAACTGTTGTGTAATGGTACTTGCCCCTTGAACTGGAGCACGAGCTTTTATGTCAGCCCATAATGCTCCACCTATCCTTCTTATATCCACACCCTTGTGTGATTCAAATCTGTGATCTTCAATAGCAATGAAAGCGTCTTGAACATGCTTAGGTATTTTATCTAGTGGTACAACAGTTCTATATTCATCTGTATGAATTCTTTCTATTAGATTACCATCAGCATCTAGAATACTTGAACTTTCATTTAAACTTGCTACAAGCATTGTAGGATCCACTTCTGGAGCATCCTTAGCAACAGCTATTACTAATCCTGCAACTGCACCCGTAACGATAAAGCCTACCATGAATATAGTAACTAACAAAAACTTTATAGAAGTTAATATTATTTTCTTAGTATCTTTTTTTGATTCTTTAGATTTATTTTTCGCTGAACTATTTTTATTATTTTCTGCCATATCTATACCTCCTTATCAAATAAACGACTAAAGAGCAAATATTAATGAAATACAGAATCATTATATCACATAATTAAAGTTTTAGTAAAATAAATAGTAATAATAATTATGATCAGTAAAAGTTGTCAATAGTACTATTATTACCCATGATGCTAAATATAATCTTAAGAGTTAAAATTTAAATGCTTAAATAAAGATAATATCTAAAAACTTCAAAATTGTAAACAAAGTATTACAGAATTTTCAAATCATTTAATTAAACATTAATTATTTGTAACAATGGAATATTCGACAAAAAAATACACATAGCTATGTTATAATTGGTTGTTGATGAGGAAGATTTTTTTCAAAGGAGGGATTAAGGTTGAACAGGAAAGAACACGCTATACAGTTTTATACACAATTACAATCATTAAACGATATTGACTCAGAATTCTCTAAGGATATATTACAAAAGATAAAAAAAATAGGTAAACATCGCTTCATTAAAGATTATCCTCTTTCAGCCTTAGAAGTAGTTAATTATCGGATATTTTGGGAAATATGCTTGGATTTAGGTATAGTAAATAACCCTTTCAATTCTCAATATGAGAATTTTAGTGTATTTGAGAAAAAGCTTCATGACATTATATGGCCCTATATGTATCTAAATCGTGGAAATCAGGTTTCAAATCAAGAAATAATTACACTTTTTAAGAAATATAAGCATTGTGGTTAAATAATTTCACTTTATTATTATAACAAATAGATATATTAAATAAAAAAATCATATTTTAGTGCAGAAACTATCCTATGTATGTTATTATAAATAATCAAGTGAAAATTACTAACATAAAGATAAAAGGATTGATAAAATGCCATTTGTTTATATAATAAGATGTAAGGACAACTCCTTATATACAGGATGGACTACGGATTTAAAAAGAAGAATAAAAGAGCATAATAATGGAGCTGGTGCAAAATATACAAGAGGTAGGTATCCCGTAAAACTCGTTTACTGTGAAGAAGTTAAGACTAAAGAAGAAGCAGCTAAAAGAGAATATGAAATTAAACAATTAAGTAAGAAACAAAAGGAAAAAATAATAACTGGCTAGACTTTTTATGCCGACAACATTTCAATGGGACACTTAGGATGTTATTTAGAAAAATATATGACATCCTAAGTGTCCCATTGTAATAAATAACCAAATTTATTGAAATAGTTTACAAATATTTTAAAGGTAATAAGAGGAAAATATGGTTTTATATCGAATGTTTATTATATAAATCTAAGTACTGAGGAGGTTTTATGAATGAATACCTCAATAATTAAAAAAATTGCTGCTGTTGACTATCATAAAATGACAAGTGATGAAAAAAGAGAAATATTGGAGGCGCAGCTAAATACAAACATCAATAGGATAAAAGTACTCTATCCGATTTTAATAATCTTAAATTTAATTCTTCTTATAGTTGACTTAATAAATTTAAACATAGAATGGGATAACATAATTGGATATAAGAATCTTTTGTACCTTCACGCAATTATTTTAGTCAGCTTAGTTGTTTTTATTATTCTTATTTATTATTGTAACGGCCGAAATCAAAGTAGTAAGTATAGTAAATGCAAATGGATATTATGCTATGGTTCTACTATATATGTTTTACTGTGGAGTGTAATAATATCAGTAAATGCTCAATTAATACACGGACAAATCTCAGCATATATAATTGGCGTTTTCGGTCTATGTTCTGTTTATATTTTAACTCCTGTATATAGTTTTATATTACTGTTTATAACTCACTTATCGTTTGTAACACTTATATTTAACTTTGGAACAAGTAATTATAATATAAGCGGTAACATAATCAACTCATCTTTTTTAATCATTTTAGCTTTTGTCATTTCAAATGTTAATTTTTCTAGTTATATTAACAGCTATAGGTCTAATAAGATAATTAATACAATGAATGAAGAACTAAGAAAAACTAGAAATAATCTAGAAAAAATGGTTCAGTTAAAAACAGATGAATTACATAAGGCAAATCAAAAGCTTATAGGAGAAATAAACAAAAGGCATCAAGTTCAAATTAAGGCTTTAAAAAATAAGCTTGAATATGATAAAGAGAAAGAATTATTAAATGAGAAAATTAAATATGAGGAGTTGAAAACTGAATTTTTTACTAATATATCTCATGAGCTAAAAACTCCATTAAATATGATATTTAGTACTCAACAGATAATGAACATGTATATTGAAAACATTAAAGATAAAAGAGATAAAAACAGACTTAAGAAATATAATAATTTAGTTAAGCAGAACAGTTATAGATTAATAAGATTAATTGAAAATCTTATAGATATAACTAAAATAGATATAGGTAACTATAAATTAAACTTAAATAACCATAATGTTGTAAAAATTGTTAAAGAAATATCCTGTTCAGTAATAGACTATGCTGAAAATAAAGACATTAGTTTAATATATAATTCAGATATTGATGATAAAGTAATTGCCTGTGACCCTGATAAAATAGAAAGAATCCTATTAAATCTACTATCTAATGCAGTTAAATTTACATCTAAGAACGGTTATATTTATGTTACTATATATAAAAAGGATGAGTATATTTGTATTTCTATCAAGGATACAGGTATTGGAATTCCATATGAAATGCAGCACTCGGTTTTTGAAAGATTTATACAAGTTAACAGTTCAATAAGCAGACAACGAGAAGGCAGTGGAATAGGACTAGCTCTTGTTAAATCTTTAGTTCAAATGCATGATGGAGAAATTGAGCTTTTAAGTGTACCTGATAGAGGTAGTGAATTTATCGTAAAATTTCCTGATAAAATAATAGAGGTAAATAGTAGTAATGGTAATAATTTTATGAGAGGAGATGCTGACTATAAGGTTGAAAGAATTAACATAGAGTTTTCTGATATATATTTCTAGAAAAATATTAACTTAATTTAACTTATAAATTTTATAATATACTTAATGTAATAGTTTAACATGAAAAGTTTATTTGTTTAATTCTTGAGATTTGCGGCAGTTAATGTAATACCTTAACTATATTTAATTAAGCTATGTAAGTATTTGATTCAACCTAATGAATCTGATATGATTGTTTATAGGATGTTTGAATAATGGACTAAAAACTCTAATTAATAATTACATATAAAAATAATCGGGGGGCAATTATGGGTAATATAGAAATCAATATACAAGAAGATGATAAATTGACAAATAAGTATTCTTTGAAAGAGGAGATAGCTAACAGCATTACCCATGGAATTGGAATTTTGTTTAGTGTTGTCACTTTAACAATATTATTAGTTTATTCTATTTTAGAAAAAAGTACTATTTCTATCATTAGTTTTAGTATTTACGGCTTTGGTTCTATTTCCTTATATGTTTCTTCAACTCTTTATCATAGTATTCCTCATAAAAGAGTAAAAAAGATACTCAGAGTTTTTGATCATTCATCTATATTTTTGTTTATAGCCGGTACATACACTCCAATTACATTATTATCTATGGAAGGTTATTGGAGAACAGGTTTATTAGTGGCAATATGGACAATTGCAATTTTAGGGATTATATTTAAGATTGCAACGTATGGTAAATTTGAAAAGTATAAGGTAGTGTCTTTGATACTTTATATTCTTATGGGATGGACGGTTATTATAGCTATAAAACCTATGATGCAGATGGTACCCTTTGGGCTTTTAATGTGGCTTTTAGCTGGTGGAATTGCTTATACTCTCGGAACGGTTTTTTATGTAAATAAAAAAATTCCATATAATCATGCTATATGGCATTTATTTGTTCTTGCTGGTAGTATACTGCATTTTCTTGGCATCTTTATCTACCTTAAGTAAAAAAGCAATAGAGATTACTAAAAATACTTATGAACTTTTATGAATTAACAGCTTTAAAGAATGTGTTGAAATTCAAACAAATATTTAGAAAGGAGCAGATTAAATATGAATGAAAAACTAATTAGTACATTAATAGAAAACTTATCAAAGAGAAATATTAAAGGATTATACTTTAAAGATTTAAATGAAACTAAAAAAGCTGTTTTACAGATAATACCACAGAACTTAACAGTTGGAATCGGTAACTCCAGAACTCTAAAAGATATGAATATATCACAAGAATTAAATAAGAGAGGAAATATTGTTTATGATAAAACTTTTGCCAAGAGTAAGGAGGAGTCTAAGGAGTTAAAAAAGAAATCTTTGATTACAGACTGGTATATTTCCGGTAGTAATGCAATATCTATGGATGGTCATATTGTTAATATTGACCATAGCGGTAATAGAGTTGCTGCATTAACATATGGTCCAGAAAAAGTAATTATTGTTATAGGTACTAATAAAATTACAAAGTCTTTAGATGAAGCTATATTTAGGTCAAGA
Organism: Tissierellales bacterium; assembly: GCA_028280805.1. Classification (GTDB taxonomy): domain Bacteria; phylum Bacillota; class Clostridia; order Tissierellales; family VENL01; genus JANQLB01. Next base: position 64,788 of record JANQLB010000096.1, read on the forward strand.
AATCATTCAGCACCGTTAAATGCAAAAAGAGCAGGTTTTAACCCACCTTGCATAGAGTTAGGTAAATGTAGTGATTGTAAAACTAAAGAAAGAGTGTGTTATTATCTTTCTATTATTGAAGGTCAATACATTGATGACAGAATGTACGTGTTTATTGTAAACCAAGAGTTAGGGTTTTAGACAAAGTAAGACTTAAGTATGCTGTACTTTAAATAATTCCATCCATCTGAACTCGTAGTTGCTTTATCAGGGCAGTTATAGTTCTTTACTCTTGGTTTTTATAAGAAACGTAGAATAAATTTAGCTTTATTATCTAACTTTATCTTTAGTGGATAAATCATCAGGTCTTCTCTTAGATAAATTAATATCTGATAGTATATAATCTTTAAGGTCTTTAAGGTTTAAAGGAGCAATAGGCGATAAATAAGGAACTCCAAAGGAAGTTTTTGAAGCTAAAGAGACATTAATAAATGACAAACCTATTACAAATCCAAATAATCCCCATATAGCTGTAAATGCAATCATAAAAAATTTAAGGATCCTAATTGAGTTAATGATTTTATAATCTGGAAAAATGAATGAACACATAGTAGTTAATGAAACGATTATTACCATTAATGGGCTGACTAATCCTGCTGCAACTGATGCTTGACCAATTACAATAGTACCTACAATACCAATAGCAGGTCCGATTTGCCTAGGTAATCTTATACTAGCTTCTCTTAATATCTCTGCTACTATTTCCATTAAAGTAGCTTCTATTACAGCATTAAAAGGTACTCTTATTCTTGAATTAGCTAAAGCCAAAATATATTGTGGCGGTAATATTTCAGTATGAAAGCTAACTACTGCAACATACAATGAAGACAATGTTAATGTAATATATGATGCAACAAATCTTAATAATTTTGAAAAAATATTAAAATAGATATTTTCATAGTGGTCGTCTGCTGAATCAAAGAATGAAACAAAAGTCTTAGGAATAATTATTGCAAGACTACTACCTTCAACGAAGATGCAGATTTTACCTTCTAAAATATTTGCAGCAGCAGTATCTGACCTTTCAACTGAACCCGTTTGAGGAAAAATATCAAATACATTTTGCACTAAAAATTTTTGTATATAAGCAGATTCAACTATACCATCAACTTCTATACTTTTAAGCTTCTCCTTAACTTGTTTTAACAGATTAGTATTAACAATATCCTTAATGTATGTAATTGCAACTTGTGTTTTAGATCTTTTGCCAATACTCAGTTTATCAATAATAAATCCCTCATCCTTAATTCTATATCTTAGTAAGGATATGTTTGAATCTAAATTTTCGATAAAAGCGTCCTTAGAACCTCTTAGAGTACTTTCGATTTGTGGAGTAGTTATATCTCTTTGTTTAATTTTTTGTGTATTAGCAATTATATATTTTTCTTCATCAGGAATAATAATCACTGAAAATCCAGTAAGTAAATAATCCATTATTGCTTTATCATCATCGTCAATGGTCAATTCGTCAACATAAATAACCTTACTATATATTTCTTCTATAGTAGTTTTACCATTAAAGTTTATAATAGGAACAATGATATTATCAGATATAGAGCTTCTATCAGATATTTCACTTATGTATGAGATATACACAGTTCGATTCTCTTTTTTTATCTGTCTCATGATTATTCCTCTATTTTGTTGAGCATTTAATGTTTTTAATTTTTCGATAGTTTTTGCAAAGTTTTTTTGTTTTTTCATTATAATTCACCCATTTTTTATTTTATTTATCTTTTTTATTATAATCTCTAAAACCCTGATTTTTTAAATTAATATCTATATTTATAATAAACTCACTATTTAGATATTCTTTTTTCCAATCAATTTCTTCGTAAGTTTTCGGATTTTGAGCTTTAAAGTAACTGGCTATATTTATTATATCGGACTTAAATTCTTCTTGAGTACGCTTCACCATAGTTACAATTTCATTTTTAATTTTTTCTTCTAATTTCTCTTCAAGCATTTTTAGTATAGTATTGTCTAAATGTTTAATATAGTATTGATATTCAAGTTGACTTGACATTTCAATATCAACGTTAACTATAATTTTTTCATTTAAATATTTTGTTGTAATATTTCTTCTACTAATTTGTAATGCGAAAGAATAGTTATTATTATCATTAAAAGGATTTTCTAACACCTTTCTATAAGTAGCACTTTTAGAGGTAAGAAAGGTTAAGCCGTCTACGTCTTTTATACTTATAGTACCAACAAGTTTTGCATCTTTAATAACAGCTAAGCCTTCGTAAAAAATCTTATCATTTTTCAACCCAATACGAGGTAATACAAATCCAATACTTTCAAAAGCAATTTTAGAAACTATTTCTCCTACTGAAGTATTTACTGATTTACCACGATTAGTAAGATAGTTTATAGTATCTTCTATGAAAAAACCAACGGCAAAATCAGTTTCTACTTTTGTACTGAACAATTCAAAGATAGGAACAGAGCTTATTACAGTTAATAGGGTTTTTCTATAGTCATATTTATTGTCAATACGGTTTATATAAGGTTCAATACCATCTTTTGCGTAATTCTCTCCAAAAGCTACAACTCTGGTTGCACCTAAAAAAATAGGGAAGGGAAATTGTTGAGCTGAATTTAGGTTAGCTTCTTCAAAGGTATTTCCCACAGCATAATATGTATAAACCGGAGCAAAACTTATCTGCGTTTCGGCTTGACCTACTTCTTCTAGACTTGCAGATTCACCTGAAAATTCTATTTTATCTCCTACGCGGTCTACTCCAACAGATAAGATAACTGATTTTTGGTTTATATCTTTAAAGTCCCAGCATCCACTTAGTGTACACATCATGACTATAACAATTATAATTTTACATGTTTTTGTTTTCATTTGTTTTTACCCCCGAAATTATTAATAGTAATAAAGGTATTATAAAAGCTGTAAATAATCCTAAATATGCTATATAACTTAAAATCATTTCAACTTGTTCAATATTCTGAGGTAATAATGAAAAAATAAATGCACATATAGTAACTGCTATACAAATATATCCATATCCAGACCGCGGAAATAATTTACTGATTAAAAATACTATTCCATATAGAAAAAATATAATAGTACAGTAAATGGACATTATCCAAGAAATTATAAACAGACCATCTAATCTCCTAAAAGCATTTAAAAATTCAATATCTACTCTTCTTATCGTTGAAATTAAGGCATCTTTATAATGTATAATTCCATCAACACCCATAACAGAGATACAAGACTGTACAATTAATATGTAAAATAGTCCTATAAACAGAAGCATTAAAGATGAATGGAGTTTTATTTTTTTATTACCTTTTAGGCTTAAAGGTACAAGTAAAAGAATTTCCATGCCTAAAAATGGAATTATTGAAACAGAAAGTGATTTTATTATAACGTTTATATTTAAAGGATAAAATAATGGCTGTATGTTTGTAAGCTCTCCTTCAGAAAGCATTAACAAGTGTATTATAATAGTCAAAATTATAATTATTAATCCGTATACAATACTTATATTACTAATAGCTTTTAGTTTCTTATAGACTGCATAACAGGATACAAGTAACAAAGGTAGTATTAATGCCCATAAAGGAGTATTTAAAAGTATTGATAATTTAGTAACTTCACAAGATACTCTAGTAATCATAGAAAAAATCAGGAAAAAATATATTATATATATAACTAAAATAATTTTAGTAATAACATTACCAACAATTTTAGTTGAGTATTCATCTAAGGTCATTTTTTCATACTTTAAATTTAAAGTAATAATAATGTTTAATACTACCAATGATATAATTGCACTAATAAGTAGACTTATCCACCCGCTAGTACCCGATGTCTCTGCAATATCCTTTGGCAGACTCATTATCCCATATCCAAATATTGCTCCAAATATAACAAATACAATTTGACTATTTGATAAACGTTCTTTCACCAAAATCCCTCCTATAGTATTATTACACCAAGAAGTGTTTTATATGTGTAATATGGAAACTATTGATAAAAATAAAAATTCTAAATTAGTAGTTTAAAAAATTAATAAGTACATGTAACAAAATAGGATATGAACTAATATAATGTAATATCCAAAGAAATAAAAATCAACAATTTATTTCAAAAGCTGAAGGGAGGATTAATCATGGCTGATGGTAAAGGTTTATTTGGTTGTTTTGGAGAAGGTAGTGAATTGTTATTCTTCTTTTTACTACTAGTTATATTATTTATGCCTTATGGATTTGGTGGATTTGGTAGATGCTAAATTTTTAAGTAAGTTTTTTAGAAGGAGTGATTTTACTCCTTCTTTTGCATTTAGTTATCAAAATATCACTAGACTTTCATAAAAAATAAGGTACACGTTTTTTTAAAAATATTAATATAGTATTATAAAATATTTAGATTTAGGAGGATTAAGATGAGTATGGATAAGAATGTAAAGATGTTAGTAGATAATATCAAAGTAACAAAAGAATTTAGAGAACTTAAGGAAGCTAGGAAAAATTTAGATAAACATACAAATATCAAAAGTGAGATGGAAGCACTTGAAAATAAGCAGATGGAATTATATAACTCTAAACTGCCACCAAAGGACTTTGAGTTAGAAATGAAAGCATTAAACGATCAATACAAAAAGCTATCTGATAAACCAGAGGTAATGAATATGGTTAAAGCATTAGAAAGCTTTAATAAACTAATGAATGACATATACTTAGACATCAGTAAAATGTTAGATTCAGAGTTCTAGTATTGTTTATACACTATTTATATATCAGCACCTTGATAGTTTTAAACTGCTGAATTTAATAATTTATTGTCATTAAAAAAGTTCGATTCCATCCACAACAAAATTAATATTAAAAGTGGAAGAATCGTTCTTTTTTATTGCTAAGAAAAGTATCATACTTTCATTTGACATATTATTCAATTATATTTACGGGTAATTGAACCGGTTTAATACCGTATTCTAAGGCTTCACTGTATTTATATATCCTGTCTAATACCCTTTGTTTTTCAGTACCGTTTAGAACTATAGGCTGAAAGTTATTAATGTTTTCATCAGTAGAAATCTTACATGGTATTATCTTGCCTTTATTATCTACAAGTTTTCCGTTTTCTAAAGTAAAAATACTTTGAAATATAATACAATCTCTGTCTTCAGGATTTCTATTACCACCAAAAGAAAAATTTCCCAGGCTATATACAATAAATTTATCCTTATATTTTTCTATTCCTTGAATGACATGAGGGTGGTGTCCTACAACTATATCTGCTCCACAGTCAATTGTAAATCTACCTAAATCTTTCTGCATCTGGTTTGGATAATAAACTCTTTGATCTCCCCAATGGTAGCTTACGATAATTACATCTGCGTTTTCTTTCATATGATTTATATCTTGTTGGATTTTTTCTCTATTATTTTCGTTATCATACCAACCCTTATATCCTAATAGTGCGATTTTTATTCCTTGTATGTTTATAACTCTGGGTATATCATACCCTAAATGCCCACCTCTGGTATTCCATTTTTGAGACATAGTATCATTTCCATAATAAATAATATCAGCTTTTTCCAAAGCTTCTATAGTATCCTCAAAACCCTTTCTTTTATAATCGTGCATATGGTTGTTTGCAATATGCACAGCCTCTATATTTCCTATTTTTAAAATTTCGGTATAATCAGGACTACCCTTATATCTCCATTTTTTATTAGGTTCAAAGTCTTCTGATGTAGTAAGGGTTGTTTCTAAATTTACTATAGTTAAATCATCATGAGCAAAAACAGTCTGTACCTCTTTAAAGAAAAAATCATAACCTTCTCTTTCTGCTACAGTAGGGAATGTGTTCCAGTTTCCTTGTCTTATATCCTGTCCTAGAGTACAGTCCCCGGCAAATGATATTGAAATAGAAACTCTGGTAGATTTATCTTTAATTTTATGTTCCTTAAATTGTTTTATTTTGTTTTGAGAATCAACTATTTTTTGCAATTTATTCTCAGACAGCGATTGATAGTTGTGGTGATCGGTCATTACCGAATTAATTTCAGTTTCTCGAATAGAATCAGTTTGAATAAATAGTAGTGATGTAAATAGTATTATTAAAATTACAAATGTTTTTCTCATCTTAGTCCCCCCCATATATAAATAGTCAAAGGGTTTAATTTTATGACTAGAATTTTATAAAGATAATGGAAATTATGGAAAAGGAAATAAGATGGTAATACTCAAAAAAAATATTTTGGTAGATGATTTAAATATAGTTGACTAAAATTAAATTAATTTATATAATTTAATTAACCCCCATGGGGGGATACTTAAATAAAAAACTGGAGGCAGAAAAAAATGGATAATCACAATCATCCTCAAAAGAAAGAAGTTATAAATAGGATGTCTAGAATAATTGGTCATGCAGAATCTATAAAAAGCATGTGTGTTGAAGGAAGAGAATGTAGTGAAATACTAATTCAAATTTCTGCAGTCAAAGCAGCATTAAATAATGTAGGAAAAATAATACTGCAAGATCATATTAATCATTGTATTGTAGAAGCAATTGAAAATAAAGATGAGAAAGCTTTAGAAAATTTAAATGAAGCAATTAATAAGTTTGTAAAGTAAATTTTTTTGAATGGAGGGAATGTATGCAGTTTTTTATTAAGATAGTTATTTCAGCTTTAATTATTGCTGTTGTATCAAAAGTAAGTGAAAAATCACCTACAATAGGAGCAATAATTGTTTCTTTGCCTTTAACATCTATTTTAGCTTTAATCTGGTTGTATTCAGATACAAAAGATGTAAAAAAAGTAATTGATTTGTCGGACTCGATTTTTTGGATAGTAATACCTTCTTTAGTATTCTTTTTTGCTCTATCATATTTTTTAAAGCATGATATGAAATTTCACTGGGCAATGGTTTCTTCTGGTATGGTTACCATAATAAGTTATAATGTTTATATATTTATTCTTAGAAAGATAGGAGTAGGAATTTAGTTAAATCTCTTGATTGTATATTATATAGATCGGTATATATATAATACGAAAGAGAGGTAGATTACTATATGTAAGAAAAAGTGTTGTGGTAAATGGAAGAAAAAAAGAACATACTGCAAAAAATGTCCCTTACTGGTAAAAGAATTTGAAAATAATAAGAAAAATGAGAAAGAGGGAAAAAGTAATAAGAGAAAGAAACAAGGAAATAAAAATGATAGTTAATATTAAAACCTGACAATATTTGTCGGGTTTGTTTTTTATTGAGTGTAATTAACATTAATTTCATCATCAAGAGATACTCTAAAACTCTAACTCACTCAGATTTCTTTTGTTTCTATATTTCAAATCTACTTCATGTCACAGTAGAATTATTGTTTTTGAAGCTTCTCTGTTATTAATAAAACATAATCTTTCATCTTTAAGATAAAAAATTACGCGATAAAAATTTGAATTTTCTGATTTTTTATGTTATTATTTTTATAATATGTACTTAAATGTACATATTATAAAAAGTGGTCATTTTTCACATTATTCAATGAATTACCAAAATATTTAAATGTTAAAGGAGGATAATTTATGAACATGAAACAGAAAAAAGAGGCTACTATTTGGCATGCACTTATTCCTATTGTAGTACTTATAGTTACTTTGGGTGTTTCTATCATATGGTACGAAGCTTCCCCTCATATTCCAATTCTTTTCACAGTTGTTGTAGCCGCAATTGTTGCTGTTTATTTCCTAGGTTTTAAATGGAGTGAAATGGAAAAAGGAATCATTGATAGTATTAAGATGGGGATGCAGGCAATCCTTATTCTTATGGTAGTTGGTACAATTATTGGAACATGGATTTTAAGCGGTACCGTACCTTCTATGGTTTACTATGGCTTGCAGATATTGTCTCCGGGAATTTTCCTTGTGGCAGCTACGCTTATCTGTTGTATAGTATCCCTGGCTACAGGTAGTTCTTGGACAACAGTCGGAACAGTAGGTATTGCTCTACTAGGTGTTGGTCAAGGTCTGGGCATACCAATAGCTATAGTTGCAGGTGCAATTATATCCGGTGCTTATTTCGGAGATAAGATGTCACCTCTATCTGATACAACCAATTTAGCTCCTTCTATGTCGGGTTCTGATCTATTCGAGCATATCCGTTACATGTTATATACTACAATTCCCAGCTTAGTCATAGCATTAATTGTTTACGGTATTATCGGTTGGAGATATGCAGGTAAAGCTTTAGATGTTGAGAGAATTGATTTAATTTTAAATACTTTGTCTTCAAACTTTACAATTTCTCCATGGTTACTGATTCCACCAGTCATAGTTATAGTAATAGTTATATTTAAAATTCCTGCTTTACCGGGACTAATTGCTGGTACCTTCTTAGGTGGTATATTTGCAGCTATTTTCCAAGGAGCAGGTATTGGTGATATTATTAATGCATCCCACTATGGATTTAGTATTGAAACAGGTATTGAAATTACAGATGAATTATTAAACAATGGTGGTTTGGATAATATGATGTGGACTGTATCATTAATCTTATGTGCTCTTGCATTTGGAGGAGTAATGGCAAAAACAGGTATGTTAAAAGCTGTAGGTAATGCTATATTAAGGATTGCTAACAATACTGGATCATTAATTCTTTCAACTGTCCTAACATGTATTGCTGTAAACCTTTTAACTGGAGATCAATATCTATCTATCGTATTACCAGGTAGAATGTATAAAGACACATTTAAAGAAAAAGGACTTCATCCGAAGGTATTATCCAGAACACTGGAGGATTCCGGTACTTTAACTTCTCCATTGATTCCATGGAATACTTGCGGTGCATTTATGTGGAAAACTTTAGGAGTTCATCCTTTCGCCTATGCACCTTACGCAGTCTTCAACTTGCTTACTCCAATTATAGCTATTATCTACGGTTATCTTGGATTTAAAATTGCAAAGGTAGATAAAACAGAGGAAGCAACAAGTTAAAAATATTAGGTTCTATGTTAATAGTTGGAGCAGGTATTCTAACGAATACCTGCTCTTATTTATAAACATTTTGATTATAATATATTAATAATGAGAGTTACCACAATAGCATTAATATTAGAATTGTAAGCTATCGGATAAAATTATACCTTATTCACTTCAGGTTGTTTTACTATAAAAGTTAAAACCATACCTACTAAAGAAAGTACAGCAGCTATTAAGAATGTAGGTTTTAGACCGCCGACATTTGTAACAATTAACGGACCAGCTAGTGCAGCTATTCCATACGCCTGATAAACAACCCCATAGTTTGAACCTAGATTTTTAATACCAAAGAATTCTCCTGTTATAGTCGGGAATACTGATAAGAAACCTCCAAAACAGAATGCAATTCCACCTAAACAAACAAAGAATGTAACATAGTTTAAAGTAAATATACTCATTACAACCATACATAGAGCAGTTATTATAAACATAAATGTTACTACTCTTATTCTACCCAATTTGTCTGAAAGTGTACCCCATATAAGTCTTCCTCCAGCATTAAATAGTGCAATCATAGCAACTGCATTTGCAGCAACCGAGGCTTTAAGTCCGGCTAAATTCATACCAATATCTTTAGCAAGCCCTATAACTAAAAGCCCGCTCATACATCCAAATAAAAACATTATCCAAATAAAATAGAATGATTTCGTTTTAATCATTTCCCCGGCACTAAATTGATTCTGTTTAGTACCATTAGAGCTTTCTATTTTAGAGTTTTGAACAGTTGAAGGTAGTATTAGGAATTGAGCTCCAATTAAACCTAAAACAGCATAGATTATACCTAAGTATAGAAAAGTTGAAGAAACACCGCTTGCAGCTATAAAATGTTCAATTATGGATTTAAAAACTAAGCTGCCAAGTCCAAATGCACCAACAGCTATACCTGTAATAAAGCCTTTTTTCTCAGGAAACCATTTAACGCACGTAGATAATGGACATACGTAAGCAAATCCAACACCGGCTCCAGCTATAATACCATAATAAATATATAACTGAATAAGAGATGTAGCTGTAGATGTTAACATTATTCCTCCGCCATAAAGTATAGCACCAATAGTAGCAACTTTTCTAGGACCTATCTTATCTTGAAGCCTTCCAGAGAAAATAGTAGAGAAACCAAATACAAAAACAGCAATCGAATAAGTTAAAAACACTTCATTATTTGTCCAACCAAATTTATCTATAAGAGGTTGATTAAATAAACTCCAAGTATAAATTGCACCTATACACATTTGTAATAATATAACACCTAATACAACAAACCAACGGTTTATAGTTTTATTATTCATTAGTTTTCCTCCTTTGTAATGTAAGCTTTTGATTAAGTATTAGAAAGAATCATTATGCGGTTTTTTGTTCAAGATTTACATAAACTCTATTAACTTTCCAATTTTCGTCAACCCATAGTCCTATCACTTCAACATCTTCATTCCAAGCTCTTACATTAATAATAGCATCTTGAATTTGTTTTTTTTGAGTTTTTTCATCAGATGGATTTCCACCACAATCATAATGTCCAACTATTGCTATTACCTTAGAGAAATGTTTTTGAATTGAAACTTCAACTCTTGTTTTGATAGATTCTATAACAGAAGTATTAATATTTTCAGCTAAAATTTTATTAGGTCCGGGTTCTGTTATCATATCAATATAATCTGCTTCATATTTAGATTTCATGTAGTTGATAATAGGTTCTTGAGTTCTTCCATCCATACAATTAATAGATGTAACAAATTTTTTGTTCGTATACATAGATGCAACAGTCCTTTTCGATAGTTTTTTAAAAATTTACAGTATTATAAATCACACAATAACTATTATATGATTAGTTAAAGCACAAGACAAGAAAAATTAATGTAATATTTAATAATTATTTATCTACCAGCTACCGTTAGTTGTATTATCTGGATATTATATACTTATTTACTCATGACTTATAACAAGGGGAGTATTAGAATTGTAAGCTATCGTATAAATCTTTTACTTAATACTTCTTCATAACATTAAGAAAATTTTAAGATTTAAATAAACAATTTATTAAGATTTTGATGTTATCATAATCTTAAATTAAACAGTAAAGGATGTGATATAATATGTGCAAATTTAAATATCGAGGTGATTGTACTTGAAGATATTAGTTTGTGATGATGATAAGGAAATAGTGGATGCTATAAAGATTTACTTAGAAAATGAAGGTTATAAAGTATTTAAAGCTTATAAAGGAATAGAAGC
>JANQLB010000046.1 GCA_028280805.1 Tissierellales bacterium
CCTACTATAGAAAAAATATCAAAATTAATCAAAGTATCAGAAAAGAATATCTATGACGGAATTAAGCCTGTAGAAAAAAGAGAATATTATAAAATGTCAGCAGCACAAAAGAGAATGTATATTATGAATCAAATGGATAAAGATTCAACAACATATAATATGTCCGGTGTATTAAAGTTAACAGGTAACTTAGATAGAATGAAAATAGAAAATACTTTTAAAGAGCTTATAAACAGGCATGAATCATTAAGGACTTCATTTACTAAAGTAGAAGGTGAATTGGTGCAGATAGTAAAAGAACTATCAGAAGTAGAATTTAAAATAGATTACAGAGAAGGAAATGAAGAAAAGATACAAGATATAGTAAAAGCCTTTATAAGACCTTTTGATTTAAGTAAAGCCCCTTTATTAAAGGTAGGTTTAATAAAGATAAGAGAAGAAGAACATATTTTAATTACTGATATGCACCATATTATATCAGATGGAGTATCAATAGGACTAGTAATAGAAGAGTTTACAAAGCTTTATGCAGGAGAGAAATTAGAGCCATTAAACATTCAGTATAAAGACTATGCAGTATGGCAGAATGAATTATTTAAATCAGGAAAGATAGAGAATCAAGAAAAGTATTGGTTAGAGAGGTTTGCAGGAGAAATACCGGTACTTAATATGCATACGGATTATCAAAGACCTTCTGTACAAAGCCATAAAGGAGCTTCAAAGAACCTTGTAATTGATCATGAGATAAAAACGGCTTTAGATAAAATAGCTAAAGAAACGGGATCAACCCTATATATGGTAATGTTATCAGCATTAAATATATTACTTTGGAAATATACAGGACAAGAAGATATAGTAATAGGGTCACCAATAGCAGGAAGACACCATAATGATTTAACAAATATAGTCGGAATGTTTGTAAACACCCTTGCAATGAGGAATTATCCAAGCTCTGATAAAGCATTTAGAGAATTTTTAAAGGAAGTAAAAGAAAACTCACTAAAGGCGTATGACAATCAAGATATGCAGTTTGAAGAATTAGTAGAGAAGCTTCCTGTTGAGAGGGATGTAAGCAGAAATCCGCTGTTTGATATAATGTTTGTTCTTCAAAATACAGGAGTCAGTGAAAAGAATCTGAATTTAGAAGGGTTAGAAATATCAACCTTTGATTTAGAAAGCGAGATTGCAAAATTTGATATGACAATTACAGCTATAGAGATAGATAAAACAATATCATTAAATATTAACTATGCGGTAAATCTTTATAAAGAAAGTACCATTGAAAGACTGGCTAAGCATTTTACAAATATATTAGAAGAAATATCAAATGATATAGATATTAAGATAAAAGACATTGATATTCTATCTGAACAAGAGAAACATCAGCTATTAGTAGAGTTCAATGATACAGATTTAGATTATCCAAAAGATAAGACAATACATCAGTTACTTGAAGAACAAGTTAAGAAAACACCTGATAATACAGCTATAGTATATGAACATAAAAGTCTCACTTACAAAGAATTAGATGAAAAAACAAACAGTCTGGCGAGGGTATTAAGAAATAAAGGTGTTAAGCCGGATACTATAGTGGGAATAATAGTAGAAAGATCCATAGATATGATAATAGGAATAATAGGAATATTAAAGGCGGGAGGAGCATATCTTCCAATGTCTTCTGATTATCCAAAAGATAGAATCAAATATATGTTAGAAGATAGTAAAACTAATATACTATTAACTCAGTCAAAATTACTGGAAGACATTAGTTTTGAAGGGCAGATAATAGATTTAGAAGACGAAGAAGTATATATAGAAGATAAAACAAATATAGAAAATATAAATAAATCAAAC
>JANQLB010000064.1 GCA_028280805.1 Tissierellales bacterium
AGACAGATTATCAAAGATCTGCTGTACAAAGTCATAAGGGAGCTTCAAAGAACTTTGTAATTAATAAAGAACTGACTAATAAACTAAATAGATTAGCTAAAAAAACAGGTTCAACGCTATATATGGTATTACTTTCAGCAGTAAACGTATTACTTTCTAAATACACAGGACAAGAAGATATAGTAATAGGGTCACCAATAGCAGGAAGACATCATAGTGACTTAACAAGTATAGTCGGAATGTTTGTAAACACCCTTGCAATGAGAAACTATCCAAGCTCTGATAAAGAATTTAGAGAATTTTTAAAAGAAGTAAAGGAAAATTCCCTAAGGGCATATGACAATCAAGATATACAGTTTGAAGAATTAGTAGACAAGCTTACTGTTAAAAGGGATACAAGTAGAAATCCGCTGTTTGATATAATGTTTGTTCTTCAAAATACAGGAGCTAGTGAAGAGGACTTGAAATTAGAAAAGTTAGAAATATCAACCTTTGATTTAGAAAGCGAGATTGCAAAATTTGATATAACAATTACAGCTATAGAGACACATGGAGAGTTATCCTTAAATATTAACTATGTGACAAGTCTTTATAAAGAAAGTACTATTGAAAGATTAGTTAATCATTTTACAAATATACTAAAAGAAATATCAATGGATATAGATGTTAAGATAAAAGATATTGATATTTTATCTGAAAAAGATAAACATCAATTATTAGTAGAGTTTAATGATACAAAAATGAACTATCCAAAGGGTAAGACTATACATCAATTATTTGAAGAACAAGTTGAAAAAACACCGAATAATACAGCAGTAGTATATGAAGATAAAAAATTAACCTACAAAGAATTAAATGAAAAAACAAATAGTCTAGCGAGGGTATTAAGAAATAAAGGTGTTAAGCCGGATACTATCGTAGGGATAATGTTAGAAAGATCTATTGAGGTTATAATAAGCTTAATAGCTGTATTAAAAGCAGGAGGTGCTTATGTACCTATTGATATTAATTATTCGGATGATAGGATAAACCATATTATAGAAGATGCAGATTTAGATATAATATTAACATCAAAAGAAATTGCAAATAAATCATTTATTAATTTAGATTTAATTGATGTTACAGATAAAAGTATATATAAAAAAGATTATAGTAATTTAAGTCTAATTAATAAATCATCAGATTTAGTATATGTAATATATACATCAGGCAGTACAGGTAAACCGAAAGGAGTAATGATAGAACATAGTTCAGTTATTAACTATATAAATTTTTGTAAAGAATATTATTTAAATAATCAAAAAGCAGATTTTCCTTTATTCACTTCAATATCATTTGATTTAACTGTAACATCTATATACACACCGTTACTTTCAGGCAGTACAATACGCATATATTCAGATAATGAAGATTTAAATAATTTAATAACTGATAAGTCAAATATAATAAAGCTTACGCCTTCTCACCTAAAAATATTAAATGAACTTGACATCAAAGAATGTAACGTTAGTAAATTCATTGTTGGAGGAGAGGAATTTACTAATGAATTAGTTAAGAAAATCTCTTCAAAGTTTAACAACAATGTAGAAATATATAATGAATATGGACCTACAGAAGCTACAGTAGGATGTATTGTTTACAAATATGAAGGTATAAAAACAAGTAAAAAGACTCTATCAATAGGAATACCAATAAACAACACAAAAGTATATATATTAGACAGACATTTAAACATATCACCTGTAGGAACTGCAGGGGAGTTATATATATCCGGAGCTGGTTTAGCTAGAGGATATCTGAACAGACATAAACTGACAAATGAAAAGTTTATAAAAAATCCTTTTTCACCAGATAAAAAAATGTATGGAACGGGTGATTTAGCAAGATGGCTTCCTGATGGAAATATAGAGTTTATAGGAAGAATAGATGATCAAATTAAGATAAGGGGATTTAGAATAGAGCTGGGAGAGATAGAAAGTCAGATTCAAAAACTGTCTCAAATAAAAGAAAGTGTAGTAACGGTTGTAGGAGAGGAAAAAGATGATAAATCTATATGTGCATATTTTGTAAAAGAAGGAGATATAGATATATCATATATAAGAGAGGAACTTTCTAAAGCATTGCCAGCTTATATGATGCCATCATATTTTTTAGAAATAGATGAAATTCCATTAACTATAAATGGAAAGATTGATAAAAAAGCATTACCTAAACCGGATGGAAATATAAGGATAGGAGTAGAATATATAGCACCAAGAAATGAAGTAGAAGAAAAGCTATCCCAGATATTTAAAGAAGTATTAAATATAGAATCTAAAGTAGGGATAAAAGATAACTTCTTTGAATTAGGAGGACACTCATTAAAAGCAACTTCTTTAGTTTCAAAAATTCATAAGGAGCTTGAAGTAGAGATTCCTTTGATGGAAATATTTAAATCTCCTACTATAGAAAATTTATCAAGATTAATCAAAGTATCAGAAAAGAGTATTTATGATGCAATAAAACCTGTAGAAAAAAGAGAATATTATAAAGTGTCAGCAGCACAAAAGAGAATGTATATTATTAATCAGATGGATAAAGAAACAACAACATATAATATGCCTGCCATATTAGAATTAACAGGCAGGTTAGATAGAACAAAACTAGAAAATACTTTTAAAAAGCTGATAAACAGACATGAATCATTAAGGACTTTATTTACTACAGTAGAAGATAACTTGGTACAAATAGTACAAGAAGCATCAGAAGCAGAATTTAAAATAGATTATGAAGATGTCTCAGAAATAAAAGTAGATGAAGTTGAAAAGCTAAAACTAATAAAGAATAAATCCA
>JANQLB010000091.1 GCA_028280805.1 Tissierellales bacterium
AATTGCAAAATGAAGCTCAGAAAGATAAAACTTCTGAGTACTACATTTACATCAAATCTAAGATTTGAGTAATTGCAGCAATTTTGTGCTAGTCACTTATACAGCGTACAAGTAGATAGCCAAAAAAAGCAAAATGAAGCTCAGAAAGATAAAGCTTCTGATTACTACACTTACATCAAAATTAAGATTTGAGTAATTGCAGTGAACTGAGTCTCACTTTATTTTGTTAAAATTAATTTAATCTTTGTTTATTGGAAGGAATAGGAGAATTAAAATAGAATTTAATATAAGTATATACTAGACAAATATTTTGAGGTGATTAAATGTCAGCATACGTTTTTCCTATTAGATTTGCATTTTTAACTTTTCCTATTCTTGCCTTTTTAGTAACTTTACCATTCTTAATTTATCAATATAGGAAGCATAAATATGTTAATAAGTTTAGAAGTATTATAACTTATTCATTCCTGCTTTATTTATTAGTATCATTATATCTTGTAATACTACCTTTACCTGATACTACAGATACTGCCAGTCTTCAATCTTCGGGAGTAGAATACTATCAATTTGTTCCATTTTCTTTTATAGCGGACATTTTGGGACAAGCTGATATCAATATTGAAAATCCGGGTACTTATATAGAGCTTTTTAAAGAAACTGCATTTCTTCAAGCTTTTTTTAATGGTGTTTTATTACTCCCATTAGGTATTTATCTGAGATATTATTTTAAAAAAGATTTAGGCAGAACGATATTAACAGTTTTTATGGTATCATTGTTTTTTGAAATAACTCAAACAACAGGATTATATGGTATTTATAATAGTCCTTACAGAGTTTTTGATGTAGATGACTTAATTTTAAATACTTTTGGAGGATTTATAGGTTATTTATTAGTACCGTTATTTAAATCCTTACTTCCAAACGTTGAAAAACTAGACCATAAAGTAAATCTAGAAAAAAAGCAGGTAAATTATATTAGAAGGTTTATAGCATTTTTAATTGACTGGGGACTGATAACTTTAATTATTTTAGCTTTGCCCATAACAAAGAGATATACTGAGTATTCATACATATCAGCAGTAGCTGTTTATTTTATAATAATTATGTTTATAACCAATGGAAAAACTATTGGAAAATCTATTGTAAAAATCAAAATGAAAGGAAGAAAAGATAAACTTTCAATTCTAGAAGCTTTCATAAGATATGCTGTTTTATACTATGGAGTGTTTGGTGCTAATTATTTTTTAGTAAAAGGACTTATTATTACAACAGATTTAATGTATTATGTAATACTCTTAATAACTATCGTATTTAACGGAACATTACTTGTACATCTCTTATGGGGCATGATGAATAATGATAACAGATTATTCTACGAAAAAATAAGCAGGACTAAAAATATAATTTGTGTAAAATAAGATTAAAACTTAGATAAATATATTAAACAAATTAAAATCCTTTTATCAGACTTAAAAGTCTGATAAAAGGATTTTAATTTTGTACGATATTTATTAACTGTCCTATCTTTTCAATGTAACATTTTACTACATCACCGATTTTAAGAAATTTTGGAGGGTTAAACCCAAAGCCTACCCCGGCAGGTGTACCTGTAAGAATAACATCACCTGATTTTAATTCCATACCGCTTGATAAATCAGAAATAATATAATCTATATCAAAAATCATATTTTTAGTATTTGAGTTTTGACGAATTTCATCATTAACTTCACATGATATATTGAGTTCAACCGGATAAGGGATTATACTTTTATGAATTATGTATGGTCCCATAGGGCAGA
The DNA here is from genome assembly GCA_028280805.1 of Tissierellales bacterium. Taxonomy (GTDB): domain Bacteria; phylum Bacillota; class Clostridia; order Tissierellales; family VENL01; genus JANQLB01. Next base: position 1,800 of record JANQLB010000091.1, read on the forward strand.
ATGTGTCCAGACTCTTACCTTTAAACCATTGATTTCTACCTTTTTGTATATTTCTTGCAGTGACATCATTAGCAATAGTATATCCAAATATATGTTTGTAAGCATCTTCTTTCTTTATGTTTACACCATTTTTTCCAATAACAACAGCCAGCTCAACCTCATAATCAATATGGTTTGTAATATGAGAATGACTTTTAATGATGTCTTTATAACCAATTATTGAGAAAGGAGATTTAGTAAAATAGACCGGTTGTTTTGGAACATCTGAATCGGAAGATGCTTTACCTTTCAGCTCATTTATATGATCACGATAGTTTTTACCGATACAAAAAACATTTCTAGGTGGAATTATAGGAGGACAAATCTTAACATCATTTAACAGTATTGATTTAAAATCTGTTTTATTAAGCATATTTCTTATTTGCTCAATTAAATTATCATTAGCTGTAGAAACAAATTGATACATACTTTGAGGAGATTTTTTATCTAAAATATTAAATATATCTGACATAGAAATTATTCTGTTTTCAATTAAAATACCAATTTTTGTTTCGCTGTTATGATTATAAGTTAAAAAATACATAAGCTCACTCCTTTATTAAATCTTGTTATTTAAGCTTAAATATATGTGTTCATTTAGTTTCAAGTATTGATAAATTAAAAATTTTGTCGAAAATTGAAGAAAAGTTTTTCTTGACTTTTTTTATAATGTCAGATTATAATAAAAATATACGAACATAAGTTCGGTGATTTTGCTGTGATATTTCTAGTTTATAACTTAATATTGATGATTTTGCCAATAAAACAAGTTTTGGCAAAGGAGGGAATCTATGTTTGAATGTGTTCGGTATATTCATTTTGAAACAAAGTATATTTTAAAGATAGTTAGAAATGGTATATTATACATAAACTTAGATTATAAATAGCAACCATTCTAGTTGCTATTTATCTTCTTCTTTAAAGAATGATATTATTTTTTTTATATCATCAGGCGGGATTTGCTTGTCCTGCATTTCTTTAGCTAATTCTAGATATTCAACACCTATTTGTCTCAATTTAACAGGAATTTGGTCTTCTATTAGTATAACATTTTCATAGTTTTCAATATATCCTGCTTTGAATAACAGGTCTTTAACCTCTATATTCATAGCACTAGATAGCTTTCTAATAGTCTCTATAGTAGGATGTATTTCATTGTTACTGCGGGGGTCAAATCCATTTTTTAATTTAGCAATATATGAATGACTAAGAGAGCATTTATCTGCAAATTCTCTTAGAGTTAGACCATTGTTTTCTATATAGTTATTTATTATTTTGTTTAATTTATTCATAAAACCACCTCGTGGATTATTAAACACAATTTAATTATATCACTTTATCTTTAACATTAGAATATATTTTACGGTTAAGAAATCAAAATACATTAAAAAGTTTTATCTCCATTTGTTCACCATGGTTTACAAAATGATTACTTTTAAAATATAAGGAGGATTAAAATGAACGAAAAAAACAACAGTGAATTAACAAAAGAATATAAAAAATCACTTCAACTAATAACTGACAGAATTGAAGAGCTTAAAATGAAAAAGAAAGAGTTGGAAGCTAAAATTAAAACAAAGGACAAAGTACATATTGATGTTAGTAAAAGTCTTATAGAAATTGAAAATAGGTTAATACCTCTTTTACAGATTCAGAGGAATGTAAGAGAGATTGGCATTGAAGTTAATAATTATTATGAAAGGAGCTGGTGGCGAAGTGAGAAATATACACTTAACACAAGAAAATCAAGACGAATTGTACCTTCAATCTTCAATGTTTTTGAGGAGCAAATCATTAACGAACTCATCACAGATAATGGAGATGAGAGAATCACTTTATAAGGCTATTGATGAGGATTTAACAGACAGGCAGAAGGAGATGATACAAATGTATTACTTTAATGATATGGTAATGGAAGAAATAGCTGATAAGCTCGGTGTTACTAAAGGTAATGTATCTATAACAATAAAGAGGGGTTTAAATAGAATAAAAAGATCAAAAAAAATAAAAAAATTTTTATAGAATAAAAAAGTGTTAAACTTTTTGGTAAATGTACGGTAATAGTGAAGGGAAAATTATTAAGACAGTTCAAAATCGAACTGTCTTTTTTTGACTTTAAATTACATAAGAAGGGGGAAATTAAAATGCAATTGACAATTGAGCTTCAAGAAGGAAAGATAATAGATTTACATGAAAGGCACGTAAGTATTCAAGAGATGGATAATATAACAAATTGGTTTGAAAATGAGGTTACACCAATTGTAAAATTTATTAATAATTCCACAAGTACAACTCATTACTTAGCAAGGCAGGCAATTATAAGGATTATAAAAAAAATATAATAAATTTACTCAAAACGTTAAACTTTTTAACTATTGTGTACTAATAGTGAGAGATATTTTATTATAAGTCAGCTTGTTAAAGGAGGCGATTTTATGTGAAATAAATGCGTTAACATATCACAGTAAAGCTATAATATTATCTTAAAGGGAGGAATTTAAATGAGCTTAACAACTCAGCAGCTTCAAAACATTATTATTGATACAGGTGTAGTATATGTAAATTATGGAGAAAGTGATGAAAAATTATTAGGACCTTGTAAAGGCGGAAACAGTTTTTTAGTAGAGCAGGAATTTAAAGATGTAGAGTATGACGGCAGAAGAGGTAAAACAAAAGGATTAAGAAGAATTATAAATGAAAATGCTTCATTAAAAGTTAGATTAATGGACTTAAGTCAAGACAATATTAAATTGGCTTTAGCAGGTGCTAAAATAGATACAATGACAAGTGCAGTAACTAATGGAAGTAGAATTATTTTAGACAGCGATTATCTTAAAAATATTGCTCTTGTAGGAACTACAGCTGGTGGGGCTTCAAAAGTAATAACTTTATATAATGTATTAAGTGACAATGGCTTAGCTATGGAAATGATAGATAAAGATGAATTAGCAGTAGAGCTGAACTTTTCAGCTCACTATGATCCAACTAATCTAGAATCTCCAATATATAGAATTGAAGAAATAACAGTATAAGCACTCTTTTACAGAGTGCTTTTTTCCTACTATTTTCTTAAGGAGGGTATAAAATGGATATTAAATTTAGAAAATTAAAATTTCAAGATGTTTTTGCAATGTCCAGAATAATTAAAAAAACAGGAATAAAAGAAGAAATCAAAGGGTTATTTCAAGAAAAAACTGAAAAATCAGGAAAAGATAATATTGAAATATCACAGGATCAGGGTTTACAGCTTGCTGTAATACTCTTTGAAAATATTTATCGTGCAGAAGATGAGATTTACGATTTTATTTCAGATTTATCAGAGATAAAAAGAGAGGTAATCATTGAAATGTCGTTTGAAGAAACAATTAAGCTATTATCCTCCTTTGGAAAAATGGAGGGAATAGGAAATTTTTTCAAATCAGCATCCAAGTTGATGCAGTAGATATAATTGATTTTTTACTAAAAAGATATGGGAATATAGAGTATATCTTTCAGATGGATTATCAGCAAGGAATAGACTTTGTTGATAAAGTTATGAAAAAATCATCGGAAGAACTATTAATAAAAAATGCTTGGGATATATGGTTAGGTCATATAAACAACCCATTTGTGGAGAAAAAAATGTCATGGGATAAGTTTATAAATGAAATAAAAAAACCTAACACCAAAGAAAGCAGTTTAACAGCGGAAGAGATTATAGCTAAAGCAGAGGATATTAAGAATAGACATTTAAAAAATAGGGACTTAGTAAATAAGTTATTATAATTAAAATTCTTATATTCCCTTAAAGGGTGGTGAGATTATGGGGAAAAAAAAGGATAAGAAAAGTAAGAAGGATAAAAAAGATAAAAAATCACCAAAGGCTGAACCTAAAGTTCCAGAAGCTGATTGTCCTAAAGGTGAAAAACCTGCAAAAGGTATGGATTTAAAAAAAATAATCGGCAACATAAGCAAAGTTGCAGGTAAAGCTGCAAATATAGGAGTTATAGTAGCTGATGTTGCAAAAAATATAGGTACGGGTATTTTAGATTTGACTACTAAAACTTCTCAGGCAAGTGTTGAGATAATAAGAATTAGTGAAGAAACAGGATTATCTACGACCAAGCTGCAGGAGTTAAAGTATGCTGCCAGTCAAACAGGAGTTGAATTTGCCAATATTCAGTCAGCAGCATTATCTATGAATGACACTATAGCATTAGCAGGAGAAGGAAATAATGCTCAAGCAGAGGCTTTCCAAGCCTTGGGTGTAGCTATCCAAGATACTCAGGGAAATTTATTGTCTTCTGACGAGATTTTTAATCAAGTAATAACAAAATTAGGGAACATGGCAGATGAAACTGAAAGAAATGCTTTAGCTTCACAAATATTTGGAAGCAGTGCAACAGAGCTAACCCCAATGCTAGAAGCCGGTGGAGAAGGATTACAGGCTTACAAAGATAGAGCTCATGAACTGGGCTTAGTTATGTCAGAAGAGGTATTAGAGTCTAATGCCAAATTTTCAGAATCTCTTGGAAATATGAAAGATGTAATGGGTAAGATAAAGGGTGAGTTTGAGCAAGTTGGTGCAGCAGTTATGGATAAGATTGGCAGTGCCTTAATACCTATTCTAGAGAAATTATTTAACTGGATATCAGAAAACATGCCTATGATACAAGAAATAATCGGAACTGTATTTGGTTTTATTGGTGAATCCATAGACTTCTTTATTCAATTGATAAAAGATATTATAAATTGGTTTAAAGAATGGACTGCTAACAACGAAGAAACGATAAATACCATTAAAGATAAATTCTCGTCATTATTTGAGGCTGTAAAGTCTACATTTGAAGCTATAGTTGATAGAATTGAAGAAGCATTAGAATTCATTGTAGAGTTATGGAATAAATACGGAGACGAAATTATGTCAGTTCTAGAGGCAGTTTGGGATATAATAGTTACAATAATAGAAACAGCAATTACCATAATCACAGATATATTTAACATATTTGCAGCTCTATTTAAAGGTGATTGGGAAGGCTTATGGAATGGAATTAAAGAATTATTCTCTAACATTTGGGAAGGGATTAGCAGTATTTTAGACAAGTCGATTGAAGCTTTAAAATTAGCCATAAGTGTAGGTCTAAGGTTTATAAACGACATATTCTCTAATATATGGAATGGAATTAAAGAATTCTTTTCTAGCATTTGGGAAGGAATAGGAAATATTTTAGATGAATCTATTGAGACGTTAAAATCAACTGTAAGTGCAGGTCTAGGGTTTATAAAAGACATATTTTCTAATATATGGAATGGAATTAAAGATATAGTAACAGGAGTCTGGGACGGTATCGTATCTGGCATAAAAGGAGCAATTAATACAATATTAAAAGCTATAAACTCAATGATTAATGGAATGAATAAATTAAAATTTGATATTCCTGACTGGGTGCCGATAATTGGAGGAAAGACGTGGGGTCTTAATATACCCAGAATACCACTTCTAGCTCAAGGAGGCTACATTGCGGGCTCCGGATTAGCTATTGTCGGAGAAAGAGGACCTGAACTTCTACAGTTACCAAGAGGGGCAAGAGTATATAGTAATAACGATACTAAAGAGATTTTAAGCAGAGGTGGAATTAACCAGAATATTACTATAAACAGTCCAATTCCGTTAAGTCCAAGTTTAATCAAAAGAAAAACATTAGAAGCTTCCAGACAATTAGCAATGGAATGGGGTGTATAGAATGGAACAGCTTATTTTTACTAACTCTAATGGAGAGAGTATTACGTTTAATCACGGTAAACCATATCTCTTACAATTTTTAAACGGAACAGGTGGAGTTGAGGGAGATATGCACATGGAAAAAGCCCCTTTTCAGGATGGAGAAACTTATATAAACACCTTATTAAATACAAGAATTATATCTATAGAAGCTGCTGTTTTTGCAGATACGCAGCAAGAATTGTATCATAGAAGAACTGAACTTGTCAGAATTTTAAATCCTAAGCTTGGTAAGGGGATAATAAGATATGAGTATGATGGAATAACAAAAGAAATAGAAGCAGTTGTAGATTCTCCACCTGTATTTCCATCCGGAATTGAAAATAAAGGCATTGGATTTCAAAGAGCTTCTTTAACATTTATATGTCCATCGCCATTCTGGACCGATATTTATATAGAAAGTGAAGAAATGGCAGACTGGGTTGGAGGTTTAACTTTCCCGCTGACTTTAGAGACTATGTTTGCAGAGAGGGGTAAAAGAAGAACATTTATTAACCATGGAGATGTTTCCACAGCAGTTGAAGTATTATTTTACGGACTATGTGAAAATCCTTCAATAAGAAATTTAACTACAGGAGAATTTATTAAAGTTAATAAGCTTATAAATGAAAGCGAAAAACTTATAATAAATACTCACTTTGGTAATAAGTCTGTAGAAATAGAAGACAGTCAAGGCATTAGAACAAACGGCTTTAACTATATAGATCTGAACAGTAAGTTTTTTCACCTAGTACCCGGTGAAAATCTAATCGAATATAGTGCTGACAGCGGAGAAGATGAAACAAAGGTCTTAGTAAAATGGAAAAACAGGTATTTAAGTATTTAAGGGTTTCATGTTTAACATGAGACTCTTAAATTTTGAAAGGAGTGATGTAATGGCTGAATTTTATAGATTTTTTGACAGTACCTTAGATGACCCGAGAAAGTATGATGCAGAAGAATTTGCCGAATATTTTAGACAGATTTTAACTGACGGGATATTTAACGGAGGAACAAATCTCCAGGTAACTTGTGACGGTACTAATATGAATGTCAAAGTCAATGAAGGTTACGGCTGGATTAAGGGTTATCTATATAAAGTAGATAATCTGGGAGTAGATTTACAGCTTGATACAGCAGACGTTACCTATGATAGAATAGATAGAATTATTTTAAGATGGGATAAAGTTAACAGATATATTAAAGCCTTTGTATTAAAGGGAATACCTGCAAGTATTCCAGTACCTTTGGAGCTGACTAGAAATGATAGTTTATACGAGATTTCTTTAGCACAAGTAAGAGTTATTGCAGGAAAAAGCTTTATAGCCGATTCAGAAATTATTGACGAAAGACTGGACACCAATGTCTGCGGACTTGTAAATTCTTTAGTTCAAGTTGATACTACAACGATGCAGCAGGAATTTGATAATTTTATGGCTGGATTACAAAGTGAGAATTATGTTACACAATCTGAATTTGATACACAAGTTACTGGTATAAATAATAAGATTGGTGATATATCAAGCTTGGCAACAACTGATAAATCAAGTACAGTAAATGCAGTCAATGAAGTAAAACTGCAAGCTGATGACTTAGATACACAAATGGCTGAATTAGCGAAAACTGAAATCAATAAAGGTGCAAGCATGATAGGAATTCATGATTCAGGTGGTAATTTTATATCTGGAAATGTTGAGGGAGCATTAAGTGAGCTTTTTCAATCTGTCAGTAATAGAAAAACAGAAATCGCTACCGCTATTACTGACATGGGACAAAGTGCGAGTGGTAGCGACACCTTTACTCAATTAACTATTAAAATAAGAGACATATCTAAAGATGCGACTGCTGTAGCTTCTAATATATTAGTTGGGAAAACGGCATATGTAAACGGCTCAAAAGTAAATGGTACTATGTCAAGTAAAGGTTCAGTAACAATCACACCAGGAACAACAAATCAAATTATTCCAGCAGGACATCACAATGGTTCTGGATACGTTATTGGAGATGTTGATTTAATTGCATCAAATATCAAACATGGTGTGAATGTATTCGGGGTGATTGGTGAATATAGACCTATTGCACTTGAGTCTACTACTGGGTACACAGCAATTCCAACGAATACTATGGGTAATGTTATAGATTTTCCTTCTGTTAGCACTGTTTACTCTGGCGAAACCAAAGTAATACAATTTGTGTGTAAAGCGACTATTTTGAATGTGTCATTAGAGATGAGAGCATATAGAACACAAATACAAAATATTTATCAACAGGGTTGGAATTATGATTTAGTGAACATCACAAAAGGTATTGCATTCACAAATTGGTCAGGTCAGAGAATATTTCTTTCTGGGAGTACTTATGATAATGCCACTTTGAGAGAGGTTAACTTTTATGAAGGTGATACTTATGAAATAAGTGTTCCAGGAATTAGTGACGAAACACACAGGGGAAGGATATCATCTATTTATTGTAATGGGGTGAGGATTTCGCCTATTTATATTGATACTAATATGTTGAAAGTAAATTAAGGATGGTGTGAATATGATAGGTAGAAAGTTATATTATGAAATTACTACTAGGGACGTCATTTTAATTGTCCCTGAGAAGCATGCTCAAAATCTAAACTTAGACGTACAAGTATTTTTAGATGCTGATTAGCTTCAAGTTAAAATTGAGACAATTGATATTAGATAAATTAACAGCTTTAGGGTTAGACGATAATAGAAATTCAATTGAATAATTTATAGAATTACCTGATTAAAATACTATAAATGACAAATTGAACAATTATATTAATTGCTTGATAATACTTTAACCAAGATTTTAATGCACAACAACTCAAAAAAAATCAAACCAGAGCACCTGATAGGGTGCTCTTTTTTATTAGGAGGTGGAGTTATGAAACCAATTAGAATTTTATCACCTAGCTTAGAGATTTTAGGTGAAATAGATGATTATGAAAGTTTAATATTTAATAGAAGTTATCATGATATTGGGGAATTTCAGATTGTAATAAATAAAAAAAAGCACAATACAGATAAATTAAAAAAGAATAATATTATCATTGTAGGAGACGACACAAAAAAGACCGGGATTATAAAATACAGACAGATAAATGAAAATGACAAAGGTATTGAGATTTTAACAATAAAGGGATATGAAATAAAGCATATAACTGCAAACAGGATTACTATTCCTCCACAGGGTTTAGTAAATGAAGAAATTAACGGCGATACAGAATCAGTTATGAAGCACTTTATAAACAGTCATATTATAAATCCCGTTGATATTAACAGGAAAATAGATATAGTTCAAAACTCTATAAACTTAAATAGAGGAGAAATAATTAAGTGGAAAAGCAGATTTAAAAATCTTGCTGTAGAACTGATTGATATGTCCAGTGTTACTAATATAGGCTGGAGTATGTATATAGACTATCAAATAAAAAAAATTATCTTTGATGTCATACAAGGCAGAGACTTAACCGTTAACCAGAGTATCAATCCTCCTGCTGTTTTTAGCAGAGCCTTTGATAATATCAGAAATCAAAAATATATTGATAGTGATGTCAAGTTTAAAAATGTAGTATATGTAGGCGGTAAAGGAGAAGGAATACAAAGAGAAATAGTATCTGTCGGAGATGCAGCAGGAATGGGGAGGATAGAAATCTTTACAGATTCTAGAGATAATGAAACTGTTTCAGACCTTATTGTGCATGGAGAACGTACATTAAAAGAATTAAGAACACAGAAAACTTTAGAAGGAGAAGTTCTTACCTACTCAAATTTAGAATATCAAAAAGACTATGATTTAGGTGATATAGTAACAATTAAGTATGATAGCGAAGATATAACACTACACTCAAGGATTGTAGAGGTAGAGGAAATCTATGAACCTAACGGATTTAGATTAGCTATAGTTTTTGGAAATAAAATCCCCACTCTCACTGACAAAATAAAACAGGAATTAAAGCAGATACAGCCGGAAATAACGAAATAGAGGAGGTTTAATAATTGAGAAATTCTAACGAAATTATTCAAACTACCAAAGGTGCTTTAACGATGCTCACCGGATTAATAGCTTTTATGGTAGAAGCTATAACTGAATTAGTAATAGTCTTAGTTGTTTTAATGTTTATTGACTACTTTACCGGTATGATTTCAGGTTTTATAGATAAGAAGTGGAGTTCATCAACGGGAATTAACGGAGCAGTAAAAAAAGCCGGTTTTGTATTGCTTGTCATGATTGCCGTATTAACGGATTATGTAATCTTACACTTAGGCAAGCAGTTAGGTATAACTTTAGGATTTAATGGAATATTTACTTTAGCTGTAACGTGCTGGTTAATAAGTACGGAGCTGTTATCAATAATTGAAAATTTAGGTAGAATAGGTGTCCCTATACCGGTATTTTTAAGCAGTGCTTTTACGACATTAAAAGAAACATCTGAAAAAATAGGTGAAGAAAAGGTAAATATAATATCAAAAGCTAAAGGTAAGGAGATGAAATAATGAAACTTTTGGCTATAGATGCAGGACATGGAGGAAAAGACCCGGGAGCAGTTTCAAACGGATACTTAGAAAAAGAATTAAACTTAATTATTGCAAGAAGGGCTTATAATATACTAAAAGAAAAATATAAAAATCAGATAGACTTAATTAGAGATGGAGATTATTCGTTAAATCATAAACTCAGAACAAAAAAGATAAAAAATAAATATAAATACTGCTTAAGTATACATCTAAATGCTTATAACGGTAAAGGTACAGGCGTACTCACTATACCAAGTATTTTTTCACAAAGAGGTAAAATACTGGCTAAGATAATAGCAGACGAAATAAGTAATGGCTTAGGGTTAAAAATAAATACTTATTATCAAAACGGAAGAAAAGGTAAAACCGGATTAGATTATTACTATATGCACAGATTAACCGGTAAAACAACTACTATCATAGTTGAAGTATGTTTTTTAGACAATTTAGAAGATATGAAAAAGCTTAATATTGAGAGTGCATCAAGAGCAATTGCATATGGATTTGAGAAATTTATGTTAGAACGTATAAAAGGATAGGAGATTACATAATCTCCTATCCTTTTATACGTTAATAGCATACAAATGATTGAATTTGTCTTAAGTCCGTACCATACAATACCCACGTAAAGCCAATCCATCTATATCCTGAAATTGATGTTCTGCCTATATAAATTGGGTAGAACCAAAATCTTTGACCGTTTTCAAGCCATAAGTAAGTATACTTTCTTCTACATCTCCTTATAGATGCCGGGTCTACCCTATAGGGAGCAGTTTCAGGGATAAAAGGAGGAGGAGGAGATGTAGGAGAACTAACCGGAACTTGAGGACCGCTGCCGGGTGGAATGAATGGAGGTACGCTCGGACCCTCCGGGGGTAAAACAGGTCTGCCCGGAGCAAAAGGCGGCAGATCAGGACTAAAAGGCGGAATAGTCGGCTGCTGCATCATATATGGATTATAATAATTATATATCAATATAACCACTCCTATTATTTGATATTATTATTATATTCTATTAGGCACAGAGTGTGTATCAAAGCTTTTGTAAATTTGGTGTAGAAAAAAGGAAAACACATTTTTTTATAGAATTTTTAATAATGAACATAATATAAGGGAGGGCTTAAATGTGAATAAATTTGAAATGGAATTAATTATTTTGGAGTACCTAAAGGAAAATCCTTATACAAATATTATAGAGGTTAGGGATCATACTACTAAAGCTTTACAAATGAGAGGAGTAGAAATAGATGATAATACTGTTTTATTGATAAACAGTATTATTTGGGATTTAATCTGTGAAAGAATTTTAACACCCGGAAAAAATATGGATAACTTGGATTTACCTTTTATTCATGTAGATAATATGGATAAGTTAAAAAACAGATTTAATAAAAACACAGACTTTTAAAGGGATGCGAAGGCATCCTTTTTAAAAGTTTAATTATATAGATGCCCAAAAACGTATAATTTATATTTTGAGTTTAGATGCCTATAAATAAAATAAAACAGGGGTGTAACCATGAAAAAAATTATTATACTTTTAGTTTTAACAACTATACTATTATCATTAACTTCTTGTTTTCCAAAGGTAGATATTTTGGATAAAGAAGAAAATGATAAAAGCTCCCTTCCTGAAGAAACCATACCAAATAATAAAGACGAGGATAGCTATCATCAGGTTACAAAAGATTTAATTCTTGCAACCGGAGAAACTATAGAAGAGAGGATTGTAACACCAAGAGGCTTTACAAGAATTGAAGCAAGAGATAATACATTTGCACAATATTTACGAACTTTACCTTTAAAGTCTCATGGTTCAAAAGTTCAGTATTATGACGGCAGAACAAAAAATCAAGATTTTCATGCAGCAGTTATAGATATGGATATAGGAAGTAGAGACTTACAACAGTGTGCTGATGCAATAATGAGATTAAGGGCAGAATATTTTTTTAAAAACCAGCAGTATGAAAAAATCCATTTTAATTTTACTAATGGATTTAGAGTAGATTATACAAAGTGGATGCAGGGTAATAGAATAGCTGTAGAAGGTAATAACACATATTGGGTAAAAAGGACTGACTACTCAAACACATACGAGAGTTTTAGAAAATATTTAGATATAATCTATACTTATGCAGGAACTTTATCACTAGAGCAGGAACTACAGCAAATTGAGGCAGAAGATTTATCAATAGGAGATATTATAATTCAAGGAGGAAGTCCGGGTCATGCTGTAATTGTTGTAGATATGGCAGAAAATGCAAACACAGGCGAAAAGCTGTTTCTAATAGCTCAAAGTTATATGCCTGCTCAAAGCATACACATTTTAATAAATCCTAAAGATGAAAATTTAAGCCCTTGGTACACTCTAAATTTTGACGGAAAGCTGTATACTCCTGAATGGACATTTACTAAAGAAGATTTTAAGAGATTTAATTAATGCCTTAGAAGTTGGTTATATGAAACTTAATAAAAATAAAGCAGCTGTAGAATTAAGTGAAGTAGTTGACAGCTTAACTACAGCAATAATTTGAATAATCTATTGCACGAGGAGAGTTACTTATGAAAAGCATTGAAAATCTATTAAGAGAAGTTATAATGAGTAAAGGTCTTATAAGTGGAGTTCTGAGTAGTAAAAAGAATAAAGGTAATATAAACTATAACAAAGTTAATATTAAGCCTGTAAATATAAAACGAGATATTAATATTCAATTTACTTATTTTTTTGACAAGAAGGTTATCCATAATAATCTGTCATGTGATGATGCAATAAAAGAAATATTGTCACTTATGGATAAGCACTTTAAGCAGACAGTATTATTTACTGCTAAAGCAGATTATCAAATATTTACTAATAAAGCAGGTAAAGAAAAAATCTTAAAAAACAAACCTACTAAGGAAATAATAGATTATAGTCATAACAAGAAGAAAAATTATATCATCGAAGAAGGTAAGCCATGCTCATTTCTCTATGAGCTAGGTGTAATGGACAAACAAGGTAATGTCTATAAAAAAAGATATAATAAATTCAGACAGATAAATAGATTTTTAGAGATGGTAGAAGATATTGTAGATAATTTAGATACTGATAAAATTATTAATATTATTGATTTTGGATGCGGTAAATCATATTTAACTTTTGCATTATACTATTATTTGGTTGAAATATTAAAATTAGATGTAAATATAATTGGACTTGATTTAAAAGATGACGTCATAAAAACCTGTAATAAACTATCCGATAAACTTAACTTTACTAATCTAAAATTTATTCACGGAGATATAAAAGATTATAAAGATATTAAAAAGGTTGATATGGTTGTTACGCTTCATGCTTGTGACACTGCTACAGATGACGCCCTAGTAAAGGCTGTGGATTGGGAAGCAGAAGTTATTTTATCAGTTCCCTGCTGTCAGCATGAGTTATTTAGTAAAATACATAATCCTATAATGAATCCTATGCAGAAGCACGGAATAATAAAAGAGAAGATGTCAGCTTTGATAACAGATTGTATAAGGGCTAATATTTTAGAGATTTTAGGCTATTCTACTCAAATAATGGAATTTATTGATATGGAGCATACACCTAAGAATATTCTCATTAGAGCTGTTAAGGATAAATCACAAAAAACGGGAGTAATAAAAGAATATTTAGATTTTAAGAAATTTTGGAATATAGAGCCGTATATAGAAACAGCTATGGGAAAAAAATTGAAAAGTCAACTTAGTTTAAATAAAGAAAATTAAAATAAACAGCATAAAATAGGATAGCGTATGATTGTTATTTTTCATCTATCTTATTGTTATATAACTCTAACAATAAATATATCTTTCTCTTTACTTAAGTCTGCTAAAACATTATCTATTTGAACAATAGGTTTTGACGGTTTTTTTGTATTAATAAATTTTATTTTAGCTTCTTCCCCGGTGGAAAGCTCTACCCAGCTATCAAGATAACAATGTGCTATATTATTTAAAAACGTCATTAAGAATTTAGTGTCAAGTTTAGTTATGTAGTTTTTTTCAAAAAATTCTATTACACTAAAAGGACAATATTTCTTTCTATATGGTCGTTCTGAAGTCATAGCATCATATATGTCAGCTATGGCAATTATTTTAGCATAATCATTGATTTCGTCACCCTTTAGTCCCATAGGATAGCCGCTGCCGTCAATTTTCTCGTGATGCATTAGTACAGCCATTTTAACATTATAGGGAATGTTCTGCTTTTCAATAATACGAAAACCATAAACACAATGTTTTTTAATCTCGTTAAATTCTTCTGTGGTAAGCTTTTCTTTTTTGTTTAACAGGTCTATACTAACCTTAGTTTTACCAATGTCATGTAATAGTCCTGCTACAGAAATACATTGTAATTCTTCCCCGCTATATCCTAACCATTGTCCTAAGGTGTAACTGACTAAAGAGACATTAACAGAGTGAGAATAAGTATAGTCATCAAAATATTGCAAATTGTTTAAAAAAGAAAACAATTGACTTTTATCATTCATTTTTTCTATAAGTTCATTACTAATTGAATATAGTTCAGGTATTTCTATCTTTTTGCCTTCACTAATATCCATCATCTTATTTTTTAAGACGTCCTGCTTGTTTTGGTGGTTAGACCTGAATTCGTTTATAACTTTTATATCTTTGTACTGAGTTTTTGGTTTAGTATCATTAGACATAAATAAATGCTGAAAGTCTATATCACTCTTTTGTTCTTTATAAATTTCTATGTATTCAATACTATATAGCTTTAGTTTTGTAATATTTTTTTTATTTAAAACAGTATTTTTAGACATTAAGTTAATTCCGGTATTTGTAATTACATCAGCAGCTATTACCATACCTACTACAGCTTTATCGATTGAAATTTTTTTAATATAGAAATTAATCATATATCCACCTGCTTTTCAAAATTTTTAGATGCATATGACAAGAGGAGATTTAGATTTTCATATATCTGAAAAAATCCTCTTATTATATATAACGTCATTTTCTAAAATACCCTTTACTTAAAGTATATTTTTAATTTAATATCTTACCCTTCATTATTAAAGCTATTTAACTCCTATTTAGTTTTTGGAAAATACATACAGGCATTTGCTTTAAATATTTCAAATTGTTAACTTACTTGTATATATTTTTTTTGAACCTAGATATTTATATATATATAAGTATTCAAGGTTGAAATTTAACTAATAAAATTGATTTTTTGTAAATTATTTAGTGTAGAATAATTTATTCTTGACATTGTAACAATAAGTTGTATAATCATTTTAGAAGAAGATTAGAAATGGGGAATAAATATGACAAAAAAAGTTCAAAGCAAGTTAAAGTTATATGGATTTAATAACCTTACAAAATCTTTGAGTTTTAATATTTATGATATTTGCTATACAAAAACAGAGCAGGATCGTAAAAAATATATTGAATATATTGATGAACAGTATAATTCAGAAAGACTTACTAAGATTTTGACAAATGTTACAGAAAGTATTGGAGCAAGTGTATTAAATATAGCCAAACAAGATTATGACCCGCAAGGTGCTAGTGTTACTTTATTGATTTCAGAGGAAGAAGTTCCGTTACATGTCCTTGATCCATCTTGTAATAAAGGTATATTAACCCCCATTAGAAAAAATATAGTTGCACATTTAGATAAAAGTCATGTTACAGTGCATACGTATCCGGAGACACATCCTCAAAATGATATAAGTACATTTAGAGTAGATATAGATGTTTCTACCTGTGGAGAAATATCTCCTTTGAAAGCTTTAAACTATTTAATTGGAAGTTTTGATTCTGATATAATAACTATTGATTATCGTGTTAGGGGATTTACCAGAGATGTTAACGGGAATAAGCTTTTTATAGATCACGGGATTAATTCTATACAAAACTATATTTTAGATGAAACGCTAAGCAATTATAGTTTAATAGATATGAATATATATCAATCTAATATATTTCATACAAAAATGAAGATTAATACTATTAATTTAGATAACTATTTGTTTGAGATAAGTGAAAAAGATTTATCAATTGAAGAAAGAGATAAAATTTTTAGAAGGTTAAATAAAGAGATGACAGAAATTTTCTATGGTATAAACATATAAAAAATCGAGCAAGCTCGATTTTTTATGTTTTTTGATGCATGCTTACAAGCCAATTAATCAAACAAATAGAGGATATAATTAGTTTGTGTTGAATATTAATTATTATTGCAGGTAATTATAATATTTTCTTATGCTTGCCAAATATGAGGTGATGATATGTATGATATTTGTATAGTTGGAGCGGGACCTGGCGGTTCAACTCTTGCGAGGCTTATAGGGCGTAAATATAAGGTTTTATTATTAGATAAAAGAAATCTAGATAATCAGGCAGTTAAAAATAATAAAAATAAATGTTGTGGTGGATTATTAGCTCCTGATGCACAAAAAATGTTTGCAGAACTTGGATTAGGTATTCCAAAGGAAATTTTAGTTGACCCTCAATTGTTCTCTGTAAGAACTATTGATATTAATACTAAACTTGAGAGGTATTATCAAAGATTTTATTTTAATATGGATAGAGAAAAATTTGATAAGTGGCTGGTTTCATTAATTCCAAAAGAAGTTGATATAAGCTTTAATTCTGTTTATAAAGAGCATATAAAAACTGAAAAAGGATATGAAGTTAAATATTCAATTGGAGAGAAAAAACAGTCAGCGAAATGCAGAATAATCGTAGGTGCGGATGGTGCATTTTCTAAAATTAGAAGATTAATATCTAATGAAAAAAATAATCCTAAAACTTATATATCTATACAAGAATGGTTTCGGGCAAAAGAAAATATACCTTTTTTTACAGCTATATTTGATAAAGATATAAGTGATTTTTATTCGTGGATAATACCTAAAGAGAAAAATATGTTATTAGGGGCAGCATTAAGTCCAAATGATAATCCTCAGATAAAATTTAATATGTTGAAAGAAAGATTAAAAGAATTTGGATTTAATCTTACTGATCCCATCAAAAAAGAAGGAGCATTTATTTATAGACCTACAAGATTAAGTCACTTTTTTACTGGTATAGATAACATTGCGTTAATTGGAGAGGCAGCCGGAGCTATAAGTCCAAGTTCAGCAGAAGGGTTTAGTTATGCCTTAAGAAGTGCAATTTTCTTATCTAAAAGCTTAGATAGCGGTATCGATGGTTTTCTTAAAAGATATAATAAAGAAATTAAAACTATTAAAAGAAATATACTTTTAAAAAACATAAAATCTATAGTTATGTATAAGCCGTTTCTTAGAAAAATTGCTATGAGGTCAGGATTTGAAAGCATGAACTTTCCTTTAGAAGGTTCTAAATTAAATAATATATAATTAATAACAGATAATTTAAGGAGGTCATAAAAATGGGTTTAATTAAATTTATTAAGAGTCAGTTTATCGAGGTAATAGAATGGACTGATAACACGAGTGATACAATGGTATATCGTTTCCCGGTAGAAAATAAAGAAATTAAGATGGGAGCTCAGCTTACTGTTAGAGAGTCTCAGACTGCTGTTTTTATAAATGAAGGAAAGATAGCAGATGTGTTTAGTCCCGGTAGATATGTATTGTCTACCGAAAATATGCCGGTACTTACAAAACTAAGATCATGGAAGTATGGATTTGACTCACCATTTAAGGCTGAAGTATATTTTGTTAATACTAAACAATTTACAAATCAGAAATGGGGAACATCCAACCCTGTAATGATGAGAGATTCAGAATTTGGAATGCTTCGCCTAAGGGCTTACGGTAATTATTCATATAGAGTGTCTGATGCAGAGGTATTTATGAAGGAGATATTTGGTTCTAATCAGGAATTTACAACTCATAAAATATCTGGTCACCTTAAAGGACTGATAGTCTCAGGATTGACAGACCTATTGGCTGAATCGAGGATACCGGCTTTAGATTTGGCTATGCACTATGATGAGTTAAGCCAGATGGCAAAAGAAAAAATGAATACTAAATTTGGTCAATATGGTTTCTCTTTAACAACATTTTTTATTGAAAACATTTCTTTACCGGAAGAAGTAGAAAAGGTAATGGACAAAAGAACTTCTATGGGTGTATTAGGAAATCTTAATCAATACACACAATACCAATCGGCTGAAGCCATAAGGGATGCAGCTAAGAACAGCAGTGGTTTTGCAGGAGCAGGAGTAGGTATCGGTGCAGGAGCAGCTATTGGTAATATAATGGGTAAGGCGTTAAATAATCAAAATCAAGGTCAGAATATACAAGC
Source organism: Tissierellales bacterium (assembly GCA_028280805.1). Classification (GTDB taxonomy): domain Bacteria; phylum Bacillota; class Clostridia; order Tissierellales; family VENL01; genus JANQLB01. Next base: position 20,397 of record JANQLB010000091.1, read on the forward strand.
ACAAAATACTATACCATGTCCTAATTGTAGGGAACAAATATTACCATCCAGTAAGTTTTGTAATGTTTGTGGAAAACCTGTTCAAGCTCTTAAGGTTAAATGTATTAACTGTGAATTTGAAATAAACAAGAACTCAAAGTTCTGCCCCGAATGTGGAGAAGCTCAAAATGTTAAGAAAAAATGTGATAATTGTGGAGCAGAGATAACTTTCAGCTCAAAATTCTGTCCGGAATGTGGTAATAAAAGTAAATAGAGGTGATATGAATGGATATGGATACAAATAAAGAGATTAAAAAAACACAGACTGATAAATTTCCATGCTCCTCATGTGGCGGAGGAATGGTTTTCAATCCAAGAGGACAAGTCTTAAGTTGTCTATACTGTGGAAATAAGTCTGAAATTGAAAGTAAAGAAGATGAAATACAAGAATATGATATAGACTTGGCTGATGAAATGGATTCTGGTAATTGGGGAGAAGATACCAGAATAATTCATTGTGATGGGTGTGGAGCGGAAACTGTGTTAAAGGATGAAAGTGTTGCTCAGTTCTGTACTTTCTGTGGTTCATCTCATATTGTTAAGCATGAAGAAATACCCGGAATAAAGCCTGAATCACTAATACCTTTTCAAATTGGCAGGGAAACAGCAAAAGAGCTTTTTAAAAAGTGGTTAAAAGGCAAATTTTATGCACCTAAGAAGGTTAAAGTTAACCATAAGCTGGATAGATTAACAGGTGTATATATTCCTTACTGGACTTATGACTCTGATACTTTTTCTACTTATACAGCACACAAAGGTACTTATTACTATGTTACTAAGACAGAAGTTGTTTATGAAAACGGTAGAAGCAAGACAGTTCAGAGAAGAGTAAGGAAAATAAGATGGGAGTATGTTAGCGGAAGTTATGAGAAATATTATAACGATTTATTAGTTAATGCTTCAAATAATGTGGATGCTAATATAATAGAAGCTATCGAACCTTTTGATTTAGATAAATTAGAGCATTACGAACCGGAGTATTTATCAGGTTTTACAGCAGAAAGATATTCTGTTGAGCTTGACGAAGGCTGGGAAGAAGCAAAAAAAGATATATTAGATGATATTCATTACGGAGTAGTCGAAAAAATAGGTGGAGATACAGTAAGAAATTTAAATATTGATACTTCATACAATGGAATTTGGTTTAAGCATATACTTTTACCAGTATGGATGTCGTCCTATAAGTTCAAAGATAAAGTTTATCGTTTTATGATTAATGGAGAAACGGGAGAAGTACAAGGAAAATCACCTATCAGTGTAATTAAGACTATCTTAACAATAATTATAATTTTAGGGATAATATGGATGGCGGTAGTTTTTTTCGCAAATCGGTAATAAAAAAATGTGTGCATTGTCTGCACACATTTTTTTAATGCCTTTAGCCTTCTAATAGATTTTCCTTATTTCGGTTATAGACTAATAATATGATTACGCTGAAATATGTTCCTACTATACCGCTTAAAAACCATCCGGCTATTAATGCTCCCCAAGGTCCTGCTAAAGAAACTACATAGTTGCTAATCATTATATTAGCAAGCATTAGTAAAAACAGTGGTGATAAATAACGTTTACCAAGCTTAAATCCTAATCCAATAGCCTTTATAGGTTTAACATTGTCTACTACAGTAATTATTGGCCATGCAGTAAAAAAAACTGATACAAAGGAAGCTAAAAATAGTATTCCCCATCCACCGGATAGAATTCCAATTGTAGCTGAATAAAGTAAGAATAGTATAAGTAAAACAGGCGATATAAGGAGAAAAATCAGGTGGATAAATAATGTGCCTTTAAAAACATTAAAAAAAGATTTTTTTATGCCCTCAAAAAAATGAGAAGTTTGAGGCTTTATATTATTTACCGCTTTTTCATATAATTTTATACTTCCGGCTTTTATCAAAGATGCACCTATAATTATTAAAAAGTAAGTTATAACTACTAGGATAATAATCGAGAGCAGATTATTATTTAATATTTCGTAGAATTCAAAATTATTAATAACTGATCTAACAATATTGAAGAATAAGAATATATAAAATATTAATAAAAAAATTCCTAGTAAAATAGCTAAACCTGCATTTATAAAAATTGGAATAAAAATACCTTTATAATCATTACAAGTTTTAAGAGCATGTTTGCAATCGTCCATGATTTCATTAAACCACAACATCATTATACCCCTCCCTGTTAGTTGTATTTCCAGTATTAAAATTGTGTTTGTATGCTACAAATAAGGACAAGGAGAAAAACACTTTAAATACCATTACTATTAAAGAACTTACTATAGTAGATATTGTAATAACGGGAATAATAACTGACATTACAATTCTAATCATTCTATTAATAAAATCTATATTAAAATATGACATTAGATTATGGTTGAAGTTACGAGATATATTTATAAAATCATCAATATTTGACCTAAAGCTGAAGCTTGAACTTAGTCTTGAAATACCAGAGAAAGCCAAGTATATTATTTGTATAAAAACAACCGGTAAAAAACATCTTTTTAAAAAACTAATACTATCTTTAAATGCTGTAAAAATACCAGAGTCATTTACAACTAAAGAAATCTTCCAAAAATTTACAAAAATATCAGCTATCATAAAAATTATTCCTACGATTATAAAACCAACAAATAGCGTTAAAATTCCAAACAGAAAAGCAATAGGAAAAATAATTACTGTACTTATAGCAATTAATAAATTAATCAAAAGAAATTTAAAGAAATATTTCTTTACACCCTTTAAAAAGTCGCCCTTCACAAGTCCTTTTCCAAAGACACAGGCTTTGTACATATAATATAAACCGCTTTCTAAAGCAATAAAGACCAGTAAATATGTTATACCAATTAATAAAAAATTTACAAGATTAGAGATTAAAAAATCAAAAACTTCTTTTTCGTTAAGCATGTAAAAACTATTGGTTTTTAGCCAATTAGAAACATAAATACTACCGACTAATATTATTAATGCTTTAATAACAATAAACAATATCTGGGGCAGATAAATTCTTTTATTATTTCGGTTAATGTGAAAAGCTTCTTTAAAGTAATCAAAAATTAAATAGACTCTCTGCATATCGTCCTACCTCCTTAAACTATTTTTAAATAAAAAGTATCATATAAAGATTATATATTATTTACCATTATATAATATAGGAAAATAATATATATTTCAACGAATGTTTGTTTAAATTATTTGCTTCTATAGTTCATATTATCTTATTTTCAAGCTATAATATAGTTATGAAAAATCAACATATATTATGTAGATTTATAACAATTATTCAACATTTGCAAGTATTGCTTTTATTTGTATCTTAGTTTAAATATCTTAATAGGATAAAATATTATGACCAGTGAAACTGATGCAAATATTAAAAAACAAATACCTAAGAAGTGAAAGATAAATCTACTGTTAGAGTTTTTCATAAAGCTGCCTACAAAATCCAGGATAAATGGAGACATAAATTTTCCAAAGTACATTGAACTAGTAATTATTGACAAAGAGAATGAATTAGAAAACTTAGGTGTTATTTCAGTAGTTTTAATAAAAATAATAGGTTTTAATATACCCAGTCCTAAGCCAATAAGAAAGGCAGAAGAATATACAATAGTTAATGTATATGATTCACTTAACAGTAAAAATCCGGCACCCATACATCCAACACCAAATGAAATACTTATATACTTTAAATGATCTCTTATGTTCTTAATAAAAATACCACTTAAAAACCCGGCTAAAGTAAGAAAAGAAGTTGCTATGCCGGCAGAGTCTGCTCTTCCTATATTCTCATTTTTTAAAAAAATAGCTATATTAATTAAAAAAGAATAAAAAGCTACATTTAGAAAAAATGCAAATACTGAAAGAATTAAAACTTTATTATTTATAATTAAAGGGACTTTTTCATTTCTCATAATATTATGAGGTTCAGGTAAACCGAAAATTATTAATAATAAAACAACAAAAGCTATAGAGTATATTGTAAAAGAAAATCTCCAATTAATTAAAGCCAGCCATCCTGAAATTAAAGTAGCAATAATACCTCCCAGATTAGCAACTGCATTTGAATAGCCCATCATTTTAGTTTTTTCGTTTTCAATATAAAAATCTGCAATTAATGATGTAGATAAGGGTATCAGAAGACCCATTCCCATACCTAGAATACCGCGAAACACTAACATAACATATATATTCTCCCATATACCTGCACCTAATCCGCCTATAAGATAAAGTATTAATCCTATAATTAAAAGCGTACGTTTTTTTATCTGTAACGAAAGTCTTCCAGATATAATACTAAAAGGTATTAGTACAATAGACGGTAAAGTTAAAATCATTTTTATTAATGAAGAATCTACATAAATAAAAGTATCTCTAATTTCTCCTAAAGCAGGTGAAACAACAGAGCCGGCTAGAATAACAAGTAATGAAATCGATAAAATTGACACTTTAATAAGCTTTTGCAAGAAATTCACCTCATATTAAATATGTTATAAAATAAAGCCGAAGCTTTATGCTTCGACCTTTATTTCATACTTCTCATAAACATTTGAGTCCAGTAGATTCTTCCATATTGGTCTTTCGCAACCCCAACTCCAATTTCACTGAATGAAGGGCTTAATATATTACTTCTATGACCCGGGGAGTTCATCCAAGCATTCATAACTTCTCTTGGAGTTCTTTGACCCTTAGCGATATTTTCACCTGCTGCTGTAAATCTTAAACCAAAGTCTTCCATCATTTTAAACGGTGACCCATAGGTAGGAGATGTATGAGAAAAATAATTTTTATCTCTCATGTCTTCAGACTTATACCTTGCCACTCTTGATAGCTGCCAATTAGCTTTAAGAAGCTCTAATCCTCTATTTCCTCTTTCTATATTTACAAGCCTGATTACTTCGTTTTCAAGTGCTTTAACATCTTTAAGCTCGGGAATTTTAAGCTTCTGCCCAGGATAAATTAAATTTGGGTTCTTAATTTGAGGATTTGCCTGTATAAGTTCACTAAGACCCACTTGGTATCTAACAGCTATCAGCCACATGGTATCACCGGATTTAACTGTATGTGTTAAAGGTGCAGCATATATGGAAGCTGAACCTATTAAAAAAATCATAATTAATGTGATTAGTATAATTTTTCTTTTCAATTTTATACCTCCAAATTTATTTCATAACTATACTAATATTATTTTTTGGTTTATAATTTTTTTTATGTTACTTAAATAATGTAATTAGTAGAAATAATTTTTATGGATTTTATACATATTCATGGTAAAATTTATTTAGGTTTATAAATATATCAGATTGAGTGAAATATATATTTTTATATAAAAGTAAATTGAATTTTTTAAAATATTTTTAGTATTTTTTATTATCTGACGTGATTATAAATAGATAATTGTGAAATAGCCTTTAGTACATCAAAGGAAATTTTAGCTTAATCTAGAATTATATGTTTAATATAGGAGGTAATCTATGAAAAAATCATCAAACGATAGAATAAATAAAGTTGCAGTATTTGCAAGGGATTACTTAAAATCTTCCGCTCAAAAAAAGGGTTATAGTGAAACTGACTTTAGAACTAGATGGTATCATTCTTTACGTGTTGCTAATTATGGTAAAAGAATTGCTAAAGCTGAAAATGCAGATATAGAATTGGTTGTTACCGCTTGTTTACTTCATGATATTTGTAAATTTAACTCAAAAAAAGGAAAAAATCATGGTAAAAAGGCTGCAAAGGTGAGTAGAAATTTTTTATTAAATCAAGAATATTCTAAAGAACAGGTAGATAATATATGCTACTGTATAGCATCTCATGTTAATGGGGATGCGGGCTTTTATCACCCTCATACTATTGAAGCAAAAGTATTATGGGATGCAGATATTATAGATAAGTTTGGAACTTTTAAAGTTTTAAAAATGGCTATTTCTGGTACAAACCAGTTAAATAAGTGTACTAAAAAGATTAAAAAGAAAATTAAAAAATTAAAAAAATATATTGAGAAAGAAAAAATGCAGACTAAAACAGGTAAAGAAATGATAAAAACTCAGCTTAAAAAACAAAGAGATCTTTATAAAAACTTAGAAAAAGAAAAAACTATCAGTAAGCTTCCTAAGATTTAAAGTTACATGTTTTTATATTGAAAAAAATTAAAAGAAAACTATTGACTTATATATCCATATAGTATATTATATTAATAAAGATATACGCATAGGGGGTATACGAATTATGAAAAAATCACACATGAAATGGTCTTGGATAATTATAGTAAGCTTCTTTGTACTTTCGATATTAGATTTTAGATTTGGAATATTAGGTATAGCTTGTATGACTGCACCTATATATCAGGCATTACGTGGAAGAGGAAAAATTCACTGCTCACACTATTGTCCAAGAGGTTCGTTTTTAGGAAAGTTTTTAAATAAAGTTAGTTTTAACAATACCGTTCCAAAGTGGATGAGAAGTAATAGAGCTAAGCACATTCTACTTGGTTTAATGTTAACTTTACTAACTATATCAATTATTCACTCTAAGGGAGATTTCTCAATGATTGCTTTTAGTCTTTTTAGATTTATGGGGGCTTCCTTTGTCGTAGGTATCTTGATGGGAATAGTATTTAGACCTAGAAGTTGGTGTCAGGTCTGCCCTATGGGACATGCGACAGGAATGATTAGAAAATTAAACAGCAGTAAAAAATCTAAGAATTTTAAAGATATTAACAAAGATATAAATAAAACAAAAGATAAAACTGCATAGAAATTTTTTATTACTAAAGAAAGTTAATTTTAAACAATTTATAAACCTATAATCTTTAACATAGATGATGGTTAGTTTAAAGGTTTTAGTTTTTTGAAAGAGGAGGTTTTATAATGTTTTTAAAATATATTATTTATTATTTTAGATTAAGAGGATAAGGCACGGTTTGTGACTTTGCCTTTCCAAATATAATTTAAGAGGTTTAAATATGAAAGTCCAATAGTCATGATCCGTGCTATTTTGAAATCCAATAGCATTAAGGAGAATGATTATGACAAATAAATTAAAACATTCACAGAATTTCTTTAAGAGCAAAATATTAGTAAGGAAATTAATTGAACAGAGTAATATAGATGATAATGACATTGTTTATGAGATAGGAGCTGGAAAAGGTATAATTACTAAAGAACTGTGTAAAGTCTGCTCACAAGTTATAGCAATTGAGTATGATAGAGAATTACATCAAGGATTAATACAGAAATTAAATCATTATGAAAATATAGAATTAATTTTTGGTGATTTTTTAAATATAAACTTACCAGCTAAAGGAAAGTTTAAAATATTCTCTAATATACCGTTTAATATAACTGCAAAGATTTTATCAAAAATTACTTCGCTTGATAATTCACCAGAAGAATCGTACTTGATTATTCAAGAAGAAGCTGCTAAAAGATACTCAGGACTACCATATAATAAAGAGAGTCTCAACTCACTTATGATAAAACCATTTTTTGAGTTATCTATCATTAATAAATTAAAAAATACAGACTTTATTCCTATACCAAATGTAAATATTGTATTTTTAAGAATAAAAAAGAGAGAAAAATATTTACTTGAAATTAACAGTTATAAAACTTATTCTGATTTTGTTTCATATGTATTTAGTCAGACTGGAAAAGAATTAAAGCAAAGACTTAAGAAAATTTTTACTCATAATCAATTTAAAAGACTATCTAAAAACCTGCAATTTAATATAGATGCAAGAACTATAGATTTAACACTAGAGCAGTGGATAGTCTTATTTAAGTATTATATTACAGGAGTTTCTAAGGATAAGAAACTATTGGTAAAAAATTCATCAATTAAACTGTTATTTAAACAAAAAAATCTTGATAAAAAATATAAAAGCAGAAATAAATAATAAAGAAGGAGGATGAGAATTTACATTTCTCATTCTTGTTTCTTTGTTTATAAGGTTGAAATATAAGTCAATTAGTGATAAATTTAACTTAATATGATATAAGGAAGGATGATAGTTTTGAGTACAATATTAAAAGATTTAAAACCCAAGTCTGTTTTTTCTTTTTTTGAGAAGATATCTCAGATACCCAGATGCTCAGGAGATGAAAAGAGAGTAAGCGATTATTTAGTGAATTTTGCTAAAGAGAGAAATTTAGAGGTAATTCAAGATGATGTATTAAATGTAATAATTAAAAAGGGCGGAACTAAAGGTTATGAAAATTCACCTACAGTTATTTTACAAAGTCATATGGATATGGTTTGTGAAAAAAATAAAGATACAGATCATGATTTTACGTGTGAACCCATTAAATTAAGGATAGAAGATGATATGATATATGCTTGCGGGACTACTTTAGGAGCAGATAATGGTATAGCTATTGCTTATTCTTTAGCTTTATTAGACTCTAATGATATTTCACATCCGCCTCTTGAAGTATTAGTGACAACCGGAGAGGAAACAGGTATGGAGGGTGCTGCAAGACTAGATAAGAACAACTTTAAAGGAAAAACTTTAATAAACATAGATGCAGAGGATGAAGGAGTTTTCTTTGTAAGTTGTGCAGGAGGACTTAGAAATAGAGTATCAATCCCAGTTAAAAGAGAACAGATAAATAAAGATTTATTGACTTATGTGATAAAGATAAGAGGACTTAGGGGAGGACATTCAGGTATTGATATTAGTTGTCAAAGAGGGAATTCCAACAAACTTATGGGACGTATACTAAACTCTTTAAATAAAGATATTGATGTTATGATAGCTGATATAAACGGTGGTTCAAAGATGAATGCAATACCAAGAGAATCTGATGCAAAAATCTTGGTAGATAGAAAGTTTAAAAAAGACATAGAAAATATAATTAAACAGTGGAATGATATACTTAAAAATGAATATAAAAAATCTGATCCTGATGTTTCTGTTGAACTAGAGCAGATAGAAGAAAATATAACCAAGGTATTTACACGTGCTGAAAAAGATAAATTAATTCAGGCAATAACGCTTATACCAAATGGAGTTCAGACTATGAGCATGGATATAGAAGGATTGGTACAGAGTTCAACTAATATTGGTGTTATAACAACTACCAAAGATAGTGTTTTATTAGAAAGTGCTGTAAGAAGCTCAGTTAAATCATTAAAGTACGAGGTCACTAATAGAATTGAAGCAATGGCAAAAGCACTAAATGTTAAATCAGAAAATGGTTCGGAATATCCTGAGTGGGAATACAATCCAAACTCTCAAATAAGAGATATATTTAAAAAAGTATATACAGATAAGTACGGAAACGAGCCAAAAATTACTGCTATACATGCAGGATTAGAATGTGGTCTATTAAGTGAAAAGCTGGGAAGCCATATAGACATGATTGCTTTTGGACCGGATATGTATGATGTTCATACTCCGGATGAACATTTAAGTATCTCTTCAACTTCAAGGACTTGGGAATTCTTATGCTCGGTTTTAGAAGAATTAAGATAAGTAGATTTTAGGCGTTCAAGTTCAAGAAAAAATATATACAGCCTGATTAGGAAGTTAAGATACTTAAAACCAGTTATTTTATATATTTTTAAAATAAAATTAAGGTTAGAACTTGGATGTCTATATATTAATTTTAAAAGAGGAATTTCAAATTATTTGGAGAAATAATTAACGTGGTATTTTTAGATAGTCTAAATAATTATTATAAATACCTGCTATTAGTATCGTAAAAAAAAATTGAACTGAATGTTCACTTAGGTAAATGTCAACAATAAAGAATAAATATAATTAAGGAGGTTTTAAAAAATGTTTAATAAAAATGAAAACAACTGCGAATGTAATAAAAATGAAGAACTTGAGGAAGATTTTAATGAATGTGAATGTGAAGATGAACACCAAGGTTGTGGATGCGGTCATGAACACAATAGAGATGATATGATACAAATAACCCTTGAAGATGATACCGTTGTAAATTGTTTTGTAATCGGAACGTTTGAGTATGAAGATGAAGAATATATAGCCTTACTTGCTGAGGATAACGGTGAGGTATTATTATACAAATACCACGTAATGGAAGATGATGAAATAACACTTAGCAATATTGAAGATGATGAAGAATATGATAAAATTTCACAAATCTTTGACCAATTAATGGAACATGATGATTAAGATTAGGAGGAATTAAAATGGTTAACGAACGGCAATTTGCACAGCAGCTTATTGATTTCATTTATGACAGCCCCAGTCAGTTTCATGCTGTGGAGAGCACAAAGAAGATTTTGATAGATAAAGGATTTAAAGAATTAAACCCAAGAGAAAAATGGAACATTCAAAAAGGCGGAAAGTATTTTACTACAAAGAATGACTCTGCATTAGTTGCTTTTGTGGTGGGCAGCGGAGAAATTGAAGAAGAAGGTTTTAAGATGATTGCAGGTCATACTGATTCTCCGGGTTTTAGTATTAAACCTTCACCTGAAATGACTGAAAATGGTTATGTTAAGCTAAATACCGAAGTATATGGCGGACCGATACTTAATACCTGGATGGATAGACCACTGTCTATTGCAGGAAGGGTGACATTAAAATCTGATGATGTTCTGCATCCTGAAAATAAGCTGGTTAATATCAATAAGCCTATTTTAATTATTCCGAATGTTGCTATCCACATGAATAGAAAAGTAAATGAAGGCGTTGAACTCAATAAGCAGAAAGATACATTACCAATATTGGGATTAATAAATGAAGAATTTGAAAAAGAAAATTATCTGGTTAAGATATTAGCACAGGAATTATCCATAGACCCTGAAAGTATAGTTGATTTTGATTTATTTTTATATGAATATGAAAAGGGAAGCATAATAGGTATTAATGACGAATTTATATCAGCTGGAAAGCTTGATGATCTGGCTATGGTACATGCAGGTATAGAAGCTCTTACAGATGTAGAACCTTCTAAAGCAACAAATGTAATGATATGCTTTGATAATGAAGAAATAGGAAGCAGGACTAAGCAGGGTGCAGGTTCGCCTATGGTTAGAACAATCCTCGAAAGGATAGTAATAGCTTTAGGTAAGGATAAAGAAGATTACTATAGAGCATTATACAGCTCGTTCATTATCTCGGCTGATATGGCACATCCTGTTCATCCAAATTCACCTGAGAAGCATGATCCGGTTAATAAGCCTAAGATTAATCAAGGACCTGTTATAAAAATAAATGCAAACCAGAACTATACTACCGATAGTGATTCAAACACAGTATATGAGATGATTTGTAGAAATGCAGATATCCCCGTTCAGAAATTTGTTAACCGTTCAGATGTAAGAGGCGGATCAACTATTGGTCCAATATCATCAACCCAGATGGATATACGTTCTGTAGATATTGGAAATCCAATGCTTGCTATGCACTCCATTAGAGAGTTAGGAGGAGTAAAAGACCATTATTATATTAAGAGGTCTTTCGAGGAATTTTATAAGATATAAATAAAGATTAACATAAAGAGATAGATTAAAAACAGTCTATCTCTTCTATATTTTTTTAAAGAAACAAATTTAAAAATTTATTACACTTTAAAATATTGAAATTATGCTAACCATAGAATTTAATCCACAAAATTCGACAAATTTTCACAAAAAGTCTTATAGATAAACAAGTGGAAAAAATGTATGATGTAAATATAGATTTGTATTATTAATTTAGTCAATAAAAGCTAAAGGAGGCATTACCAATGCAAAAATTGTTATCAATTATAATGGTTTTTATAATTACATTATCTCTAGTTTCATGTAAAATTACTAATTCAAACGATCTAAAGCAATTTACTAATACTGATAAATACAAAGCTATAGAGCTGTTCAAAGATATAGAACTTTGTTCAATTTACAAAATCGCACCATTTTCAAATGGAAATTTTTTAGTAGGTGGTTGGGCTTATATAGAAGGTGAATTGAGTTCTGATGGAAGAAAAAAAACCGAGACTAAATATTTATTAGTAGATGAAAGCGGAAAGACATTAAAAGAATTAGATATGGACATAACAGATATATTTAGGACTTCCCTAAACGCAATGACAATAGACTCTAACAACAATATTATCTTTCTGGTTTTTAAAAATGAGTTTAAAGATAAGTTTTTAGAACTGCTTACATACAGTATGGAAGGAGAACTTTTAAAAGAAGAAAAATTAAAACTTAAAGATGATGTAGTGTTAGACTGCTTTAGAAAAATAGAAATAAGTGAAACGGGATTAATTTATGGATTAACGTATGAAGGAGATATATTTATAGTAGATGATAAATGTAATATCATAGATGTCATAAAACCAGAATATCATATAAGTGATTTTGACATCTTACAAGATAACAAAATAATGTTTGTTGATGCAGGAAGATATCTTTCTAAATATGATACTGATAAAAAAGAAATAATTAAAAGACATGAACTAGACGATAATCTGATTATACAAAAAATAGAATATCAAAAAGATAAAAACTTTATTTATTCACCAGTTGGAAGATTTATTTCTACTTTAGAAGAAAATGGAGAACTTAAAGAAAGAGTTTTTAATTATATTCTTAATACACAGATTAGTCAAGTTAGAGAGATATTTGAATTTGAGGACAGCTTATACGTATATGTTTTTAAAACAGATAATAGTAATGCTTTATTTAAACTAGAAGAAATCGATAATAAAACTGCTGAAAGATAACACACAAGAAAATGAATTAGTCATAGCAGAAAATGATTTATACATGAATAACATAGAATGTAAAAGTGTTAATGAAAAATAAGGGAAGCTATATATAGTTTCCCTTATTGATTCTTAAACTAATATTTTCCTACAAAATCCCAGCCTGTTTCAATACCTCTATCACCAGGCTGCCATCCGGCTTGAACTCCTAAACCTGTTTCTTTATTATACTGTAGAGCTGCAATTATCCTTAATATCTCATCTATATTTCTTCCAACAGGTTGAGGATTAGTTAACCATGCCTGTATTTTTCCATAAGGATCAATAATAAATGTACTCCTATATGCAAATCCTCCGTCTTCATTTAAAACTCCATATATCTTGGAAACTCTTTGAGTTTTATCTGATAATAGCGGATAGTTAATTTTCTGACCGGAAGGAGATGTTTGTTTAAAAATCTTATGACTATAAATACTATCGGTGCTTATGGCTAATACCTCTGTATTTAAAGCTTTAAATTGTACAATTCTGTCAGCAACTGCTGCTAATTCTGTAGGTCAGGCGAAAGTGAAATCTGCTCCATAGAAGAATAAAACTACCCATTTTCCTAAGTAGTCAGATAATGATACATCTTTTGGTTGGTCATTAACGATTCCCTGTAAAGTAAAATTAGGTGCTTTATCTCCTAAATCAAAGTAATCACAATAATTTTCTGAGATTATACAAGGTCTTAATAATTGTTTATTAATATCTTTATCTATAAAGAAACTATTGTTATTATGACGATTGAAGCTTAACTCATCCGGTTTTTTATAATTGGGATGATAGTAGTTATAATAATTATTATTAGGGACGAAGTAATAATATGGCTCTCTCATTTCTCTTACCTCCTAAGTACATTATTTTAAAGAATTTTAATATTTTTAATTATATACTATTCAATATAATAAAGTTTTGTTAAAAATAGATGATAAGAGGGTAACTAAATTAATTTAACTTTATGATATACTTTTATAGTAAGGTTATTAAAAATCAACTATTTAAATAAAAGGCAGAGGTGGTATTATGAGGTACAAAATGATAGCTATAGACTTAGATGGAACTCTCCTTAACGATAATAAAAAGATAAGAAAAGAAAATATTGATTTAATAAGGAAAATAAATGATAACGGTATTGAAATAGTTATTGCTACAGGTCGGAGATATTGGTCTGCTAAGAATCTGACAAAAGAAATAGGAATAGATATAGTAATCATGGCTAACAATGGGAATATTGTAAGAAAAGTGTCAAATGATAGACTTCTAATAACTAAATATCTAGAACTTGAGGATTTTTATACCTTAGTTGAACAAGGCAGAAAAAAAGGATTTTACCCTATTGTTCATGTAAACCATTATCATGAAGGATATGATATGATGATTGAAATGGATATAGATGATATTAAATATTCATCTTATATGAATAAAAATCAGGATAGATATAAACAAATTGATGATTTTTTAAATTATAAAGATGGTAAGGTTTTGGCTGTATGCTTTTCAGGTGATATTGATAAGCTTGAGAAATTTGAAAAAATGATAAAAGAACTATATCCGGCAAAATACAGCTCGCATATAATGAGTAAACTTACTATAGTTGGAGGTCTGCTGGAAATAATGCATCCGCTTGGTTCAAAATGGCTTTCTATAAAAGAATACGCTTTTGATAAAGGGATTTATCCAAAAGAAATTATCGCAATAGGTGATGACAACAATGATATTGAGATGATTAAAAAAGCAGGACTTGGAATAGGTATGAAAAACGGTTCGCCAAAAGTTAAGGAAGCAGCGGATATTATCACAGATAAAACCAATAATGAAGCAGGAGTTGCACATATTCTCAGAAAGATTTTAAAGCTGGATATATAGTTATTGAACTTAAAAAAATATAATATAAAATATATCTGCACTAAATATTTCGCAGTACTAAACATACTATAAAGGATGTGGAAAAAATGGGACATAATAAAAGTATACTGCCTTATCTATCTGGAATTGTCGTTTCAATAATATTTGGATTTTCATTTATGTTTACTAAGAAAGCTTTAGATAATATAGAATCATTTCATTTATTAGCGTTTAGATTCTCTTTTGCAGCCATATTTTTAACTATTCTTCAGATTTTAGGAGTAATAAAGATACATTTTAGAGGTAAAAAGATTCATTCATTACTGTTACTATCTTTATTTCAACCGGTTATATATTTCATATGCGAGACCATAGGTGTAAATATGACTTCATCTTCAGAGGCAGGAATGATGATAGCTTTAATACCTGTATTTGTAACAGTATTAGCTGCTGTTTTTTTAAAAGAAAATCCTACTTTAATCCAGTTATTTTTTATATTTGTATCTGTCGGAGGAGTAATATTTATTAATATAATGAAAGGAAGTTTAGATGTATCTAATAGTATTGTAGGAATTTTAATTCTTATGGGAGCGGTTATATCAGCTTCAATTTATAATATTCTTTCCAGAAAATCCTCCATTAGTTTTAATTCTGTAGAAATAACTTTTATAATGATGTGGGTTGGAACAATAGTATTCAATTCCATTTCAATAGTAAAGCATATAAGCAGTAATGCTTTAAGCAATTATTTAACTCCGGTTACCAATTCACAAGCTTTATTGCCGCTTTTATATCTAGGTATATTGTCATCAGTTATAGCTTTTTTCATGCTTAATTACACATTATCTAAACTAGAAGCTTCAAGAGCATCCGTTCTTGCAAATATTACAACCATAGTTTCAATCTTTGCCGGAGTATTTATATTAAAAGAAGATTTTTACTGGTTTCATATAGCAGGTGCAGTAATGATTTTATTAGGAGTATGGGGTACTAATTACTTTGGTAATAAAAAAGATAGGACTAAAAAAAGCCTTAAAGCTTAGAAAAACTAGACAAATAGCACCTATTCTGTTATCATTACAGTGACTAAAC
Source organism: Tissierellales bacterium (assembly GCA_028280805.1). GTDB lineage: Bacteria > Bacillota > Clostridia > Tissierellales > VENL01 > JANQLB01. The sequence goes on from JANQLB010000091.1 coordinate 36,085, forward strand.
AAAAAAAGGAGAGTTTATTTAATGGAAGATTTTAAAGTTTTAGCTACAGTTAACGGTAAAGAAATTACTGATAAGCATGTAGATTCACTGCTTCACAGTTTAGGCCCGCAAAGGTCAGCTCAGTTTAACTCAATAGAAGGAAGAAAACAATTACTTAATGAATTGATAAGTCAAGAATTATTCTATCTTGAAGCCAAAGAAAAAGATATGGATAAAGAAGAAGGATTCAAGAGAGAGTTAGAACATACAAAGGAAAATTTATTAAAGCAGTATGCTATAAGATCAGCTTTAAATCAAGCTGAAATTAGTGAAAAAGAAGTTTCTGATTACTATGAACAAAATAAAGAAAGATTTAAAAATGAAGAATCTGTAAAGGCAAGTCATATACTTGTAGACACAGAAGATACAGCTAATGAAATCTTAGAAAACATTAAAGCAGGGCTGGAATTTGAAGAAGCAGCTAAAGTAAATTCAAAATGTCCTTCAAAGGAAAATGGCGGAGATTTGGGATATTTCACTAAAGGCAGGATGGTTGCAGAATTTGAAAAAGCAGCATTTAAAATGGAGAAGGGCGAGCTTAGTAGTCCTGTAAGAACACAGTTTGGATACCATATAATTAAAGTTATTGATAAAAAACCAGAAAATATTATGAAATTCGAAGAAGTTAAAGATGATCTTACTCAACAAATCATTGCGATGAAGCAAAATGAAATATATAATAAAAAAAGTGAAGAATTAAAGAACAAATATGATGTAAAGATTAATGAATAAAGATATTAAGTCCTCTGGCATTTGCCAGAGGACTTAAATGTTAATAGATTTCTTCCGGTTGAGTATTTCTATGCTCAACTAAATCTATTGAACCTAAAACTATATGGGCAAGACCAAATCCTACTATTCCCCATGCCAATGGACCGGGAATTAAATTTTTCATTGCATAACCTGAAGTTGTTACAACAGTTCCTAATACAGTTGGAATTAAACCTTCTCTAGCTTTCATAAGAAACCTCCAATCTTTTTTGTTGATAGGTTCACTATTATTTTTTTCAAAAATGATAAATATAATAAGTGGTGGATTTATTTATTTCAGAGATTAAAATCATAAAATAGTAAAAAAAACCTTTTATACAATTTTTTAATAAATTAAGATTAAAATTTTACTTTATATAAAACCTTTATTTTAAGAATTTATTATAATTACTTGGTTATAATAACCTTGAGGTGATTATAAGTGAAAAAATTATTTGGAATTTTGTTAATTTTTTTAGGAATTATAGGTATTGTAATGCCTATTTTGCCGGGGTGGATTTTTCTGGTTTCCGGTTTTAGTTTCTTTGTATAGAATGGTGATATTATGAAAGTTCTAAGTTTTGTACCCGGCAGGGTAAGATTTAGAGAAGAAGGTATTCAAAGAAATAAGGAAATAAGTCAGTTAGTTCAGTTTTATATAAGAGATTTAGCTGGAGTTAAGAATTGTAAAACTAACTCTGTAAATGGTTCAATTATTATTGATTATAATATCAATGAGATTGGAATTCAAATATTAATAAAAAAAATAAAAATGCTGATTACAACTAATTCTGCGTATATGCAGTATATTAAAGACATATATAAAGAATATTTAGAGGCCGAGAATAAATTAAGACGAGCTAAAAATAAGATGGTTATTTTCGGTGCAATTTATGCTGCATTTAAGGCTAAGCAGTTTTTCTTTGGAAAGTTTTTCTTAAGCAGAAGTCTTCCAGTCTTACAGATTGCATCTATTATAACTATTGTTAAAGGATATCCGGCAGCTAAAAGAGTTTACAAAAAAATCACTCGATATTTTCCGACTAATGAGGATAAATTATTACTGCTTTTAGGAACTGCATTTACGTTTATGAGAGAAGGAAATAAGGGAACTATGCTATTATTCCTTAAAGCATTTACAGATGCAATACAGTCCTACACTGAGGTGGAAAATAAGAGATTATTATTACAAAACAGTAAGAATCCTTTAGCCTTAATGTGGTATGGTCATTTAGATAAGGAATATCTAGTACCCTTAAAGTCTTTAGAATTAGGTGATATTGTTACATTTTATGAAAATGAAACAATACCTATGGAAGGAACTATTGTAGAAGGAGAAGCGTTTATCAACCAAATATACTATACGGGGCAGCCGGAAGTAAGAATGTTTAAAAAAGGAGATAAGGTTAATGAAGGAATGTTTATTTCTTCAGGTAATATAAAGGTGAAAATAGATAATATAATAGATAATATTCCTAAGGCAGATTTAAATATAAAGCATTTAGATATAAAAAGACAAGTGTCTAATTATCAAGAAAGACAAATTTATATAGCTTCATCCATGGCAGTTATAAGTTATCTTATAACTGGTACTACTCTAGCCCCTCTAGCTGTTTTATTGACTATGAGTACGTCTGCATCAAAGACAGCTCTAAATGCAGGACTTAGTAATTACTTAAAGCTACTTAAAAAACATGAGATTACATTGAGAAATATTAATACTATAGAAAACATTGTAAATACCAATAGCATAGTTTTTGATAAAACAGGAACGTTAACTAAGGGAAGGCTGAGGATTTCAGATATTAAATTATTTGATGACAGTTACACTAAAGAGAGTATTCTGGAAGCTTGTGCAGCCTGTGAAGCTTCAATACGCCATCCTGTAGCATATACCATCAATATGTCTCATGACGGAGATTATAAAGATGAACTGGTAGAAAAGTCTATATATGTACCCTCTAAAGGAGTTATATCTAATTATAATGGTCATAATTTATTAATTGGAAATAGAAAACTTCTAGAGGATGAAGGAGTAAAAATTACTTTAAGTAGTAATGATGAAAAAATTAATAATGAGTATTATCTACCAATATATGTGTCAATAGATAATAAAGTAGTATCTATTATTTTTATGGTAGAAGAATTAGAACCACAGGCTGAAGAATTGATAACAGGATTAAAAAATATAAATATATCAGATATATCAATTATTAGCGGTGATTTACAGCAAAACGTAAAAAGACTTGGAGAACTTCTGAATATAGAACAGGTTCATGGAAGTATGTCTATTGAAGATAAAGAAAAGTATATTGAAGATAAAAAGCAATCAGGTAAAGTTATAATGGTGGGAGATGGAGTAAATGATACACTTGCAATGCAAAAGGCTGATGTAAGTATTTCTTATAGCAGTTTAGCATCTGAAAAAGCTGTTATGAAGTCAGATTGTATACTAGCACATAAGGAAATGAGAAATATTTTAGATTTATTAGACTTAACCAAAAGAAGCTATAAACGTATTAAAGGAAATATTGCATTTTCACAACATTATAATTTTGTTTTTGGAGTTTTAGCTATGTTTGGATATATAAATCCATTTAAGGCAAAAAGTCTAAATACTTTAAATTCAATAATAGCTGTATTGGGTAGTTCAATAATTAACAAAACTAAAGTAAAATATAAGGAGTGAAAGGAATATGAAGAATCCCTTCAAACCATTTACAGGAGAAAGTATACTATTAGCATTAGGTATAACATTAATTAGTTCTTTAGTATTTCCGGTTATCAAAGAAATTGTTAAATCTAATAAAAAGCGGAACAATAATTTATTTAAACTACATAATAAAGATGGAAGTAGATTCTCAATGAATAAAAGAGAAATTTAAAAGTCTGGTTAATATCACCAGACTTTTGAATTTTCATCATAATACTTATGCTAAAGCAGATTGTTCTTTTACTCTGACTTGAACGAGTTTTGCAGCCTGTTCCTTAATATAATCAAGTCTTCCAATAAACGAAGCCATAAATAGTATAAACAGCCAATCACTTAGTCCTAATGCACATGTTCCAAAGAAGCCCATAAGCTGTGGAATATATATTGTAGCTAATAATAAGGAGGAAGAAATAGCTACAGACGGTACTACATATTTGTTTTTACTCAATGGTGCTGTTCTACAATCAAAAACATGGAACATTTGATTAGTAATGAGATTTGCATAAGCCAGTGTTCTGGCTTTTATTAGGTTTCCAGTTACTAATAAAGTGCTTGTGTATATGCCTAATGTACTTATTCCCATCATAAATCCTCTTGATAAAATTTTACTTAACAGTTTACGGTCAAAAATACTTTTATCAGCGTTTCTTGGAGGTTGAGACATTACATTATCATTAGGAGGGTCTACCCCTAGTGATAAAGCAGGAATACCTTCTGTTATTAAATTAATCATCAAAATCTGACTTGCTATTAATGGCGTAGGAAGTCCTGCAATTGATGCTAAAAATATTGCTAAAACTTCACCAACATTTCCTGACAATACATATCTTAAGAATTTTTTAACATTACCGCTTATTCCTCTGCCTTCTTCAATAGCTTTGACAATGGTAATAAAATTATCATCTGTAAGTATAATAGAAGAAGATTCTCTTGTTACATTTGTTCCATTTTTACCCATAGCAATTCCTATATCTGCTTCCTTAATAGCAGGTGCATCATTTACTCCATCTCCAGTCATTGCAACAATATGATCCTTTTGTTTAAGAGCTTTAACAATCCTAAGTTTTTGATGTGGAGATGTTCTTGCAAATACTGTTACATTATCTATGTTTTCTAAAAGTTCTTTATCAGAGAGACTGTCTAATTCTTCTCCGGTTAATATAATACTTTTATCGTCCAGTATTTTAATCTGTCTTGCTACAGCTTCCGCAGTTTTTTTGTGATCACCAGTTATCATTATAACTTTTATACCTGCTTTTTTACATTTCTTAATAGCTGACTTAACATGTTCTCTAGGCGGGTCAATCATGCCTGCCAGACCTACAAAAACTAAATCATTTTCAATTGCAGACTCACATTCTTTAAATTTATCTATATCCTTATAAGCAAAACCTATTACTCTTAAAGCTTTTGAAGCCATTTTGCAGATTGACTTTTTAATTTTATCAATATCTTCTTTAGTAATCTGTCTGACTTTTTTACCATCAAGGATTTTACTGCATTTTGAAAGTACAATATCCGGTGCACCTTTCATATTTACTGTGTAGTTATTATCTGTATCTTTACAAACTACAGTCATTTTTTTAATCTCTGAATCAAAGGCAAATTCTTTAACACGCGTATAGCAGTTAAAACCTTCAAGGTTTACATCTGCTTTATATGCAGCAACTAACAAAGCACCTTCAGTATGATCGCCCAGGATTTCCAGACAATTATTTTTAACCTTATAAGAAGCGTTATTACATAGACCTCCAATGGTTAATAACTTATTTAGAGTTAAAATATTATTAACATCTACTTTGAAGTTATTATAATAAAAATCACCCTTAGTAGAGTAACCTTCTCCTGTAACAGTATAATTCTTATTAATAGTTTCGATTTCAGTTACTGTCATCTTTCCGGTTGTTAATGTTCCGGTTTTGTCAGTGCATATTACATCTACACAGCTTAAGGACTCTACGGCAGGAAGTCTTTTAATTATAGCTCTTTTTTTTGCCATTCTTTGAACTCCAAAGGCAAGAGATATAGTAAAAACTGTAGTTAAACCTTCAGGAATTGCTCCAATTGCAAGACTCACTCCTGTTCTAAGCATATGAATAAAAGATTGACCTCCTATGATACCGCTTAACATTATACCTCCACACATTCCCAGACAAGCCCATGTAATATATTTTCCCAGTCCGTCTAAGTCCTTTTGAAGGGGAGTTTTTGTAATTTTATCATCACCTATAAGTTTTGCAATATTTCCTAGTTCAGTATTTCTACCTGTCTGTAAAACTACTGCCTTACCTGTACCTTTTAATACAGTTGTTCCCATATATACTATGTTTTTTCTATCTCCAAGGGTAACCGGAGAAGAATAGCTGATTTTATAAGATTTATCTACAGCTTCAGACTCCCCTGTAAGAGAAGATTCATCAATTTTAAGCTGAGAGCTTTCAATTAATCTAGCATCTGCCGGTATAATATCACCAGCTTCAAATAATATAATATCTCCCGGAACTAGGTGGCTAGATGCAATTTGATGAGTTTCACAATCTCTAATTACCTTTGACTTAGATGCTGAATAGGATTTTAATGCCTCTAAAGATTTTTCTGCTTTGTTATTCTGCCAAACTCCAAGAATAGCTTCAAGTAAAACAATTACAATTATTGTTATTGAATCTCCTAATTGACCCAGAAAGGCTGACACTACACTTGCACCTAATAGGAGTTTAACAATAAAACTATCAAACTGTTCAAGAAAATTAGAAATAAAAGATTTCTTTTTCTTGTTTTCAAATTCATTTAAACCAATTTCAGACAATAATATTTCCGCTTGTTCTTGTGATAGACCTTCAAGTTCATCAGTATTAAGAAGATCAATAATTTGAGAAATACTCATTAAGTGCCACTGATCATTAATGCATTTTTTCCTTTGGCTATTATTAGATTGAATTGGATTAATTTTTCTTATACCATTTTGATAATAACGATGAGATAATATATTTTTAGATTTGACAATTTCATCAACGGATAAATCCTCGATTGGGTTTGAAATTGATGTTACAGCAGCTTTAGACTTAGTTTCAATTAATTCATAATTTGCCGTTTTATAATTAAGCAAATAACTTTGTATTTTGTTTTTTAACATACTTACAGTAATTTTACTTTCGTCAAAGTATATTAATAAAGATTTACTGTAATTGTTAATTTTAATTTGTTTAATACCATCTATTCCGGATAAATGATTCTTTATTTTTATTGAAAAATAATTATCTTTATAAAGTCTTTCAATTTTAAATCGAATTCTTCCAGGTATATACGATATTATAACTGACTTATCTAAAGTTGTTGTAAATTGTTCCTGCATTAATTTTCCTCCTTGCGTATAGTTGCTTTCAATATAGTATGGAGAAATGGATTAGATTATATTCTACCAGAATCTATTTTTTTTAACACAAAATTAACATAAACTTGACTTTTAATAAACCTTTGTTTTATATAATTACATAATGTAAGGAAAAAATGAGGTTTTTAATATGAAAATCATTTACATTCTTAATAATGAGGTGCAGTGATGGGTATTTTAAAAATCAATTATGTAGAAAATTTAATAAATAATATTAATATTTCTTTAAATGATGAAATAGATATGTATTTTGAAATTATAGAAAAAAATGCTCATAATTTTTATAATAATTCTAAATCAATTTACAACTTAGAAAAAATTGAAATTTTTTTAAACATATTACTTAATAAAAGTACTTATAAATTATTACAAACTTTAAATGAAAAAATTAAAATACATTTAAATGATAACTTTAATACAAAAAAGTTTAAATTAGACATTGATATAGAAAAACTTACTAAGTTCAAATGGAATAGTAGTTTAGAACAACAGTATAAGATTTCAGGTGTACTTAGTGAACAAATTGAAAATCAGATTGATAATCTTATAAATATTAATATATCTAATAAATATTTAAATATTATTATTGATAGTTTATCTGAGAACATACGTATTGGTAGCAAAGTTTTAAAATATTTTGGACTTTCAAAAACAAATTTTCAAGAAAGACATAGAAATGATGCTGTAAAAAGAATGTCAGGAATTATATTAAATACTAAAATAAGATTAAAAAAAGAAATTAAAAATCAGCTTAATTGTGGTTTTATTTACGATAGAGAGATATATATTACGCAAAAAACTGCATAGTTACTTTGCTAACTTGAACTTTGGTTTAATCAAAGTTCTTTTTTGTTTTTTTGAATAAATTTTTAATTTTTACCTATAATACTATTTAAGATTAAAAGGATTTTAAATATAATCAAGGTTTTAGGAGGGATTAATATCGAACCTTTAGGAATTTTATATGGAGTTGCAACTTTTTTGGGATTGAAAACCTTTAAAAAACCATTAAGAAAGGTCACAGTATATACTACAAGTCAGGTTTTTAAAGCCTTAGATTACTCAAAGGAAGCTTTTTATAATGCTAAAGAAGGATTTGAAGATATAATTGCAGAGGCTCATTATGAAAATGTAAAACGTCATAATGAACTTAAACTAGAAAATAATCAAGGAGGAAATAAATTAAATGGGAGCACTAATTAAGTTTATTCTTATTGGAGCAGTATTTGTATTTAGCACAAGTTTTTTAAATGCTTTAGTAAATATGTAGCCTTAAACAGAGGGAATGTATTAATATGGAAAACAACACGGTTATACCAGTATTTAAAATTCCGGGCAGATTAAGAATTAAGGTTGAAGTAATATATAAAGACCGTGAAATGGCTATGGAAATTAAGAAAAATATTATTAGGAATAAAGATGTTTTTTTTGTAAAATATAATATTTTCACATCAAGCTTTTTAATTTTATATGATTATACAAAAAAAAATACAGATATAATGATAAAAGAAATTACAGAAATTATCTATACTATTAACCAAGAACTAAGAAATAAGTACGATTCTGAGATTATCAATAATTTGGGCTTTATAGAAATGAACAGAAAAGATAATACAAACTTAATATTAAAGATTTTATTAGGTGCAGGTAGTGCTTTATCTTATATACTTGGATTTAAATTTTTATCAGTATCTTTAATTATATTAGCCATATTAGATGCAGTATTAAAAAAAATCATGGAAATTTATCTGCAAAAGACTGTAAATTGTGATATAGATATAAACTTATATAAAAAGAAGATATATCTAGATACAGAGTTTGAGTATTTTGATTTATACAAAGATATAAACACAGAATTAGATAAAGATATAAGACATAAGAAGTTATTAATAATAGGGTTATCATTAGTATTAAGCATAATTTTATGTTTTACTGGTAAAAACATCATGAGTATATTTGCTTTAATACTTTTATCATATTTAACACTTACGGCTTCTCAGTCTAAAACTTTATTTTACAGCTTTTTTAATCGTCAGATAAAGGATAATATTTTAGTTAAAGGATCTGGAAACTTAGAAAAGCTTGCAGATGTTAAAGAGGTAGTTTTTGTTACAGGTAAAAAAGAAATATTAAATCAATCATTAATTGAAAGGTTAAGAGAAATAGGGATTTTGGATATAAAAGCTGTTATATATAATAATGACCCACTAAGGCAATGGACTGAGGATTTAGGTGTTAAACATCTAAATATAAGTTCTGTAATGAGAAGGCTTAGAGTAGAGTCTGACAATGAAAAATCTAAAGGATATACAATGGTTATCTTTGATTCAGTTACGAATAAATATTATCATTATATCAACCATAAATCTGTAATTTGTGTAATGGTACTAAAACAGCTTTCTAATTCTGATTCATTTAATGAATATTTAGCAATAGAAGAAAGTAGTATTCAAAGGCTGCCATATATTATTGACTTTTCAAAATATACTATGGAGAAAATATATCAAAATCACTTAGTATCCTTGTGGATTTTTACTATAGGAGTAATATTATCTTTTAGGAAATTTACAAGCTTAACTACGCATTTTGTTTTAAATTTAATAAGTAGAATAGTAATACTTTATAATTCATTTAAAGTATTACAATATAACTAATGAATATATAGGCAGGTGATTGCATTGCAGGATAAACAAGATATTCAAGAAAAACTTAATCAAGCTCAGTCGATATTGACTGACAATCTAAAGGAAAGTTTTGAATATATTCATGCTAATCCTCAAGATAAAAAAGATATGGTAGACATGTGGAGTAATTTTATCAGGCAACTTATAATTCAAGTTTATGAATTTAGTGATAAATACAATGAAAAAGATTTAATAAAGTCAATTACTAAAACTATAATGTTTGGTAGATAGGAGGTATACTAATGAAGTATTTAAAACCTTTTGGAACGCAGAGTTTTGTATTGGGAATAGGATTAGCTGCTTTAACCTATTTAATTGGTCCATCAGTAAAGCGTGGTGCAAGAAGTGTAGCAGTAAAAGGAATGCAGGGTGCTTTAATGGCAGGAGAAGCTGCTTCTAATGCAGTAGATACAGGAAAAGAAAAGGCATCATCTTTATTTCAAAATTTAATGAACAGAGGACACAATCACGAAGCTGAAATAATAGAGCGTAAGCAGCTCTTTAATAACATGATGAATGAAATGAAAGAAGAAAGACGTCAAAACAGAGAATTAATGCAAAGTATGCTTGAAACAATGCAAAGTATGCAAAAAGAAATTTCTTCAATAAAGAAAACAACTCCAAAAGATTCTTCAACTAAATAGAAATTTTATTAATAAGAATCAGCTCATATTATATGGGTTGATTTTTATTTAGAATAAAAGCAAAAGACTTCCATATAAAAACAATAATAATTTGATATTGTTAATTATTATTTCTTTATGTATTATATATATTGTAATATAAATTATATAGAGGTGTAACTAATGATAAAAAAGAACTACAATTTTTATAGATGGAGTATTTGGGGTATTTTAGTTATATCATTTGTTACTGTGTTTTTTCACAGGCTTTCAATGGGAGCTGTGGCAGATGATTTAAATAGGGAATTAGGAATAAGTGGTGTAATATTAGGTAATCTTACATCTATGACCTTTTATTCATATGCTTTAATGCAAATCCCTGTAGGTATTATGGTTGATACTATCGGAGTAAGAAAGATATGTTCCATAGGAATGGCAGTTACTGCTATAGGTTCAGTAATGTTTGGATTTTCACAGGGTATATTATTAGCATATATTTCACGTTTTATTATAGGAATAGGAACTTCAGCAATTGTGGTTTCAATTATGAAGGTTCAGGCACAATGGTTTAGTCCAAGAAAATTTTCAACACTCTCCGGCATAACTTCCTTTTGTGGTAATGTAGGAGTATTATTAGCAACATTTCCTCTTACTTATTTAGTATTATCAATAGGATGGAGGAGTACCTTCTTTATGCTTGGGATTGTAACTATTATAATAGCATGTGGTATATATATTATTGTGAGGGATAATCCGGAAGAACTTGGATTTGAATCAGTACACAAAAGTGAAAGTAATAAAGACTTAAAAAGAGGAATATTAGATGTAATTAAGAATAAGTATACATGGTCTAATTTTATTGTGATTTTTTCTTTGGTTGGTTCTACAACTGCATTATTAGGATTATGGGGAATCCCTTATATTAGTCAGGTTTACTCAATAACTAAACAAAAAGCATCGTGGTATCTGTCTTTTATCTCATTTGGTTTTATTATAGCAGCACCTATAGTAGGAAAACTGTCAGATTTTTTAGGAGGTGAAATAAAGAAAATTCTTTATGTTACTACAATTACATTTACTATGGTATGGATATATATTTTAATCGTTTTTGACGGTAAGCCGCCCATTAAACACCTTCCTGTTCTGTTCTTTATCTTAGGACTGTGTGTTATAACTCATATTTTGTTATTTACTAATGTAAAAGAGGTTAACAATATGAGTTTTTCAGGTATAGCTACTGCTGTTGTAAACGTAGGAGAGTTTATCGGAAGTGCACTAATAAGTCTTCTCATAGGATTAGTACTAGAGAATAACTGGTGTGGGCAGATCATAGACGGAGTAAAAATCTATAGCTTAAATGACTATAAAACAGCTTTTATTTTTATGATTGGAGCAGGAATTATTAGTATCTTTGGAGTTTTTGCTATGAAAGATGTTAAAGAACATAGTACACACAAGCAGTTAAATAATTAGAGGGGGAATATTTATGAGAAAATCAGATTATTTTGTTGGTTTAATATTTATCATTATAGGTGGAGTGTTTTTATTAAGTAATTTTGGATATATTGATATCAATATTAATATTGCAGACCATTGGCCGTTAGCCTTAATTATTCCGGGGCTATTATTTGAACTAGGATATTTTGCTAAAAGAGAAGATCCGGGATTATTAGTACCGGGTGGAATTTTGTTAACTTATGGAGCACTTTTTTACTTAAACATTTTTTATGGATGGAATTTGATGTCACAATTTTGGCCTGTATTTCCTATGGGTGTAGCAATTGGTCTTTTTCAGCTTTATTTATTTGATGATAGAGATAAAGATTTATTAATTGCAGTTGGAATTATTGCTGGATTTTCTTTGGTTGCATTTTCTTTTACGGTAGATTTTTTAAATTTTGGTCTGGTTGCAGGAATTGCTTTGGTTTTATTAGGAGCTTATATGGTATTTAGGAAAAAATAATTTTATCCGACTGAACTGAGTCTTACTTTATTTAGTAATTTGGAGGATATATAATTGAATGAAGAAGAATTTTACAGGGTTTACTCAAAGTATTTACAAAGAAAATATGGAGAGAAGGTTTATAAGCTTCCCATAAATTTACCTGTTACCTGTCCTAATAGAGATGGATGTGTAGGTACAGGCGGATGTATATTTTGTGGAGAAGTGGGTGCCGGATTTGAAAATCTTTCAAATACAATCAGCGTAAGAGAACAGCTTAAAAAAAACATGGACTACATAAGGAGACGATACAACGCTCATAAGTTTATAGCATATTTTCAGAATTTTACTAACACTTATACAGATATTGACACTTTTAAAATGTATATACAAGAAGCTGTTGTTGAAGATATTGTTGAAATTTCAATATCTACGAGACCAGATTGTATTTCAGACAGATATTTAAAATTTCTATCTGACATTAAGAAAAATCATAAAATTGAAATAACTGTTGAATTAGGGTTACAGACTGTTAATTATCATACCTTAGAAAAAGTTAACAGAGGACATACTTTAGGAGAGTTTTTAGATAGTTTTATAAGAATTAAAAAATTTGGTTTTGAAGTCTGTACCCACTTAATTCTCAATCTTCCATGGGATAATATGACAGATGTAGTGGAAAACTCTAAAGTACTATCTGCATTATCAGTAGATTCTGTTAAGCTTCATTCACTATATGTTGTTAAAAATACTATCTTGGAAGATATGCTTATTAACAATGAAATTAAATTAATTTCTAAGGACGAATATGTAAAACGCGTTATTACTTTTTTAGAGTATCTCAATAAAGATATTGTAGTACAAAGGCTCATTGGTAGAGCTCCACAGGATAACACAATCTTTGTAAATTGGAATACCAGTTGGTGGAAGATAAAGGACGAAATAATATCTAAAATGCACAAAAAGCAAACATATCAAGGTATTAAATGTGATTATCTCAACGGGAAAGCTTTAAATCAATTTAGAAAATAATACAATATTCAAACAATTAAAAAAATTTTAAAGGAAAGTATTAAACTTCATAGAATATATATAATATAAGAATAGTTGGAGGGTGATAACAATGATAAAGTTTGTTAGCGGTGCTAGAGGTACAGGTAAGACAAAGAGGTTAATTGATATGGCTAATAATGATGCGGAGCAGATAGCTGGAAAAGTCGTTTTCATTGATGCAGATAATAGTCATATGTTACACCTTAATCACAAAGTAAGATATATTAATGCCATGGAGTACAATATTGACAATATTGATACTTTCCGTGGCTTTTTATGTGGAATTATTGCAGAGGACTATGATGTAGAAAAAATTTATATTGACGGATTCTGCAAGATAATAGATGTTACTTCCGAAGAACTTCAAGGTTTAATAAAAAGGAAGATTCACAAATATAATATAAACTTTATAATAAGTATAGATTCAGATTTAATAAAGTTACCGGAGGAAATGAAGGATCTAGTTATTCAATACTAGGGGATACACAGTACAGTTCTCTCATATTTTTAAAGAACTGTACTTTTTTCTTTAGAAGAAAACCATAGAATATAATTTTTGGAGGAAAACCAATGAATAAATTATATAAAGCTTTTTGTTCATGGAGCGGAGGAAAAGATTCATGTCTTTCTCTTTATAGAGCGTTAAGAGAAGGCATCGAGGTAAAATATTTATTTACTATGTTTACAGAAGATGGTTTAAGGTCAAGAGGACATGGTATTAAGCAGGATATTATAAAAAAATATGCAGAACTTTTTGATATGAATCTTATTTATGGAGAAGCAACGTGGCAGGATTATGAAGATGTATTTAAAGAAAAAATGACACTGCTTGAGAAACAAGGAGTAAATATGGGCATATTTGGAGATATCGATTTAATGGAACATAGAGAATGGGTAGTTAAAGCATGTAGTCATACGGATATTGAAGTTTACCATCCACTTTGGCAGGAAGATAGAAGAAAGATAATTGAAGAATTTATTGACTTAGGCTTTAAAGCTGTTGTTGTTTCAATAAATGGTGACGTTATGCCAAAAGATTACTTAGGAAGAGTTTTTGATAAGTCTTTAATAAATGAATTTGAAGATTTAGGCATAGATGCTTGTGGAGAAAATGGTGAGTTTCATACAGTAGTAATTGACGGACCAATTTTTAAAGAGCCTTTAAAATTAAAGCAAAAAGCTATTATAAAAGTTCAGAATTATTGGATGCTTGATTTAGATTTAGATATAAAATAAATGAGTATTTAGATTACTTGACGGTTAAAAGCAGATAACCTGTTTATGTAAAATTCATTTAAAATCGTATCTTAGTGTGAAATTACTGCAGGTAAAAAATCAAAGAATATTTAAAAGAGTCACTCCTTATGTCATGAAATGATTTAAGTTAAAAAACTAAACATTAAAGGAGTGACTCTTATGGAAAGCTATTGTGCAGGAAACCACAGAAAAAATTATTACTAAGACAAAAGAAAATTTAATTAGTGTACTAATTGAGTGCAAAGACATCTCTGAACATATTAATTATTTTATTTTTTTTCTTTAAGTAATTGTATATCTTAGCAAGAAGATATACAATTGTTATAAGAAATTCTAAAGTTATCAATGGCCATATAACTTTAACATATACATCTTCCTTAACTTTTATTGTTTTTTATCATATTGTTTATATGACATTTAAGCTTTTTGTAATGTTTTATATTATATTTGAATACAAAATAACCTTGATTATATGTGTCAATCTTAATCATTTCATCTTCAATGTGGTGTTTTGATATATCTTCCCATTTAATTGTAGTTAAGAAAAAACTAATTCCATCATTATGTATAGATAAGGTCGGTTTTAACTTACAAACTCGATAAATACTGTATATAAACCCTGAAAAATAAATGCCTGCATAAAATCCAAACAAATCTTCACCTAATAACAGCCAGAATATTAACAATAATAAAAATAAAATCACAAATATCCAGCCTAAAATATAAGTGTTACTATAAGCATCTTTTGAATGTAAGAAGTTTAGAAATCTTAACTTATAAGCAGTTGAAACTAATTTTGTCTTTCTTATAATACTATAAATAAAAAATAATAAAACAATTCCAAGACGTATAATTTTGTAAACTTCAAATGATTTTTCACCTAATAGTAACCAATCTAAAAATAATATTAGAAATAAAATTCCTAATATCCAGCTTTCAATATAAGAATCATTATTATTTCTTCTTGGATATAAACAGTTTAACGCTTTACACTTATAAACAATTGACCCTAAAGCTCTTTTTTTTATAATACTATAAACAAAAAATAATAAAACAGTTCCGAAGCTAATGTAAAAAATCATTTTTCCTCCTAAAAAGCGGGGACGGTTCTCGCTGACACCTACAAAAAACTTAAAAGATGTAATATACTACATAATTGTAAAATTAAATGCTTAAGTTCAAAGGTCTTAGCAAGACTTTGCATAAGTCAAGCTAATAAATTTTTTGCTGGATAGTCTATAATAATTTTACAGTTTAACAAATATATAATTGAAAGTATTATATTTGAAAACAGTTTATCGCTTTCCCTTATATTAATGATAGTTATTATTATATTATATGTATGTATATATTGTAAATAATAATTATTAATGGTTTGTTTTAATGTTATTGTACTACTTGGCTAATATTGTCGAAAAATATATTTTTATGTCGAAAATTTGAGTTAATTTTAATCAAATTAGTTAAAATTATGATAAAATTAATTTTTTTCAATAAATACTGTTAACGTATTAGATTATTAAAGATATTTTGTTAAGAAAATTTAATATTCATTGCAAATGGCAATAAAGTTAGTATTGAAGAATTGTAGAGTAAAATGTTGGAGTTAATTTATTTTGTTTCACCATCTCTTTATCAAACCTTCCAAGTTTTATTTAATTTATTGAGTATATTATTTTAAAGTGATATAATAAGTTTATAGTTATTATTAGGAGGATGTATTATGGATGAAAAAATGTTTAATTTATTAGAAAAAATGTATGTTGAAATGCAAGAAATGAAAACTGGATTAAGAACTGAAATGCAAGAAATGAAAACTGAATTAAGAACTGAAATGCAGGAAATGAAAACTGAATTAAGAACTGAAATGCGACAAGGATTTGTTAAGCTTGAAAATAAGATGGATGAAAACCATAAAGCTCTTTACGATGGTTATAAGCAAAGCATTGAGGGAATAAATGAAACAAAAGAAAAACTAGAAAAATTAACAGATAAAGTTGATAATCAAGAAATCAAACTACAAGTTTTAAAATCAGCAAAATAAGTTATAGAGAGCTGTATGTTAGAAAGAAATACTATTATAACATTCGATAAAAAACTTAGCTCAAAGGCAGTGGTCGGATGATATTTAATTATATAAAGGTGATGAAAAAATAGTTAAATACTATACAAAAGGCTTAAAATGATAAGCAGTATGATAATCACTTAGTTTTTTGTATGTTTTGTAATTAGAACTGTGATTTTAGTCTGTAAAATATTTAAATCAAGAATTGCTTATCATATTTAAGTAAAATATTAATACTTAATAAAATCAGTAATATAGTTTTAAATGGCTACACGATTTAGGTTATCGTGTTTTTTATTTTTTAAATTTTAAATATCAATTTAATTAAATTAAAATGGGGAAATAATAATAAGTAGAAAATCTAGATGCAAGTGATATGACTATAGAACAGATTGAAGAATGGGGAAGTGCTTTAGCAAAACTTCATTTATTATCTAACAAATATCAATATGAAAATGAACAACGTAAAGACTGGAAAGACATTTTAGAGTTTATCAGGGCTACTTTAGAACAGTTTTCCGATGAAAGATATAAAAGAAGCTTATAAACAGATGTGATACATTGAAAAGAGGATTTAAGAAGTCTTGGTAGAAAATTATAATTTATAAACATTAGAGAAAGGAAGGAGATAAAGTTTTTAATGAGTAAAAGAGAGCGTTTAGATAAAATCTTATCTAATATAGGATATGGAAGTAGAAAAGATGTCAAGGCTTATGTTAAAAAAGGTGTTGTAAAGGTTAACAATGAAACAGTAAAGGACAGTTCAAAAAAACTCAACCCATATAAAGACAGAATTGAGATAGAAGGAGAATTGATAGAGTATAAAGAGTATATATATTTGATGATGAATAAGCCTGATGGAGTTATATCATCTACATATGACAATATACATAGAACTGTGATAGACCTAATAGATGAAGGATACAAGGCATTTAATCCATTTCCGGTTGGAAGATTAGATAAAGATACAGAAGGGTTATTATTAATATCCAATGATGGTAAATTAGCTCATAATCTTTTGTCACCCAAAAAACATATAGATAAAATTTACTACGTAAAAATAGAAGGTGAAGTAACTACAGATGATGTTCTTAAGATGAAAGAAGGAGTGGTAATTGATAAGGATTATAAAACTATGCCGGCTACATTAGAAATTATTAATTCTAATAAAATATCAGAAGTTTATATAACAATTAAAGAAGGAAAGTTTCACCAAGTTAAAAAAATGTTTAAGACTCTTGGGAAGGAAGTTATTTATTTAAAAAGAATTTCTATGGGTTCTCTTAAGCTTGATGAAAAACTATTACCTGGGGAATATAGAGAATTAACTCAAGAAGAATTAAAATTACTTAAAGATTAAGTAAAATTTTTAAAGAGATATAGATATTTAAGTTTAAAACAAAGAATATACATCACTTATACCAAATTTAAAATTTAGGTAATTACAGCGAACTGAGTCTTACTTTATGGTATAATACATTTAATAGTTAATAATAATTTTATAATCTTAGTATTTAGATAGGGTGTTAATAGTGATTTACAAGAAAACAAGGAGTATCTTTGAAACATTTTTCAACAACAGAGACTCTCTTATTATGCAGTTTAAGAGTGGAGACATTTCTAAAAGAGAGTTTTTAAAGTTAAATTTTGATTTTATTCAAAATATGCGGGTTAAGCCCTTTGATAAAATTGATAGTTTTCAAAAAGGCATGTATAATTATCAGTATTTTAATACACTCGCAAAATACTACTCTATGCTTGGAGTAGATTTGAAAAGACAAGGTAAACATTATAAGTATTTTAAAGATTATCTTAATAAGGCTCATTACTTTTATAATGAAAAAGACAAATCTACTTTAAAACTTTTGAGGTTTATAGAATTTAAGAACACAGAAGCATACTTTATAAAAGTAGAATCAAAAAAATTAAAGGATAAATTATATGAGATTGTACTTTGGGATTATGAATATGCTATTTTCCATTCTAAGAGCAGATGGCTGCTAAAAATACTTAGAGAAGAAAATGTTTTTATTGAGGATAAAAAGAAGTCCTTGATTGATGAGTATATTAATGAAAAATATTGATAAAAAAATCGAGTTAAGACTCGATTTTTTTATTGCACTCTAGCGATTATTTTAATTATCGTTTCTAGTGAGGCATCTCTTTCAATCGTAAACGTTCCTGATTGAAATTTTGTATCAAGTCCCATTTCTTGAGCCTTTAATAAAAAAGTGCCATATTGTTCCGGTTGAATAAGACCAACATCTCTAACAATTTTTCCAATACTCGGAGCAAGAGAACCACTAGGGATTACAACAGTAATAGGTTCATTATTTTCCACAACATCATCTGTATCATCCTTAACAGGTTCTTGGTCATTGTTGTCATTATCAGGTGAAGAGTCATCATTAGAATCTGATGGAATATCTATATTATCATCATCTTGATTAGAATAGTCTTCAGATGTTAAATCATCATCTGAAGGGTTCTCAACAGTAGGTATGTCCGTATCTGTAGCAAATAAAACATCTAATCTCCACAATATAGTTCCGCTGACTGCTAAAAAAATTATAATGACTAAAACCATATCAATTGAATCATGTAAAATATCCTTAATCTTTTCAATTAGTTTATTCAAATCATTCACCTCTAATACATCTAGTCTAAGTCTATAATATCAATGAATCTAAACAAAATCAAGAGAAAGCTGTATTGTTTAACCATCCATTTATTACTACCATTTCAATATTTTCAGACATAGGTCTTGAACAAAATTATAATTAATAATATTATATCAATATAAAGTAAAACTCATTATAGATTGATAACAATTACACAACTTTAGAGAGATGGTGAATTTTATGAAGGAGATAAAAATTACAGTAAATGAGCATAATCAAAGAATGGATAAATTTTTGAAGAAGTTTTTACCTAAGGCATCTTCCGGGTTTATATATAAAATGTTAAGAAAAAAACGTATAAAGCTTAATCATAGTAAAGCTAACCCCAATGATATAATTAATGAAGGAGATAAAGTTCAATTTTATATTTCTGAAGATACATTAAAAAAATTTCAAAATGAGAAAACTATAGATAATATTCCTGTTACCTTTGGCATAATATATGAAGATTCAAATATATTACTAATAAATAAGCCTAAAGGATTATTATCACACTCAGCTTCATTTAAAGATAATGATACAGTGGTTAAACAACTGATAAGTTATCTATATAAAAAAGGAGAGTATATACCTTCAGAAGAAAAAACTTTTATACCTTCAATATGTAATAGACTGGATAGAAATACCAGCGGAATTATAATTGGAGGGAAAAATCATATAACATTACAAGTAATGAATGAAATAATAAAAAGTAATAAAATAAAAAAAGTCTATAGATGTATTGTTAAAGGCACTTTAAATAAACAAATAGAATTGAAGGATTATCTTATTAAAGATACTAAAAATAATAAGGTGTCAATTTCTAATAAGAGTACCCTAAACTCTAAAGAAATACATACAATAATAAGACCTATAAAATCAAATGAAGGATTTACTTTACTTGAAGTAGAGTTAATAACAGGCAGAACTCACCAAATCAGGTTACATTTATCTGCTACAGGGTATCCTATTATAGGAGATCAAAAGTATGGAGAAAGAAAAACTAACGATTATTTTAAAGATACATTTAAATTAACGAGTCAATTCTTACATGGATACAAAATAAAATTTTTTGAGGTAAACAGCCCTTTACAATATTTAAGTAATAAACAATTTGAGGCTCAGATGAATGAAAAATTAACTAAAATACAGAAAAATCTATTTAAAATATAGTAATAACAATCAATGTAAGTAACTTTTAAGATACATGTTTAAAAAAAAATAAATTACATATCCTAATTATGACTAATTATAAGGAGGATGAGTAATTTGAAAGTAAGAGATGTTATGACTTCAAATGTTTCTACAATTTCTACTGATAGTACTATACAAGATGCAGCATATCAAATGAAAAATTTAGATGTGGGATCTATCCCTGTCTGTGACAGTTCTAAAAGACCTGTCGGTATTGTAACTGATAGAGATATTGTTATTAGGAATGTATCAGAGGGAATGGGCGGTAACACTTCAGTAGATACAGTAATGACAAAAAATGTTATAACAGTGTCGCCAGATACTGATATACATGAAGCAGCAGAAATTATGTCTAATCATCAAATAAGAAGATTACCTGTGGTAGAAAACAATAAAATTATTGGTATTGTTTCCATTGGTGATTTAGCTGTAAGAGATATTTATATTAACGAAGCTGGAGATGCCTTATCGAACATTTCACAACCTAGTAGACCAGTGATATAATTAAGAAAAGATTTGGATTAATTAGGGTGCAGAAGATTTACTTTTGTACCCTAATATTAAATTTCGCTAAAGGGGTTGATTGAAAGTTGTCAATAAATAATAAGACTAGTTTAAAAAAAATTGTTGAATTAACTTATAAAGATAATGCAAAAAACTATCTTGGTGCAATAGTTGATAATGAAGTAAGACATTTAAATTATGAGGTTTGTAATGGAGAGAGTATTGAATTTTTAGATATAACTCATAAGGATGGATTGCGTATATATCTAAGAACTTTATCTTATATCTTTATAAAAGCATGTAAGGATGTATTTGATGAATGTAGAGTTACGATTGAACATTCATTAAGTAAGGGTTTATATACAGAAATTCATAATGTAAATAGTATTACTTTAGAGGATACTCAGAAAATTAAAGATAGAATGAAGGAAATAATAAATCAAGATTTGCCAATAGAGAGAAAGTTAATTCCAGTCTCTGAAGCTGTTGAAATATTTACTTCTCAGAAAATGTATGACAAGGTGAAATTGTTTAAGCAAAGTAAAAAAGAACAAAGACATATATATAGTCTGGATGGATTTTATGATACTTTTTATGGATATTTAGCTCCTTCAACAGGATATATTAAGCAATTTGACTTAAAATATTATTCTCCCGGTATTATTATTCAATTTCCTAGAAAAGAAGAAAATTTTAATATTCCTCAATTTGAAGAACATAGTAAGTTAGCAAAAATATTTAAGGAAGCAGAAGAATGGGGAGATATTCTAGATGTAGGCTACGTATCATCATTAAATGAAAAAATTGATAACAACAATTCTGATGAAATTATAAGGATTTCTGAAGCTCTGCATGAAAAAAAGATAGCATATATAGCTGATACAATATGTGAAAATGATGAGAGGGAAATAATTTTAATAGCGGGTCCTTCTTCATCAGGCAAGACTACGTTTGCTCAAAGATTAGCTATACAGCTAAAGGTAAATGGAAAAAAGCCTATATCTATATCCTTAGATGACTATTTTGTAAACAGAAAAGATACACCTTTAGATGAGAATGGAGAATATGATTTTGAATCCATAGATGCTATTGACATAAAATTATTTAATAAAGACCTTATTAAATTACTTGATGGTCAAGAAATAGAACTACCTACTTTTAACTTTCATACTGGTAAAAGAGAGTATAAGGGCAGAAAGATTAAGGTAGATAGAACTCACCCAATTATAATAGAGGGTATTCACGGTCTAAATGAAAAGCTTACTTTTTCTATTCCTAAACAAAATAAGTTTAAAATATATATTAGTGCATTAACGCAACTTAATATAGACGGTCATAATAGAATACATACCACTGATACCAGATTAATAAGAAGAATGGTAAGAGATGCTGAATTTAGAGGAAATGACCCAGTTAGAACATTAAAATTATGGGATTCTGTGAGAAGAGGTGAAGAAAGAAATATTTTTCCTTATCAAGAGGAAGCAGATGTTATGTTTAATTCAGCGTTAGTTTATGAATTAGCAGTTTTGAGAAAGCATGTTGAACCTCTTTTAAGAACAATAGACAATAAAAGCATATTCTATAGTGAAAGTAAAAGATTACTTAAATTTATTGGATATTTTAGAAGTATTAGTTGTGAAAATTGTATACCATGTACATCCATAATTAGAGAATTTATAGGTGGAAGCTGCTTTACGGAGGAATAGTCAAAAGACTATTCCTTTGATTTTTGCTTTGAATTCTTATATAATGTTCTAGTCAAATAAAGTTAGTAAATGATCTCACAAGTTTAACTAAGGGGATGAAAAAATGCAGAAGCTGGCAAATGACATTTTACTAAAAAGCAAAAAATTAACTGAAAAAGGGAACGTAGCAGAGTATATTCCGGCATTAGGAAAAGCAGACCCTAATAAATTAGGTGTTTGTATTGCGGATATGCATGGTAATATATTTACGGCAGGAGATTATAATAACAAGTTTACTATTCAGAGCATTTCTAAAACTATTACTTTGATGCTTGCTATCATGGACAACGGTGTTGAAAATACTTTTAATAAAGTTGGAATGGAGCCTACAGGAGATGCGTTTAACTCAATTATCAAATTAGAGATAGTGTCACCTTCTAGACCATTAAACCCAATGATAAATGCAGGAGCTATAGCTGTAACTTCTTTGATAAATGGCAAAGATTCAAAAGAAAGGTTTCAAAGAATCCTAGACTTTTTCAGATTAATATCTGGAAATAATAAATTAGATATAAATAATGAGGTTTACGAGTCTGAAAAGGCAACAGGAGATAGAAACAGGTCTATGGCTTACTTTATGAGAGATGTAGGAATATTTGAAGGAGATGTAGAAGACATTTTAGATGTATATTTTAAACAGTGTTCTATAGAAGTTGATTGTATTGATATAGCAAAGATAGGTCTTTTTTTAGCTAACAGGGGGATAATACCTCAAACAGGAGAAAGAATTACAACGGAAAATGTAGCTAGAATTGTAAAGACTTTTATGATTACTTGTGGAATGTATAATGCATCTGGAGAATTTGCTATTAATGTTGGTGTACCTGCTAAAAGTGGCGTTGGTGGAGGAATAATGGCATCAGTACCTCATAAGATGGGTATAGGGGTTTATGGACCTGCATTAGACAACAAAGGAAATTCTATAGGAGGTATTGAAATTCTTAGACAATTATCTAAACAATTAAATTTAAGTATATTTTAATTATTATATTCTAAGATTATCTATAGACATCCAAGTACAAAATAAAGTAAGGTCAAAACTCAAATTCCTATATATTTGTATAAATTCATTATATTTCATGTTAATTGTTAGTTAATTATAATGACAATAACGGTATTAAGTGTATATCATAGTAATATAATAATATATGTGTTAAATAGAAGGTGATGATTTTGGATTTAGTTTTTAATATTAGTGGAACAAATGGAGATATAGAAATAAATTTAACACCTGAAGCAGTTAATTGTTTAGACGATTCTTTAGGTGTCATAGTATTTCCTTTCTATGATGGAAAATTTATTATGACATTTCATATGGCTAAAAAAGCTTGGAAATTTCCTGCAGGTCATAGAGAAGAAGAGGAGTCGGTTTTAGAATGTGCTTTAAGAAAAGCTTTTGAAGAAACTGGAGCAATACTAAAGAATGTAATTCCTTTAGGTTATTACATTGTAAAAACAAAAGAAGGAAGCAAAAAAACCGCAATCTATATGTCTGATGTTGATAAATTTGAACCTAAGCCCCCATGGAGTGAAACAGGTGCAGTTAAAATATTTTATGAGATACCTGAAAATATTTCGCATGAGGATGATGTATATAAAATTTTAATCAATCATATAAAAAATCTTAAAAAAGAATAAAAAATCGAGCTTGCTCGATTTTTTATTCTTTTTCATTACCCATAAAATTTTTTGTTATTTTTTTTGACATGTTTATAATGTCATAGTCATTTTTTGTACTTTTGCCTAGAAGATGAAGTATAGGACAGAATTTAGTTATACCTTCAGCTGTTGACATTGCACCTAAAGTAGTCAAAACTGTAGATTCTTTAATTATGCCTATACCCAGCATAGTTAATCCACCTGTAATTCTTATATAAGAATCTAGGCTACCCATATTCTCTTGCAATCTTGTCACTCCTTTAATTCTAATATTATGTTAAAACCTTTAATACAAAATACTGCTTAACATGAAAAGTTTAAATTGTTATTATTTATTTTTTGTAATTTGAATGAAAATATGTAACAATAATTTATTTATGTGAAGTAAATTGGATTTTAATATAATTTTTCAAAAAATAAACTGGCTTGACATTATGTCAAGCCAGTTATCAATAAATTTAACTTTAAAATCTAAGTCCTTCTTTTCTCACACCAACACTTAATGATAAACCAATTGCAATCATATTAGCTAATAAGAATGTACCACCATAGCTTATAAACGGTAAAGGAATACCTGTTACAGGAGTAAGTCCCATAGTCATTCCAATATTTTCAAAGATGTGAAATATAAACATTCCTATAATTCCTACAACAATTAATGAGCCGAATAAATCTTCTGTTTTCTTAGAAATATTTATCAATCTTAAAAGCATTATCAAGTATAACAATATTAGACTAGCTCCTCCTATCATTCCCAGTTCTTCACCTAATACAGCAAAGATGAAATCAGTTTGACTTTCCGGGATATATCCAAATTGTGATTGTAGTCCGTTGTATAAGCCTCTACCTGTAAATTGACCTGAGCCGATAGCAATAATAGATTGGTCAACCTGATAACCCGAACCTAAAACATCTCTCTCTTGATTAAAGAAATCAAGTATTCTATTTTTTCTTGAATCTTCTAGAGAAAAATAAAATACTGGTAAAGCTATTATGGCAGCTATAGCTGAATAAAATATATATTTTAAATCTATACCTGCAATAAATAACATAATACCAATAAAAAACACAAATACAAAGGCAGTACCATAATCAGGCTGTAGGCATATTAAGCCTATAGGAATTGTTGCAAAAACTAAAATTTTAAAAAGAGTAAAAATTCTATTAATGCTTTCTTTATTATTATCAATAATTTTAGCCATAGATATTATCAATCCGATTTTAACTAATTCTGAAGGTTGGAAACTAAAACCGGCAATAGATAACCAGCTTCTAGCTCCCCACTCCTTTTCTCCAAATCCAAATATTAGAACTGCAACTAAGAGGAGATTGCAAAAAACATATATGACTAAATAAAGTTTTCCCCACCAATCATAATCTATTAATGCAAGTATAATAATTGCTATAAAACCTAAACCAAAAGCTATACCTTGCTGCTTTAAATAGTGAAAACTACCTGCCCTAGAATTGGCAGTTGCACTGGATATAATAATTAATCCAAAAACTACTAACAGTATTACAGTTAATAGTAATATATAATCAAATCTTTTAAAAAAGTTTTTTCTTCTTTTTTTTTGCATCTATACCACCTTCT
Source organism: Tissierellales bacterium (assembly GCA_028280805.1). Lineage (GTDB taxonomy): Bacteria > Bacillota > Clostridia > Tissierellales > VENL01 > JANQLB01. Next base: position 61,961 of record JANQLB010000091.1, read on the forward strand.
ATTATATAAATAATCTATTATTAAAGACATAATGCAGCTTGTCTTATTATAAAAAGATTTTAAAATAGTAATTTTACTAGTTTTAACATTATTATGCATTGTATTATGTCTAATGTAATGACTCATAATAGATTATAACATATAATTATAATAAAACCTATAGTAAGGATATTTTAGTAGGTATAAATATCTTTAAATTATTACTTTTTAAGAATTTTCTTAATAATTTTAATGAAACTGTTACTTTGCACTTTTGAAATATATGCATCTCTGCTTATTTTTTTAATTATATCTGAATAGGTTGGATATGCATGAATCATTGATTGAATTTTGCTTATAGGTAAATTTAATGATTTAATTACCTGAAGTTCATGAATTATTTCTCCGGCTCTTTCTCCAAGAATGTGAGATCCTAATATATTTCCCTTCTTGTCACATATAACTTTGGCTAAGCCCTTCTCTTTATTGTCAGTTTTTGCTCTATCTAGATTATTATAGTTGTATTTATAAACTTTTATATCATCTCCATGTAATTCTCTTGCTTCTTTTTCAGTAATTCCTAAGTGTGCTAATTCAGGATCTGTGAAAGTACACCATAACACATTTTTATATTTTACTTTCCTTTTCAAAGGTAAAATATTATTAAGTGCAGCGATAATTCCTTGATATTCAGCCATATGGCTAAATCTATAAGGTCCAACAATATCTCCACAGGCATATACATGTTTAAGGGATGTTTGAAGTTTCTTGTTAACTACTATACCTTTATTAGTATATTTAATTCCAACATCATCTAAATTAAGTCCATTCAAAGCGGGTTTTCTTCCTGTAGCAATAAGAACCTTTTCAAATTCCATTTGTGTCATATCATCTTTATCGTTTTTTAATGTTACAACAGTTTTTTCATATTTACGTTCAAATTTTTCAACTTTTGTATTTCTCAAAATAATTATTCCCTCTTTTTCCAGACTTTCTTCTAGTATTCCGGTCAGTTCTTCTTCTTCTTTTGCTAAAATTCTTTTACTTCTCAATACAACTGTCACTTTTACTCCCAATCTTGAAAGGCTTTGTGCAAGTTCGATTCCTATAGCTCCTGCTCCTAATATCATAATTGACTTTGGTAGAGTTTTTAACTGAAATATTGTTTCATTTGTTAGATAATCAATATCTTCTATACCATTTATTGGAGGTATAAATGGAATTGTTCCCGTTGCCAATATTATATTCTTTGATGTTAATTTCTCATTATTAACAGATAGAGTATGTTTATTTAAGAATCTTGCTTCACCTTTATAAACTTTTATTCCCTTCTCTTCAAAAACTTCAGGGCTTTCTTCTTTGTATACTGAGTTTATAACCTTTCTTACATACTCCATAGCTCCTGAATAATTAAGCTCAAATTCTCCTTGTATATTTAAACCAAATTTCTGCATGTATTTAAAATTATAGGCATATGATGCAGTTTTTATTAGTGCCTTACTTGGAATACACCCTGTCCATGTACATTCACCACCAAGATTATTTTTTTCAATTATTGCAGTTTTTTTTCCTAAGTTTCCAGCAGTTAATGCTGCAGTTATTCCAGCTCCACCACCGCCCACTACTATTAAATCATAGTCGTATTTCCTCATTTTATTCAACTCCATTTTTTAAGTTTTAATTTGTTTATATATTAATACCCTAGTATTGAACTGAATAAAAGTAATTAATTTTGCCATATCAAAATATAAGTAAACGGTTTGAAGCGATCATGATAATCTAAATAAAAATACATGGAAATCTAGAATGCTTTTACCTAAAATAAAAAAATTAGGCTCTGTTAGACTATAGTGTTGTTATCTTGACAAACCAAAATAAATGTTCTGTACTGTTGTTATATATTTAACGATAGGAGATTGTCTATATCGACAATACAGAGTATAATGAAAGACACAAAATCATTAACAAATATATTGTTAATGATTTTACTGATAGTTTTATACCCACTTCTCATGGTTGTTTAGGGAATTATTGGCAGTTATGTAAAGTGGTTCTCCCACCCTTGTTTATCGTTATTAATTGATGTATCAAACTCGTTTCCTGCGATTAACTATAGATTTGTAAACAACCTCGACAATAATTCCAATAACAAATCCTAATATAGATATGAAAAGTACTCTAAAGCCACCAGCCATACCGTTATATCCTTCTACTGCTGATGATAAATAAAAATCAACACACATTGATATAGTAAAGAAACTAAGATATATGTATCCTAATCTATACCATTTTAGACCTATTGGAACTAATCCAAATATGGAGGACACAAGAATACTCTGTATCAAAACCTTATCAATAACCCAATTTTGAGTTAGATAATACACTAACGAATGTATCCCCATTACAACTGCAAGTGTTATAGATACTGTAATCACTCTTTTGATAATATCTTTGTTCATAATACATTCCTCCTTTGTAAAAGAATCTATTGACTTATATATTGGTTCTCTGTGTTTGTATTGTTCTAATTTTGTATCAGTTAATCGAGATTTTCTTGGCATAGTGAAGCCACTCTTTTTATGATTGTCTTTGAACGATTCAGGCAAAAAAGTTTCGTCCATTTCAACGATACTTTTTTAAGTATTATAACATAAATTCAGTAAATATATTTTTAGGAAGATTCTTCGGCAGATATTCACCGGTATTTGCATTTAATATATATTTATCGAATATTACTGATTTATTATTTATAATATACTTTAACATCTTTATAAAAGTCTTAATTTCATTTATGGTATTATAAATTCCGAAGCTTGCCCTAACCATACCCGGTGTTTCTTTCATATCCTGTAGTAAGAATCTTTTTTGAAACTGAACAATGTCTTTGTTTGAAATTTTAAGCAGACTGTGTACATACGGATGGGCACAGAAGCATCCGCTGCGTACACCTATACCTCCCTCATATGCAAGGGCTGAGGCTACAAGATTATGAGGTATATCTTTTACATTAAACGATATAACACCAACTTTATCTATAGAGTTCTTAGTGTTTGATGGAGAATAAATTGTAATACCTTTGATACTGTTTAATTCTGTAATTAAATTATCTGTTAAAGTATTTTCGTGCTTCTGAATATTTCTCATTCCAATTTCCTGTAAAACTTTAATTGCCTCTGCAAGAGCCACTGATCCAACGACATTAGGAGTACCGGCTTCGTCTTTTTCAGGAGGATCTGCCCAATGGGTATTATATTTTGTAACGCTTATTATAGTTCCGCCTCCCACATACTCCGGTTCGCCTTTTATAAGAACTGACTTAGGAGCAATTAACACTCCGGTACCAAAGGGAGCATACATCTTATGTCCGCAAAATGCAATGAAATCAATGTAATCATCCTTTTTATTTCCCTTCATATTTACTTTTCTATGCGGAATAAGTTGTGCTGCATCTACCATTATCTTTGAACCGTATTTATGACAAAGAGCTGCTATGTAATGAATATCATTTACAATTCCCGTAACATTTGAACATCCTGTTATGGTTACCAGCTTCACTTTACCTGCATTAATCTTTATCTTATGTTCTAAATCTTTAATATCCAGCTCTCCGTTATCTAAAACTTTTGAATGAAGGACTTTAGCTTTATTTCTCCAAGGTAAATCATTAGAGTGATGCTCCATAATTGTCGTAATCACTATATCGTTTTTAGTTAATCCAAGTCTGTATGAAAGCTTGTTTATAGCTTCTGTAGTATTTTTCACAAAAACAACAACATTATCATTATTACTACCGACAAAGTTGGTTACAATTTCACGAGTCTGTTCATAGACTTTTGTAGAAATTTTAGATTTATAACCTGTACCCCTATGTATGCTGGAATACCATTCTAAAAAAGAATTAACTTTATTTAAAATAGGTTGAAGAGTGGGAGTGCTGGCTGCATTATCAAGGTTAATATAATTAACCTTTTTTCCATTATGCAGCATAACTTTTTTATCTATTCCAACTACATATTTTCTTATATTATCAATAGAATATGTATTTTTAAAAATCATAAAATCCCCCCATCAAAAGTATATATACTATTACATTATGAGGAGAATAAGCGTTTTGACACAAAAAACAAAACCAATAATACATTTGATTATTCACATAAGTTAAATTAGGTTATAATATAGTAGGTTGATTATTTTGTTTTAACAGATAACTATAAAAGTTAATTTAAATATTAATATTTAAGGGAGTGAAGACAAATGGAAATAATTTTATTTATAATAGCTTTGATAATAATGTTCATAGGATTTGTCGGGACTTTTTTACCAGCTATACCGGGGACTGGACTGATATTTATAACAGCTTTATTATACGCAATTATAACCGGATTTTCAGAGATTACAGTTAATACAATTATAATATTGGGTATCTTGGCAGCCATATCAATGGCTATGCAATATACTGCATCTTTAATTACTACCAAGAAGGTTGGAGCTTCAAAATATGGATTAATAGGAGCAGTTCTTGGAGGAATTATAGGGTTTATGATATTAAACGTGATTGGACTATTATTAGGACAGTTCATCGGAGCTATATTAGGTGAATTACTTAAAAAAACAGAAGTTAAAAAATCATTAAAGGTTGGATTTGCAACATTTGCAGGATATATTTTAGGAGTAGTAGTTGAAAGCACTATAGCTGTTATTATGATTTTAGTTTTTATAATTAGAATAATTTTTTAGGGAGTGATTAAGTGTATATAGGAAGTCATATATCAATATCTAAAGGTTTTGCTAATGCCGCTAAAACTGCAGTAAGTATGGGTGCTAATACCTTTCAATTTTTTACAAGGAATCCCAGAGGAGCAAAGGCTAAGAATTTAGAACCTAAAGATATTAAAAATCTTATAGATATTATGGAAGAATACAGCTTTGGTCCATTATTAGCTCATGCACCATATACTCTTAATTTAGCATCATACAAAGAGCATGTATATGATTTTGCTAAACAGATCTTTAAAGATGATATAAAAAGACTTGAACAGACACCATGTAATTTGTATAATTTTCATCCGGGTAATCATACGGGTAAAGGAGTAGAATATGGAACAAAAAGAATAGCAGATATTATTAACGGTACATTGACCGGTAATGAAAAAACTATGATTCTTCTTGAAACCATGTCAGGAAAGGGAACAGAAATAGGATACACATTTGAGCAGTTAAAAAACATAATAGATAAGATAAAATATTCAGAGCTTATGGGGGTATGTCTTGATACCTGTCATGTATATTCTGCTGGTTATGATATAGTTAATAAACTAGATAACGTTTTACAGGAATTTGATGATATTTTAGGTATTGAAAAATTAAAGGCTATACACTTAAATGATAGTATGAAGGAATTTAATAGTAGAAAAGACAGGCATGCAATAATCGGAGAAGGAATTATAGGATTAGAAGCTATAATAGCTATTATTAACCATCCCCAGTTAACAAATATTCCTTTCTTATTAGAAACACCTAATGATGTTGAAGGTCATGCAGAAGAAATAAAATTGCTAAAAGAAAACAAAATATAGTTAAAACAATTAAGAGAGATGATAAATTTATCATCTCTCTTATTACTTTAGTTTTTAATTTGTCTTGTTTCTTTCATTAAGGTGTTTCTTTTATGGGCATATCTGGGACAGGTTGTTCACCATATATTTCAGGACTATTATAATATCCATATCCATATACATACTGCTCTATCATTAACTGTATGAAATTTATAGAGTTTTCTTCAGTAATCTCAGGAAACTCAATGCTTTCTACTTCATTAATATCTGATATTATACTATCAAAATCTATAGACAAATAAATAGCAGATATTTCTTTTTCATAGTCATAGCTGGTAAATTTTTCAGGTTCATAGTCATAGCTGGTAAATTCTTCAGCATATAAACCTGCAAATAAATCATTTATTTTTTGTATATCAAATACTAAGTCAATTGTTCCAGCATATTCAGTTAAGTAACCATCCTCATTTATTCTATACGTTAATGCAATTCCATTTTCACCAATCAATGGTACATCTTTGAAAGCATTCATAAATTCATTGAATTTTTCCTTAGCCTTTTCCATATCTAATTTTTCTAACATATCTTGAATATTTTGCTCTATTTCATCTTTAGACATGCTATTTGTTGTATCCATATCGTAGATTAATTCACCCATTAAATTTAAGTACTCTTCAATTAAATGTTTTGTTTCTTCTCTCTCTAAAATATAATTACCAGTAGATGTTACAAAATCTTTAAAAGATTTATCATCAAAATTTATTTCAAATATGTCAAATTTCTTTCCATCTACTATTTCTTTTCCCATATAAGAAATAACTTTTTCTCCATCTTCATTGCTTTTTTCAAATTCATCTAGACTAGTTAAAAAAGCTTCTTGTAAATCTAATCCTAATTGTTCACCTAATTTAGCAATCTGATTGAAGTCAAGGTTAACATTTTGATGTTCCATTAACTCTTCGTAACCAGATAAATCGTAAACTAAATATTCTACATTAGCCATATCAGGTGAAAGTTCTCCAATAAAAGGTCTAAAAATTTGAGGTATTTCTATAATTTGTGTAGCTTTAAAATTATCTTCTGACAAGTCATAATTTTGCCACATGTTTACATTAAAGCCTAAACCTCCAAGATTGTATGATAAATAAGTTTCTGTAAAGTACTTTTCATCTCCATCTTTCATAAATGTTTGATCTAAATTTAATTCAATATTTTGTAACATACCTCTATACATATTTATTATAGTTTGCGTATCCTGGTCAAAAGAAGAAGTATTAACATCAAAATCCAAACTGATTTTCATATTTGTATCTGAGTTAAATGAATCCATTTCAGGACTATTTATAAATGACTCAAATAAATCAGTACTTCCATCTGTTGTACACCCGGTAATAAAAGCAGAAATCATCAAAGTGATTAATAAAACAGCAACTGCTTTAGTTCTTATTTTCATAATCAATGCCCCCTAAATTTATGTACTTTTTATTAATTAATATAATATTTATTATAGTGTATTTTTAATATATTTACAACTAATCTTTCTTTAATTTGTTATTAATTTATCTTAATATTAACAAAACATAATTTAATGAGTTTTTAAAGGGTTTAATTGTCTTAAATAACTGTTATAATATTTTTATATAATAAATTTTTAAGAAAAGAGATAAAATTATGACTATCATAGATTTTAAAAAATATATAATACAAAAATCAAAAGAATTAAATATAGATATAATCGGCTTTTGTGATAGTAAGCCGTTTAACTACCTTAAAGAGATATTAACAATGAGAAGAGAGGAAGGTTATGAAACTGAATTTGAAGAAAAAGATATAGAGCTTAGGATTAATCCTAAGAAAACTTTACCTAATGCTAAATCTATCATTGCTATAGGTATGTCATACAATGTACTAGAATCATCAGTTAGTAAAAATGAGAGTAGCCTTAAAGGTAAACTTTCTAAGTCTTCTTGGGGTATAGATTACCATGTAGTTCTAACAGAAAAGCTTCAAAAGTTAGCGAGAGAAATAAAAAAGGTAAATAATTTTGAGTATAAAATCTTTGTAGATACAGGACCGTTACTAGATAGAGAGATTGCTAAAAAAGCAGGTATAGGTTGGTATGGAAAGAATAACTCTATAATTAATGATAAATTTGGTTCTTTTATTTTTATAGGATACATGATAACGGATTTAGAAATTACTCCGGATAGTATAACTAAAGATGAATGCGGAAGCTGTGAGATTTGTATTAAATCATGTCCAACAAAAGCAATAGGTCATGGGCATACGATAGATAGTAGAAAATGTATCTCTTATCTTACACAAACAAAACAAAGAATACCTTATGATTTACGAGATAAAATGGGAATACAGGTATATGGTTGTGATACATGTCAAAGCTGCTGTCCCAGAAATAAAGATATATTAAAAACAGAAAATACCCCTTTTATACCTCATAAAACTGGTGGTATAATAGATATTAACGAGCTGTTTCATATGTCAAATAAAGAATTTAAGGACAGGTATGGTCATGTTGCTGCCAGCTGGAGAGGAAAAAATATATTAAAAAGAAACTGTATTATAGCTCTAGGAAACTTAAAGGATCAAAATAGTATAGAACTTTTAACAAAATCAATAAATGATCAAAGTGCTATGATAAGAGAATATTCTGCATGGGCTTTGCTAAAAATAGATAGAAAATTAGGCAGAAAAATAATAAAAGAGCATATTGACAGAGAAAAGGATATTGAAGTAAAAAAAGAAATGGAAGGACTCTTAAAATATTATAGATTTTTTTCATAAAAGTTTTATTGGCATGTAAAATCCCGCTTAAGTATGTTATACTTGTATTGTGAATTTTTTATCATTAAATATATGATATATTAAATAAGATGCAATATTTTATTTTAGAATTTTAAACCAAGGAGGTTAAATGTCTAATGGGTAGTAATCATAGTTTTTTAGAAGGTAAGATTAAAGATTTAAAGGATGAAGGAGTTTATAGAAAACTTCCTGTACTAGAAGGAGCAAATGAAGCTGAAATAATTTTAGACGGTCAAAGGGTAATAAATCTTTCATCAAACAATTACTTAGGATTTTCTAATCATCCCAAATTAAAGAAAGCTGCAGTTGAAGCAGTAGAAAAATACGGTGTTGGAGCAGGTGCAGTAAGAACTATAGTCGGCAATATGGACATTCATGAGGAACTGGAAAAGATACTTGCAGAGTTTAAGAGAGAAGAAGCTGTTATGGTATTCCAATCAGGTTTTAACTGTAATGCAGGAACTATTCAAGCTATTACTCAAAAAGGAGATTTAATAATATCTGATGAACTAAACCATGCTAGTATTATTGATGGTGTTAGATTAAGCAGAGCTGATAAAGCTATATTTAAGCACTCTGATATGGAAGATTTAGAAAAGGTATTAAAAGAAAAAAGAGATAATTATAATAATTGCTTAATCATTACTGATGGTGTATTCAGTATGGACGGTGATATTGCTAAACTGCCGGAAATCGTTGAATTAGCACAAAAATATAACTGCATGACCTACGTAGACGATGCTCATGGTTCAGGAGTATTAGGTGAAAGCGGTAGAGGAACAGTAGACCACTTTCATTTACATGGTAAAGTGGACTTTTCAATAGGAACTTTATCTAAGGCTATAGGCGTTATTGGTGGTTATGTTGCTACAAGTAAGTCTGGACAGGAATGGTTAAATCATAGAGGCAGACCAATTCTATTTAGTACTGCTTTACCACCAGCAGCAGTAGGAGCAATTATTCAAGCAGTTAAAATGTTAATGGAAACTACAGAGTTTACAGATAGGTTATGGAGTAATGCTAAATATTTTAAAGAAAAGCTTGGAAAACTTGGATTTGATACTGGAAACAGTGAAACTCCAATAACTCCTGTAATCATTGGAGATGAAGCTGAAACTATGGAATTTAGCAGAAAGCTTAAAGAAAACGGAGTTTTCGTTTCAGGTATAGTATTCCCAACTGTACCTAAAGGAACAGGAAGGGTAAGATGCATGGTAACAGCAGGGCATACAGAAGAAATGCTTGACAGAGCTGTTGATACATTTGAGAAAGTTGGAAAGGAAATGGGAATAATATAAAGCTATCTCTAGAACACTGGTAAAGTCCCGGTGTTCTTTTAGATTTATAAATAAAAGATTTTAAAGATTAGTCACTTTAATATATGATAAAATTAATATAATGGATAAAACTAAGTTATCAGAGGTGATAAGATGATTATAGGCGTATGTACTTTAGAGATAATGATATATGGGGTAAACTCATTAAAAGAGAAAAGGCAGGTTATAAAGAGCATTTTGGGCAGGATTAAGTCAAGATATAATGTTTCAATTGCTGAAATTGATTTAAATGATGTATGGCGTAGCGGTATAATCGGTATTGCATGTGTTTCAAATGACTCTATTCATGCTAGACAAATGCTGTCAAATGTTATGAAATTTATTGAAAGAGACAGCAGAGTAGAAATAATGAAACATAATATTGAAATAATGTGATATATTAATTAAAATCAAGAACGTATTCTATGAAAGGATGATTATTATGAAAAATAAATTAACTAAAAGTGAAATGAGTGAAGTGCTGGAAATGTTAAGGGTCATGTATCCGGACCCCCAATCAGAGCTTAATTACTCGACCCCTTTTGAACTGCTGATAGCTACAATATTGGCTGCTCAGTGTACAGATGTCAGGGTAAACAAGATTACTAAGGAGCTATACAAAGAATACAAAACACCACAAGATTTTTTAAAGCTGTCACAAGAAGAACTGGGTGAACTTATTAGAAGTTGTGGATTTTATAAAAACAAAAGTAAAAACATATTAAAGACATGTGAAATCTTAGTCAATCAACATGGCGGACATGTACCTGATACTAGAGAGGAGCTTGTAAAACTACCGGGAGTAGGGAGAAAAACTGCCAATGTGGTAATAAGTAATGTCTTTAATAAACCTGCAATTGCTGTAGACACACATGTATTTAGAGTTTCAAATAGAATTGGTTTAGCATCTTCAAATAATGTTGATGATACTGAGAATGATTTGATGAAAAACATTAAAAAAGAAGATTGGTCTGATGCACATCATTGGTTAATTTTTCACGGTAGAAGGGTATGTAAGGCAAGAAAACCTCAATGTCACGAGTGTTCGCTAACAAAGTATTGCCTTTATTTTAAAAATATTATTCAAGGATAAATCTACAAAAAAATTGTCTGATTAAAAGGAAAAAAGTAATCTTTTGGAGAATTAATCATTATTAGTCGAATGAAAGAGGTGGTATTATGCTTAACATTAGCTCAAATAAGATTAATGATGAAGAAATGATATTTTCTTTAGATATTGGAACTAGAACCGTAATTGGAATAGTAGCTGTCTATGAAAATAACAAGCTTAATATATTGGCATCGGAAATCCTTGAACATGAGTCAAGAAGCATGTATGACGGGCAGATACATGATATTGCACAGGTTACGGAAACAGCTAAAAAGGTAAAGGAACGACTGGAAAATAAGATTGGTAAAAAATTAGATAAGGTTTCTATAGCAGCAGCAGGAAGAGCACTGGAAACTTGTATGGTACATATGGAAAGAAAAATTGACTATTCTCAAACAATAAGCAAAAGACTAATTGAAAGTTTAGAGATGGAAGCAATACAAAAGGCTCAAAAAGAGCTTGAAGAGAAACATAATAAAGGAAATACTCAATATTATTGTGTTGGATATTCAGTAGTAAATTATTATTTAGAAGACAATATAATAGAAAATCTAGAAGGTCATAGAGGGAATAAAATATCTGCTGATGTATTATCTACTTTTCTTCCACATACTGTTGTCGACAGTCTTTATACTGTAATGAGCAGAGTAGGTCTTGAAGTAATAAATCTTACTCTAGAACCGATTGCTGCAATTAATGTAGCAATAAAGAAAAGCTTAAGGCTTTTAAATCTTGCCTTAGTTGATATAGGGGCTGGAACTTCTGACATAGCTATAACAAAAGATGGAACTATTATAGCTTACGCTATGGCATCGGTAGCAGGGGATGAAATAACTGAAAAGATAGCTAAGACATTTTTATTAGACTATGATGTAGCAGAAAAGCTTAAAATCAGCCTTGGTACTGTAGAAAACCATAAATTTCATGATGTAGTAGGTATTGAACACAACTTAACAAGTAAGGAAATTCTAGAGAGGATAGAACATACTATTAAAGATTTAGCCGAGGAGATAAGTAATAAAATATTAAGATATAATGAAAAAGCTCCAAGTGTAATATTTTTAATTGGTGGAGGAAGTCAAATTCCTAATCTGACTAAATATATTGCAGAGTATTTGGAAATGCCCGAAGCTAGAGTTGTAGTTAGAGATGCTTCTATTGTTGAGGATGTCAAAGGACTTCCTAAAGAGCTTACGGGACCTAATGCGATAACACCTCTGGGTATTGCCAAAACTGCTATAGATAATAAGTACAAAGACTTTTTAGAAGTTATAGTAAACGGACAAAAAGTTAAACTGTTTAATTCTAAACAGATAAAGGTTTCAAATGCACTGGTCTTAGTAGGATTTAATCCAAGAAATCTCATTCCTAAAAGAGGTGAGGATTTCGTCTATTATATAAATGGTGAAGAAAAGCGTTTAAAAGGAGAAATAGGAGAACCTGCACATATATACATAAATGATAAAAAAGCAAATCTTGAGTATAGGTTATTAAATGGAGATGTAATTAAGATAGAGGAGTCTACGGCAGGGTCTAAACCTCAAAACCCTATGCTTTATGATTGTATAGGCAATCAAAGAGCTGTAATATTTAATAAAAATGAAATTAGGCTTTTAGAATATATAAAAGTAAACGGTAAAATAGTTAACAATAATATTCAAGTAAATGAAAAAGATCAAATAGAAATAAAAGAAATAAAAACATTAAAACGATTTTTTGAAATACAAGGTCTAGATATGAATGATTATAAAATCTTTGTAAACGATAAAGAGATAGATAAAAAAGGACATGTTCTTAATACAGGTGATATTATTATTACTGAGAAAACTTTAACAAACGAACAAATTAATAAAAATAAAAGTATCAACTCTAAACAAAAAAGCACTGTACATAAAGCTAATATAAATGTTATAAAGTTAAATATAAACAATGAACAGAAAATAATAGAACATAACAAGGATAAATTTGTTTTTGTAGATATATTTAATTATGTAGATTTTAATTTATCTAAACCTAAAGGAATTATTGTTTTAAAAGTAAATGGAATAAAAGCACAATTTACCCAAGAACTTAAAAATGGAGATAATATAGAAATATACTGGGATAAGAGAGATTCTAATCAATAGATTAATATAAAACCCCTACACATATTGGCTTATTGAGGTTAATACAATATATAGAGACAACATTATTTTTAGTTGTATTTTCCTTAAGGGGGTAAGTTATGAGTTCTGTAGTCTTAAAAAAAATCATTATGTATATTTTGATATTTTTGCTATTTTTTGCATTAATTGTTACTGTTTTATCTTTCATATATTTTAATAAAACTACTATATATTCAAAAGTAGCAATTAACGGTATAGATGTTAGCGGATTAAATAGGATAGAAGCCATGGATAAGTTAAGGAGCAGCTTTACGGAAGCTTTTAAAAATAAAACTCTTGTATTAGTTTATGATGGTTATAAGCATATAGTGCCATATGAAGATTTAGGTATACAATATGACTATTACAAAGGTGTAAATAGTGGATTTAAGATTGGACGGCAGGGTAATGCCTTTAAGAAATTTATAGATATACTTGATTGTAGAATTAATGGCAGAAATATCTCATTAGAACTTGTTTATGAAAAAGTAAAACTTGATAAACTTATAGAAAATATTAAAAAAGACTTAAATAAAAATAGTGAAAATGCTAAAATACAGTATGATAATTGGAGATTTAGCATTACTCCTGAAGTTGTAGGTAAAAAAGTTCAGGAAGATTTATTAAGACATAGAATTATTAGTGGTATTTTGGATAATAAAGAAATAAAAATTCCGGTAAAATCACATATACCTAAGATTACCGAGGCGATTTTAAAGGAGATACAATATCCAATTTCAGAATTCACAACCTATTTTGCATCAAGTAGTCAGGGTAGAAAAAATAATATTAAAATTTCATCTATAAAAGTTAATGGTTCTGTTGTGTTACCTAATGAAGTATTTTCGTTTAACAAATCTACCGGAGAAAGAACCCGGGATACTGGCTATATGGAGTCCAAGGTAATTATGGACGGAAGATTTGTACCTGATATTGGAGGAGGAGTATGTCAAGTATCTACAACACTATATAATGCAGTTCTTAGGGCAAACCTTGAAATAGTTGAAAGGCATCCTCATTCTATTCCTGTAAGATACGTTCAGAAGGGAAAGGACGCAGCAGTTTCATACGGCTATTTAGATTTGAAATTTAGAAATAGCTATGAATTTCCAATATACGTCCAGGCAAAGGTTACGTCCAGTGCTGTAACTTTTAGAATATTTGGAGGTAAGGTTAATGAAAATAGACAGACGAATATTATATCTATTTTACAAGAAACGATTAATCCTGAAATAGAAAAACATGTTGATAATTCTTTAATACCCGGATCTATGGTAATAGTTCAAAAAGGACGATATGGTTATAAGGTTAATACATATAAAGTTATTTATGAAGATGGTCAAGAAATAAAGAGAGAACTTATATCAAATGATTTTTATAAGCCTAAAAAATATATCCTGCGAGTAGGACCTAAAACTACTATAGAAAGTATATTACAAATAGAGAATTCTGGGGGAAAATTAGTTCAATAAACAATACCCGGAGGTGTTTTTATGTCAGCAATAGACGAGTTATACGATAAAAAGGTTAAATGTCCAGTATGTAACGTTGAATTTACTACAAAAAGAGTAAAAATGTCTAAGTTAAGGGCAGAAAAGAGATATAGTGACTTGTTCATACATTATAAAGGAGAAAATCCTGTTAAATATAGTGTCTATGTATGTCCTGTTTGTGGATACGCTGCATTAAGTGAAAAATATAATAATGTTAAGGGTGGGTCATTGACTATACTTAGAGATAAAATAACTTCAAAGTGGAAAGAGAGAGAATATGGCGGATATAGAAGTGTTGAAGAAGCAATTACATGCTATAAGCTTGCATTATATTGTGGTGAGATTTTGTTATATAAAAAATTGTATCTAGGTGGTATTTGTCTTAGACTTGCATGGTTATATAGATTAAAAAATGACAACGAAAATGAGCAGAGATTTTTACGTCTTACATATGATTTTTATAAGAACGCTTACTCTAATGAGTCCATGATTAATACTAATATGGACGAAATAACCTTAACTTATTTGATTGGAGAAACAAAGAGAAGGATTGGAGACAATAAGGAAGCTATTTCTTGGTTTAGTCAAGTCGTTTCTCATCCTATGAGTGGAAATAATCCTAAAATTAAGAAATTAGCAAGAGAACAGTGGGCATTAATTAGAGAAAGTAGGTAAAGAGGTGAATTAAATGAAGGTATATTATCATGAGTTTAGCACTTAATAATAATGGAGTAATAAAGTTGGATTTTCCAAATCAATCTAAACAAGATATGGTTTCTTGGCTTAAAATATACATTCCTTTTTTATCCTTGTCTTTATACATAATATTAGTTAAAATAAAGAGGTCACTTCACAATGAAAGATCTCTTTATTTCTTAATCTACGACGTAGATACTTTTTTTTGAGCTTTTACTGGTTTTTCTATAAAGATAAAGCTTATATATCTTATTAAAACATACAGTACTATTGTTATAGCCAGAAATTCTTCAAATCTTACTATATATCTTAGTAAAGGTATACCGCTATCTGCTGACATTAAAAAAGCATGCGTCTTTTTTATGGCTATAGCACTAATAACACAGGGGAAAGTAAAAGCAGCATAGCTTGGATAGAACTTTAGCTTTAACATTTTAGGCATATATATAAGGACAGCTAAAAGCATGACCAGAGATAGTGTTGTTAGTAACCAAACTATAGTCATGTTTTTTTCCTGAAAGGAACTCATATATCCTGCTAAACAAAGGCTGGCAGGTGCTGCAAAGGTTGTAATTACAGGTAATGCCGGTTCTGGAATAGATTTAACTTTAAAAACCCTATACAATACTATGGGTAATAAAATCAAGTAAGATACAAAGCCAAACCAAAACAATACTTGTCCAATATATAGTGCATTAAAGGCAGGAGCAGTTACGCTTGCTACTACGATCCCAACATAAACTACAAAATAACTTGGAAAAACCTTTTTTATATCGAATTTTAGAACGAACTTCTTAGTAAAATCAATTATTAACAAGATATGAATCAAAATGCCTGCAATCCATAATCCATAGGATATAGAAGATTGAATAGGCTTTAAATATGTGGCCAAAATCATAATTCCCATAGAAAAGGTTGGAGCAACACTTGCTATAACAGGATTATTTAGGCTCTCTACAATAGCCTTAATAGAAGTAAATATTTTTATCAGAAGAAGTAAAAATATAATAGATGATAAAGCCCCAAAAATATTTCTATATATATTGCCATAGGATGCTAATAAATTACCTGTTGCTGCTAAGGCAAGCATCAACCCGGCTATCGGGACAGGTATTTTCTTAATAATCTTATCCATTCTACCCCTCCTTACTATTCATCAATATTTGTTATATTCAATTCTCTTACTATTATTTCTGCTGTCTTCTCAGCTATTTCGCCAGTAAAAGCCACACACTGGTTTTTGTGTTCACCCGAAGCCATATTAAAGCCTTTTGTGTGTACGTGACAGCAAAGGCATCCATGCTTTTTCCTAAAGCTTCCTTGAAGCTCATTGGCTAATTTAAGAGTATTTTGGACCTTTGAATCTCCACCCTTTGTTCTACCAAAAAAGTATCCTAGAGCCAATATACCACCTGAAACAGCTCCACATACACATTTTGATTTACCAATACCTACTGGAAAACCAGAAGCCATGGCTATCATTTCATCGGGCATATCAAGTTCAAAATTATCCTTGACTGAACTAACAACAGCCTCTGAACAGTAAAAGTCACCTTTTCTAAATAATTCTTCAGCATCTTGTCTAATTTTTTGTACGCTTACTTGTTTTTTCAATTTAATAACCTCCTCAGTTGTTAATTTAATATTTAACATATGGTACACCTATAGAAATATCATAGTATCCCTTATTGTACAAATTGGAATTTTGAATAGAAGGTCTAAATGCATTGATATATTCTATACGTCAACTAAAAGTAGAAAGTAATGGGAGTTTAGTATTTTTGGCGGAGGTTTAGGTTTTAAAGTTAAACTGTTAGAATTAGAAGGAATTAAAGTAAATATCAGAACTAATTACAAGGAGGAAAGATCAAGATATTTTATTGTTTAATATCACCATTTTTAAATATAAGCATACCATAATACAAACAAATAGTTCTATTATTTATATGTTTATATTAAGGGAAGTGGTATTGTGAATTATCCAATAATTTTAGTTCCTGGATTGTTGGCATCCATGGGAGATGATATAGTATCTGGAACTGGTGATTTTGATTTTGGATTAGCCCAATATGCGTATGAACCTATGTTAGAAAATCTTCAGACAATGGGCTTTAAGAGAGATCAAAATTTATTTGTAGCTTTTTATGACTGGAGAAAGCAAAATCGACTTAGTGCTGAAAAATACTTGATTCCTACAATAGAAAAGGCAAAAAATCAAACGGGAAGCAAGAAGGTTAATCTAGTTTGTCATAGTATGGGTGGTCTGGTAGCAAGAGCATATATACAGAGCAATTTATATAAATATGATGTAGATAAGCTTATAATGATTGGAACGCCAAACGCTGGAGCTGTAAAGGCCTATTATTTCTGGCAGGGTGGTGAAATACCCAGCAACGAAGGATTCGGTAATTTATTTCATAACCTTCTTTGGGAAGGTTATACTTGGCTTCACAAGATTTTTAAAGGATTAAGAGATAGTATTACTGTAAAAAGACAGCTAGTACCTTCTGTAAAAGAGCTGTTACCTAGTAAAAACTACGGAGATTTTTTGTTTACTGTTAAAAATAATAGTTATGGTGACTTTATTCCTCAAGATAGAATGGTAGAACAGAATACTTTCTTAAATGATCTAAACAACAGATTTAGTGAAATTTATAAAAAAGGAGTTAATGTCTATTCAATAGTTGGTAATGGTGTAAAAACAGAGAGGTTTATAAGGGTAGTAAAAAACAATAGAGGTAACTCACCCGAATGGATTGATGGAAAGCCGGATGATGTAGTATATACTGACAGTGGAGATGGTACTGTAATTACCGAAAGTGCTACAGCTATTTATGGTAAAACAAACTATATACAGGGTGACCATTTAGAAATATTGAAAAACTGTAAAGATACTTTGGCTATGATACTTAATAAAAGAATTCATAATAGAAGACGTTTTAATAATACACGAAAAAAGCATAGCCTATGTACAATACTAGCCAGAAACTCAAAAGAAATATATATGGAGTCAAAAGGTCGAAAAGTCGACATTAAAAGTATTCAAAATAGAAGGTATGGTAATTTAGTAGTAAATAATATTGGTAAAAGTATTTCCAGTATAATTATAAACTTAGAAGAAATAAATAATGTAAAAATAACCTTCATACCTATGAAAGATAAAAAAAGCAATATTTTAGTTTTAAAAAGATCAGATACTAATGATATAAATGAGAGAAATGAAATTCAGACATCAGATGTTTTTACCTTAGAGATTTAGTTTGCGGATTTAAGTTCTTAAGGCTATATTCTGCTTATTTAAATTGAATAAATAATCATGTTGTAAAGAATAATAGATTTTAGGACATATGTCTTAAAGTCTATTTTTTTGAAAGGGTGATTTTTATGAAGAAGAGAAGAATTAATGAATCTATAGTTTCCATAACCAAAAATCAAAATGAAGAACAATCATTGGTTGAGTGTTTAGACAATTTACCTATGGATAAAATAATTAAGAAAGATGATAGAGTTGTCATAACCCCAAATTGGGTAAAAGCTAAGCTGCCTCATACAGCAGCAGTTGTAGGACCTAAAACTCTAGATAAGCTTATAAAAAAAATACAATCTTACAGCCCAAAGGATATTATAATAGCCACCGGTTCAGGAGGAGATGCCACAGATAAGGTCATGGAATATGTGGGATACGATAAGGTTATTAGCAGAAATAATGTAAGATTTGTAGATTTAAATTATGGACCATATACACAAATAGAACTAAATCATAAATATCCTTCTTCAACTAAAATAAACAAACTATACGATGAAGTAGATGTAATAATATCATTTACTCAGCTTAAGGTTCACGAAGAGGCTACAATTAGTGCAGGTATGAAAAACATAGCACTAGGATGGCCGCCTGCACAAATACATGGTTTTCCTAAAAAAAATCTTGGTATACATGAAAATTTACATAACTTTATTGTTGCTATGATAGAGAAGCTTCCTATTGACCTTACAATTATAAGTGCTGACAAAACAATGATTGGTACAGGCCCATCTATGGGAAAAGCAGTTGATACTCCGGGAATTATAATTGCAGGTACTGATCCGGTTGCTTGTGATACAGTTGGAGCAAGACTATTAGGATTTTTACCTCAAGGTGTACATTATATATACGAAGCTTACAAGAGAGGATTAGGAGAAGCAAAGCTTGAGTATGTTGACATGAGAGGAATAAGCTTAAAGGAAGCTGAAACTATATTTAGTCAAAAAGCCTATAATCAAAAAATAGCTTTAGATGAAAATGGATTTAAGAGTTTACATGGAAATCAATAGTCGCTACTATTTTAACTCTTACTTTGAATTAATTTACCGTTTTTTAACTTATAAAATCTAGATTATGATATACTTATTTTAAGTTTTTAACACATATATGTAGAGAGGATGGTTTTTTGAAAGAAAAAATAATTGGTCCATTTTTGAAGTCTAGTAAAGAAATAATTATGCAGGTAGGAAATATAACAATAGAAGAAGAGCATCCTTACACTAATAAGGATGTTGTTCTTAATAATAACATTGGAGTAATAATTGGTTTAACCGGATCAATAAAAGGTCAAGTTATGATTAATATACCAGAAGACATTGGTAAAAAAATTGCTTCCAACATGATGGGAGGAATACCGGTTGCTGCGTTTGATGATATTGCAAAGAGTGCTATTTGTGAACTGGGTAACATCATTGTGGGTAATGCAGCCACAGGTCTTTATGACATGGGATTAAAAGTTGATATAACATCTCCAAGTATTATAGAGGGTAAAGGGATGACCTATAATGTTGGAAATCAAGATATTTTAACTCTGCCTTTTAACACTGAAGATAATCAAATACAACTTCATGTATCCATAAAAGAGTAATGTAAAGAGGTGAATTTATGTCAATAAATATTGTACTTGTAGAACCAGAGATTCCGCATAATACCGGTAATATAGCAAGAACGTGTTCAGCCACAGGGTCAGCTTTACATCTAGTAAAGCCTTTAGGGTTTTCAATTAATAACAAATATCTTAAAAGAGCAGGATTAGATTATTGGGAATTACTAGATATTACATATTATGAATCTTTAGATGATTTTTTTAATAAAAATCCGGAAGGAAAATTTTTTTATGCAACTACAAAGGGAAGTAATTTATACACAGATATGAAATTCTCAGATAACTGCTTTTTGTTATTTGGTAAAGAAACAGCCGGCCTGCCTAAAGACTTATTAAATGCTAATAAAGATAAGAGTATGAGGATTCCTATGATGAAAGATGATAATGCAAGGTCTTTAAATCTATCAAATGCTGTAGCCATAGTAATATATGAAGCTTTAAGACAAAATAATTTTTTAAACTTGTTATAAGAATTATTGATGTAAATGAGAAAGGGGCTTTTAAATGTCGGTGTTGTTTAGTACTTTAGGAGGCTTAGGTCTTTTTTTATATGGTATTAGAGTTCTAGGAACCGGACTACAGAAGGTGGCTGGAGAGAGATTAAAAAGGTTAATGGAAATCTCAACAAACAAAAAGATTGTAGCGGTTTTTGTTGGTATAGCCAGTACAATTTTAATTCAAAGCAGTACAGCAACGAGTGTTATGGTAGTAGGCTTTGTTAATGCCGGTATTATGAATCTTACTCAAGCGATTAGTATAATGATGGGAGCAAATATTGGTACAACAATAACGACTCAGATTATTGCTTTTGAACTGATTAATATTGCTCTTTTAGTCATAGTTTTAGGAGTTGGAATATGGATATTTACTCCAAACAAGAGATGTAGAGAAATTGGTGAATTGTTGATAGGCTTTGGGATTTTGTTTATAGGTATGGAATATATGAAATTAGGTCTAGCACCGCTAAAAGATTCTCAAATCTTTTTAGACATTTTATTTAGTTTAAAAAATCCATTTTTAGGTTTATTAGTGGGTTTTGGATTAACAGTCATTATACAAAGCAGTAGTGCAGCAATTGCTCTGCTTTTAGCACTTGGCAGTCAGGGAATTATTGATATAAACACTGCACTGCCTCTATTATTGGGAGCTAATATAGGAACTAGTGTTACGTCACTTCTTTCAAGTGTTGAAACCAGTAAAGAAGCTAAAAGGGCAGCTACTGCACATATGCTGTTTAATATTATAGGAGTTTTTATTTTTATTATATTTTTGATAAAGCCCCTTGAAAGTGTAGTACAATATTTAACACCACTTAGTATTGAGCGACAAATAGCTAATGCTCATTCATTATTTAATATAGTGAATGTAATAATTCAGCTTCCATTTGTTGGTGTTATCATATTCCTAACGAATAAAATTATCAAAGGAAAAAATAGTACCCAAGATAACTTTAAACACTTAGATTCGAGAATTATTGAAGCCCCGTCAATAGCTGTAAATCAGGCTCTAAAAGAAGTAATAAGAATGGGTAAATTAGCACAGGAAAACTTAAAAACTTCTATAGAAGCTTTTATTAATCAAGATCAAGAGTTAACTCATAAGGTATTTGAAAGAGAAAAGTTAATTAATAAACTGGAAAAGGAAATAACTGAATATATAGTTGACCTTACTAAAGCACCTTTAAGTCATGAACAGCATGCTACAGTTACCTCACTTCTGCACATAATTAATGATCTGGAAAGAGTAGGAGACCATGCCGATAATATAGCAGAATTAGCCCAATATACAATTGAAAATCGCTTTTGGTTTACTGATAAAGCTATAGAAGAACTAAAATTAATGTTTAATAAAGTTGAAATGGCTTTTAATCATTCATTAACGGCATTTAGCAAAAAAGATACAGCTATTGCAAAAAAAGTAATTCAGTATGAAGAGGAAATAGATTTAATGGAAAAAAAGTATAGAGCAAACCACATTGATAGATTAAATCAGCACGAGTGTTATCCAAGTTCTGGAATAGTGTTTCTGGATGCTATAAGTAACTTAGAGAGAATAGCAGATCATTCTTCAAATATTGCTTTATTAATTATAGATGAAAATAATTAAGAATGACAATTGATGTAACAGAGGGACGCTTAAAGCGTCTTTTCCCATGTTATGGATTTTATAGTTGAGAGATTTCCCATACAAATATATAATATATATAGTAAGGATTTTATATAAAGTGGGAGTGAGTAAATTGAGTAAAATAAAAATTATTACCGATAGTGTCAGTGATTTGCCATCAGATTTAGTTTCAAAGTGGGACATAGAAGTAGTACCTCTGTCTATTAACTTTCAAGATGAAACATATAAAGACGGCATAGATATTACAAATGAGGTATTTTACAAAAAATTAAGGGAGTGTACTACACTGCCTACAACTTCTCAGGTAAATACGATAGAGTTCTTAGACATATATAAAAAATTCTATGATGAATATGATAACTTTATAGTAATTACCATATCTTCTGAATTAAGCGGGACATATCAGTCTGCTGTTTCTGCAGGTGAAGCTCAGGAATTAAAAGATAAAGTTACAGTTATAGACTCTAAGGGTATTACGTTAGGTCAGGGATTAATAGTTTTAGAGGCAGCAAGAATGGCTAAAAGAGGAGAAGAAAAAGATGCTATTATAAAACGAATTAATAATATGGTTAAAAAAATTGAATATATATTAGTGGTTGATACTCTTGAATATTTAAAAAAGGGAGGAAGACTCTCTGCCACTAAGGCGTTTGTGGGTCAGACTTTAAAAATTAAGCCTGTTCTAACTATGAAAGACGGTAAGTTAATTCAATCAAATAAGATCAGAGGTAGGAAAAAGGTTATCAAGTGGGTAATAAAGCAAATTGAAAAAAGTCGAGTAGATCTCTCTACTCAGACAATTGGTATAAATCATACTGATTCTAAAGAATTTGCTCGTGAATTAGAAGAAAAAATACAAGAAAAATTTGCTCCGAAAGAAATTGTCTTTGGGGATGTAGGAGCTACAGTAGGTACGCATGCCGGACCGGGAGCAGTAGCTGTATATTTTGAAAAAAACTAAGGAGGAAAAATAAATTGAGCAGCCAAGTATATTTTATTAACTTAAGAGCTAGCGGAAAGAAAGACAATATTCCAACTAAGCTCAGAAGATTATATGACAAAGCAGATATTAAAAAAACTTTAACTAAAGGAGATTCAACTGCTGTCAAGATACATTTTGGAGAAAAAGGAACTAATGCTTTTATTCATCCGGTCTTTGTAAGACAAATTATTGATAAGATTAAAGAAAGTATGGTAAAGCCATTTTTAACAGATACTAATACATTATATACGGGTAGTAGAACAAATAGCCCTGACCATATACAAACTGCTATTGAAAATGGATTCGCATATGCAGTTGTAAATGCTCCTATTATTATAGCAGATGGAATTTACAGTAAGAATTCTGTAGATGTTAAAGTAAATAAAAAGCACTTTGATAGTGTAAAAATTGCAGGTGATATATACAACTCAAACTCAATGATTGTTTTAAGTCATGTTAAGGGTCATGGTATGGCAGGCTTTGGAGGTGCTGTAAAAAATTTAGCTATGGGCTGTGCAACAGCAGCAGGAAAACAGATTCAACATTCTGATGCTAAACCTAAAATTATTGATGAAGAATGTAACGGATGTAGCATATGTTCAAAGCATTGTCCTGTAGATTCTATAGGTATACAGAGTGGAAAATCAATTATCGATGCAGAACGCTGTATAGGATGCGGTGAATGTACTACAGTCTGTCCTAAAAGAGCCATAGAGGTTCAGTGGAAGACTGATTACAATGTGTTCCTGGAAAAAATGGCTGAATATGCTTATGGAGCTGTTAAAAATAAAGCAGATAAAATTGCTTATATAAACTTTGTTATGAATGTAACTCCCATGTGTGACTGTGTACCGTGGAGTGATACTCCTATTGTCGGTGACGTAGGAATATTAGCTTCTTTTGATCCTGTGGCAATTGATCAGGCGAGTTTAGATTTAATAAATCAGCAGATAGGTAAAGAAAATACTGCTCTTAAGAAAAATTTTCAACCCGGTGAAGATAAATTTTTAGGGGTTCATGACCATGTAGATGGTAGAAAAATTCTAGACTATGGTCAATCTATAGGATTAGGTAATAGACAGTATGAGTTAATTGAAGTAAAATAAGATTACAGCATCGACAAAATACAACAAATATTATGAAAAGTATTATAGATTAAAAAAATATAAAAATAGTATTGTATAAATAAAACTTATATAATATAATATAAAGCGAAGAGGATTTGACTAAGTTTTAACATAACTATAATTTCTTCTTAATAAATTAATATAAGCATAAACTGGTTGAAGGATGCGGAAGAGATCACTTAAATGTGACGCCGAAGGAGTAAGTTGTAAAAGTCATGCCGATTTACAATGAAACTCTCAGGCAAAAGGACCGTGTTCTGACAGTTCTCTGGAAAGCGAATAGCACCGAAGGGGCAATTTTTGAAAAAGAAGAATCTCTCAGGTTTAGAACAGAGTGGAAAGGCACATACTAAATTTAGGTGTGCATTCTATTCTGTTTTTTTGTTGTATTTTATTGTATCTAACTAGGAGTGGAATTTTTGAAAACAATCTTAATTACAAATAATCCTTTAGCACAGAAAAAATTGTCGTCTAAGGTTGAAACACATTTTCATGATGTAGATTATACTAAAGTTCTTAAAATAGCCAGGGATTACATTCATAAAGGGTATAGGCTTCTTACCCATCCACTGTCCGGAAGTGTAAAACCTAACGAAACGCCTTATAAATCATTGATTATTCAAACAAGAGAACAAACTAAAATAGACATGGACTCTTTGTTAATAATTGAACAAAGTCTAGATACTACTAAAAAATTTATAGATAATATGAAAACTCCACAGTGGAATGAAAGAATAAAGGAAGATTTTCAGACAATTGATATATCTTTAATAGAAAGCGTTTTAGATAGGATAATTTAGTTTTTAATATTTTTAAAATATATTAATTAATTTGAGGTAGTTAATTCAAATAACAAAAGAGGTGATAGTTGTGTCAAATATCTATGATGTTGTTATAATTGGAGGAGGACCTGCTGGTCTATCAGCCGGATTATATGCAGCAAGGGCAAATATGAAAACTTTAATATTAGAAAAGGAAAGAGCAGGTGGGCAAATAGTAACTACTGAAGAAGTAGCAAACTATCCTGGTTCTATAGAACATGCCACTGGTCCTTCTTTAGTAGCAAGGATGGTTGAACAAGCAGATGAGTTTGGAGTTGAAAGAAAACTTGATGAAGTCGTTGAATTAAATCTGGAAAATAAGATTAAGGTTATTAAAGGTGAGAAAGCTGACTACCATACTAAGTCTGTAATTATTGCTACCGGTGCTAAACCAAGGTTATTAGGAGTTCCGGGAGAGAAAGAATTTACAGGAAAAGGCGTTTCTTATTGTGCAACATGTGACGGGGCGTTCTTTGAGGAACTGCCGGTTTATGTAATTGGTGGAGGAGATTCAGCTGTTGAAGAAGCAATTTTCTTAACTAAGTTTGCCAGAAAAGTAACTATTGTTCATAGGAGAGATGAATTAAGAGCTGCTAAGTCAATTCAAGAAAAGGCATTTAAAAATGATAAGATTGATTTTATCTGGAATTCTGAAATTAAGGAATTAAGAGGCGAAGGTATATTAGAAGCTATGACTTTAGTTAACAGAGAAACTGGAGAAGAAACCGAGATTTTAGCTGATGAAGAAGATGGAACATTTGGAGTATTTGTTTTTGTTGGATATACTCCACAGACTAAGTTATTTGAAGGTATAGTAGATATGGAAAAAGGATATATCAAAACTGATGATAACATGAAAACAAATATAGAGGGATTATTTGCAGCCGGAGACTGTAGAGTTAAATCCTTAAGACAAGTTGTAACTGCTACAGCAGATGGAGCAATTGCAGCAGTACAAGCTGAGAAATATGTTGATAATAATTTTGAAGAGTAATTTTTAGTTTAAGAATTAAATAAAAAATAGGAGGGGTTCATAATGTTAGCAGTTGATAAAACTACTTTTGAGCAAGAAGTATTAAATGCAGAAGGTTACGTTTTAGTTGATTTCTGGAGTGAAGGATGCGAACCATGTAAAGCTTTAATGCCTCATATAGAGGAATTAGAAAAGCAGTATGGTGATCAAATCAAATTCTGCAAACTTGACACAACAAAAGCAAGAAGATTAGCTATCAAGCAAAAGATACTTGGATTACCGGTAGTTGCAATGTATAAAGATGGAGAAAAAGTTGAAGAAAAAGTTAAAGACGACGCAACAAAAGTTAATATAGAAGAAATGATTAAAAAATACATTTAATTTCTTAGAAGTAAGATATATTAATTTAATTTGGCTATGAGTACATATAAAATACATATATGTACCTTGCATATTATTTTATCACTAGGTGGAAATATAAGAGGAGGTGAACCTATGCGTTTAGAATTAGGAAATATTTTAATCAATGATGTACAATTTGGTGATAAGACTAAAGTAGACAATGGAACTTTATATGTAAATAAAGAAGAACTTGTTGAATTAATCAGCCAAGATGAAAAAATCAAAAATGTAGATGTAGAATTAGCAAGACCTGGTGAAAGTGTAAGAATCACTCCTGTAAAAGATGTAATTGAGCCAAGAGTAAAAGTAGAAGGACCGGGAGGGATATTCCCCGGAGTTATTGCAAAGGTTGATACTGTTGGAACGGGCAGAACTCATGTATTAAAAGGTGCTGCTGTAGTTACTACCGGAAAGGTAGTCGGTTTCCAAGAAGGTATCGTTGACATGACAGGACCAGGTGCTGAATACACACCATTCTCTAAGCTTAATAATGTTGTATTAGTTTGTGAGCCAAACGATGACTTAAAGCAGTATGAGCATGAAAAGGCATTAAGAATGGCTGGATTAAAGGCTGCAATATATTTAGGCGAGGCTGGAAAAAATGTAACTCCTAATGAAATAAAGGAATATGAAAATCTGCCTTTATTAAAGAGTGTTGAAAAATATCCGAATCTTCCAAAGATTGCATATGTTCAAATGCTGCAAAGTCAAGGACTGCTACATGACACATATGTTTATGGTGTAGATGCTAAACAAACATTATCAACTTTGATTAATCCTACAGAGATTATGGATGGAGCTATTATCAGCGGTAATTGTGTTTCTGCGTGTGACAAAAACACAACTTATCATCACTTAAATAATCCAATAATTCATGATTTATTTGAGCAGCATGGTAAGGAGATTAACTTTGTTGGCATGATTATAACTAACGAAAACGTTTATCTTGCTGATAAAGAAAGATCTTCAGACTGGGCAGCAAAACTATCTGAATATCTGGGTGTAGATGGAGTTGTCATTTCTCAAGAAGGATTTGGGAATCCCGATACAGATTTAATTATGAACTGCGTTAAGATTGAGAAAAAAGGTATTAAAACTGTTATTGTTACAGATGAATATGCTGGTAGAGATGGTGCTTCTCAGTCATTAGCAGATGCAGACCCATTGGCAGATGCAGTTGTAACCGGCGGTAATGCAAATGAAGTTATTGAATTACCTCCAATGGATAAAATAATAGGGTATACTGAACCAGTTAACAGCATAGCTGGAGGATTTGATGGAAGCTTAAAGGAAGATGGTTCAATTGTAGTTGAACTTCAAGCTATAACTGGAGCTACAAATGAACTTGGATTTAATAAATTAACAGCTAAAGGATATTAATAACTATAAACTAAAAAAACAAAAAAAGGAAGGATGTGTATATATGGGACGTTTTGATGGTAAAAAAATCATCATTATCGGGGATAGAGACGGTATCCCGGCACCAGCGATAGAAGAATGTTTAAAATCAACTGAAGCTGAAGTAGTTTTCTCATCTACTGAGTGTTTTGTCTGAACTGCTGCGGGTGCAATGGACTTAGAAAATCAACAAAGGGTAAAGGATTTAACTGAAAAGCATGGTGCCGAAAACATTATAGTTTTACTAGGTGCTGCTGAAGGTGAAGCCGCAGGATTGGCAGCCGAAACAGTTACAGCCGGAGACCCTACGTTTGCAGGTTCATTAGCAGGAGTCCAGTTAGGACTTAGAGTTTATCATGTTGTAGAGCCAGAATTTAAGGATGAAGTTAATTCTGAAGTTTATGATGAACAAATTGGTATGATGGAAATGGTTTTAGATGTTGACGACATAATTGGAGAAATGACTGATATAAGAGAAGAATTTGGTAAATTTAATGACTAATTAAAAATAAAACAACCCAAAAAAACAGAGAGGGGGGGAAACAAATGAGTAAAATAAGAGTAGTTCATTATATAAACCAGTTTTTTGCAGGAATAGGCGGAGAAGAAAAGGCTGACCATAAGCCGGAAATCAGAGAAGAAGTTGTTGGTCCGGGTATGGAGTTTAATAAACAATTTGGTGATGATGCAGAAATAGTTGCTACAATCATTTGTGGAGACTCTTACTTTAATGAAAATCTTGAAGAAGCAAAAGCTGAAGTCATGGAAATGATAAAGAAATATAATCCAGACATATTCATTGCCGGACCAGCTTTCAATGCAGGAAGATATGGTGTTGCATGCGGCACTATCACTGATGCGGTTCAGAATGAATTAAATATACCGGTATTAACAGGAATGTATGAAGAAAATCCGGGTGCTGATATGTTTAAGAAAAATGTTTATATAGTAGCGACAAAAAATAGTGCAGCAGGTATGAGAAAGGCTGTAAAAGTAATGGCACCGTTAGCTTTAAAGCTTGCTAGAGGTGAAAGTTTAGATTCTCCTGAGGAAGAAGGATATTTTCCTAGAGGAATTAGAAGGAACTATTTTGCAGAAGAAAGAGGCTCAAAAAGAGCCGTTGATATGCTTATCAAGAAGCTAAAAGGTGAAAAATTTGTTACTGAATTCCCTATGCCTGATTTTGATAAGGTAGAACCAAATCCTGCAGTTAAAGATTTAGCAAATGCTAAAATTGCTTTAGTAACTTCTGGTGGTATAGTACCAAAGAGTAATCCGGATCATATTGAATCTTCCAGTGCTTCAAAATATGGTAAATATGATATTGAAAACGTAACTGATTTAACTGATGAAACTTACGAAACTGCACATGGTGGATATGACCCGGTTTATGCAAATGAAGATTCAGATAGAGTTCTTCCTGTAGACGTATTAAGAGACCTTGAAAAAGAAGGAACAATAGGAAAACTACACAGATACTTCTATACTACTACTGGAAATGGTACTGCGGTTGCTAGTTCTAAAGCTTTTGCTGCTGAAATTGCAAAAGAATTAGTGGCAGACGGAGTAAATGCAGTTATATTAACATCTACCTGAGGTACTTGTACACGTTGCGGTGCAACAATGGTAAAAGAAATTGAGCGTGCAGGAATTCCTGTAGTTCATATGTGTACAGTAGTACCTATTTCATTAACGGTAGGTGCTAATAGAATAGTTCCGACTATTGCTATTCCATATCCGCTTGGAAATCCAAGTCTGGATGCTGGAGATGAAAAAGCTTTAAGAAGAAAATTAGTTGAACAGGCATTAGCTGCCCTTGAAACTGAGGTAGAAGGTCAAACTGTATTTGAGAATTAATAGTTACAAAATTTAGCTAAACACTACTTTTGTTGGTGTATAAAATGGGTGATGTTTATACATCACCCATTTAAGAATTATGGAGGTGGAAATTATGTCTTTTTCTGTTGTTAAAGGTTCTGGTTATGTATTAGTTCATACACCAGACATGATAATTCATAGTGGTACTACACAAACGTCAGAGAGGATAGTAAATCCTGAATCTGATTATTTAAAGAATTTACCGAAATTTTTACGAAGCTACGATGAGGTTGTAAGCTATCCTGCTAATCAAACATACATTGGAAACATTACTCCCGATGAGCTTTCACAGTATGACCTTCCTTGGTATGACAAAAAAATTGAGAATGCAGACAGATTTGGAAAATTTGGTGAAATAATGCCTCAAGATGAGTTTATAGGTTTAATGAAAATAGCAGATGCCTTTGATCTGGTTAAACTAAACAAAGAATTTACAGTATCAGTAAAAGAAAAACTTCAAAAACATCCTTTAATTTCTGATGATTTAATAGCAAAATTAAAAGATGGAGATGAAATGTCAGACATCAATAAATCGATAAATGAATTACATGCAGAGCCGATTTATAATGACAATAAAATAGTAGGATGCGTAAAGAGAGCTCATGAGATAGATATAAACTTAAATGCTCATACAATTTTTGAAAATTTAGTTGTAAAGGCTTCTGGTGCATTAGCAATGCTAAACTTATTAGATAAAAATAGTATAAACCCTCAAGATATAGAATATGTAATTGAGTGTTCAGAAGAGGCATGTGGAGATATGAACCAAAGAGGTGGAGGAAACTTTGCCAAATCAATTGCTGAAATGACTGGATGCGTTAATGCAACAGGCTCAGATACAAGAGGTTTCTGTGCAGCACCTACACATGCTTTAATTGAAGCTGCTGCATTAGTTCAGTCCGGTGTATTTGAAAACGTTGTTATAGTAGCTGGTGGAGCAACTGCTAAACTAGGTATGAATGGTAAAGATCACGTTAAAAAAGATATGCCGGTTTTAGAAGACGTTCTAGGTGGATTTGCTGTTCTAGTAAGTAAAAATGATGGTAAGAACCCGATTCTAAGAACAGACTTAGTTGGTCGTCATACTGTAGGAACAGGTTCATCGCCACAGGCAGTTATCACTTCATTAATTACTGCTCCATTAGATAAGGGAGAATTAAAGATAACTGATATAGATAAGTATTCAGTAGAGATGCAGAATCCGGATGTAACTAAGCCGGCAGGAGCTGGAGATGTTCCTACATCAAACTACAAAATGATAGGAGCATTAGGAGTTAAGAGAAATGAGTTAGAGAGAAAAGAACTAAACAATTTCGTTACTAAGCATGGAATGCCGGGCTGGGCTCCAACTCAAGGTCATATACCATCAGGTGTACCATATATAGGTTTTGGACGTGAGGCTATAGTAAATGAAGAAATCAACAGAGTCATGATAGTAGGAAAAGGAAGCTTATTCCTTGGTCGTATGACTAATCTATTTGATGGAGTATCCATTGTAATGGAAAAGAACAGTGGAAAGACAGAAGATAGTAAGGGTGTTTCAGAGGAAGAAGTTAAAGGCTTAGTGGCAGAAGCAATGAGAGAATTTGCGTCACATCTACTAGGAAATTAGAGGTGATTTAAATGGCAGATAATGATATAAAAAAGATTATTGGCAAGGTGTTTAATGATGTAGCCGATGCCATTGAAACTGGACAATTTGGTGAAAAAATAAAAGTCGGCATAACTACATTAGGTAGTGAACACGGTATAGAAAACCTAGTTAAGGGTGCAGAACTGGCACAGACTAGAAATCAATCCATTGAAGTTGTATTAATAGGACCTAAGGTTGATACAAGCTTAAAAATAGTTGAAGCAAATTCTGAAGAAGAACAGCATAAAAAAATGGAACAGCTTCTTGAGAGCGGAGAAATCTCTAGTGCTGTTACAATGCACTACAATTTCCCTATCGGTGTTTCAACTGTTGGTAGAGTAGTAACTCCGGGATACGGTAAAGAAATGTTTATAGCAACCACCACCGGAACTTCATCACCTCATAGAGTAGAAGGAATGGTGAAAAATGCGGTTTACGGAATAATTGCTGCTAAAGCTTCGGGTATAGAAAATCCTACTTTAGGTATATTAAACGTCGATGGAGCAAGACAGGTTGAAAGAGCTTTAAATGAGCTTAAAAATAATGGCTATGACTTAACACTTACACAGTCTATGAGATCAGACGGAGGAGCAGTAATGAGAGGTAACGACTTATTAACCGGAACTCCCGATGTTATGGTTGCAGACTCGCTTACTGGAAACCTTTTAATGAAGATATTTTCATCATATACAACTGGTGGCAGCTATGAAGCTATGGGCTTTGGATATGGACCGGGTATAGGAGAAGGATACGATAAAACTATCCTAATTCTTTCAAGGGCATCAGGAGTTCCGGTAGTTGCCAATGCTATAGAATATGGGGCAGGTTTAGCTAAAAACAATATCAAAGAAATATCCAAGAACGAATTTAAAAATGCAAACAAAGCAAAATTACAGGATATTCTTAAAGGACTTAAAAAAGACACTAAGAAATCAAGCTCAGAAAATGAAGAGGTTAAAGCTCCTCCTAAAGAAATAGTTACCGGTTCGATTTCTGGTATAGATATTATGGACTTAGAAGATGCAGTTAGAGTTTTATGGAAAAGCGGAATCTATGCTGAAAGCGGAATGGGATGCACCGGACCTATAGTTATGGTAAACGAAGAAAAGCTTGATAAAGCAGTAGAAATTCTTAGTAAAGAAGGGTTTATAGCTAAAGAATCAGACCCTTGCTAAACTTATTTTATATTCCAACAATACTCGTAAATCATGGTGTTTCTGATTATTTTGTGATTAGAAAAGATTTGAAAATGAAAATTAAAAAGCTTAACTATTTAACTAAATAGTTAAGCTTTGCATTTTTAAAAGATTTAACAAATTATCTTTTGGACTTATCATATGGGATACCTTCTGCCTTTGGTGCTCTTGATTTCTTTGATGTAAATGCAAGTACTACCATAGTAGCAATATATGGAAGCATCTTGTAATAGGTCTGATTAATTCCCAAATTATCCAGTATAGGTATTAGAGAAATTGAATATGCTAAGGTTCTTAAAAATGCAAAAAACAAAGCTGCAAAAAGGATCTTTATAGGTTTCCATTGACCGAAAATCATTACCGCAAGAGCAAGGAAACCAAATCCTGCTACTCCCGTATGTCCGCTGACATTTCCATCCATAACTCCAACTGAGTAGAAGAATCCTCCTATTCCGGCTAAGATACCTGAAATACTTACACCTGCATATCTCATTTTATAGACATTAATACCTACGGAATCAGCAGCATGTGGATGTTCTCCACATGAACGAATTCTTAGACCAAATTTTGTTTTATAAAATACAATAACTGCAATTATAAGAAATATAAATCCTATCATAACTGTTAGATATGTTCTTTGGAAAAACATCTGTCCCAGTAGTGGGATTTGTCCTAAAATTGGTACTTCTCTAATATAAAAGTTAATGCTTGTAGTTATCCCGTCACTATTAAAAAACATTCTTGAGAATAGTAAAATTGCTGCTGGAATAAGCATATTAAGCGAAGTACCCGTAATAACCTGATCGGCTTTCATATTAACCGCTGCAAAGGATAAAAGAAGCGAGTAGATTAATCCCGCGAGTGCAGCAATTAACATTCCAAGTAATAGAATAGTTTGAGGATTCATAGATGAGTCCTGAACAAAGAAAACAAACAATGCACCAAAAAAAGCTCCGAAAAGCATTATTCCTTCAAGTGCGATGTTCACAACTCCGCTTATTTCACTATACATACCGCCTAATGCTACAAGAAGCAGTGGTATTGATACAGGAAGCATGTTTTGAATTAAATAATATACAGTATCCATTTATTCTGCCTCCTTTGTTTTATAATTAACTTCATTAAAGTCAATCTGTGTTTTTTCACTTTCTGATGCTCCATGGTCAGAATCCTTCTTTTTAAGGCGATTTTTAACAAATCTAGCCAAAGCTGAATTCATTATCATTGCAAAGGCTGAAAAATAAATAATAACAGCTATAACAACATCTATTATTTCCGGTTTATAGCCTACAAGGCTTGCAAGCGTACCCCCTCTTTGGATATGGGAAATAAACACTGAAGAAAAAATAATTCCTATAGGATGAGAATTGCCGAGGAGTGCAACAGCTATACCGGTAAATCCATTGGCAGCAATAATATTAATAGGTTCATAGGTCATGCTGCTTCCTTCTATGGCAGATGGTGCAAGTATGGCAAAAGCTCCTCCAAGTCCTGCAAGACCGCCTGCAATGATCATTGTTATAATTATGTTTGATTTACCTTTCATCCCTGCATATTTACTTGCATTTTTGTTAAAGCCCGTAGCTTTGAGTTCATATCCAAATGTAGTTTTCTGAAGCACAATGTAAAGAATGATACTGATAATTATAGCAAAAACGATTCCAAAATTCACGTTAGATCCTGAAATACCAAGAGAAGGGATTTGGACATCACTTGGTAAATAGTTGGTTCTTGCTTTAGTAGATATATACATGAGAGAATTTCCCTGAATTAACATATCTACGAGGTACATACCGATGTAGTTAAACATTATTGATGTGATTACTTCATTTACATTTAGGAGAGCTTTAAAAATTCCCGGTATAAAACCCCATAACATCCCGCCTAACATTCCAGCCAAAATAGCTGCAATCCAATGCATGCTGCCGGATAAATTCCACATGAATCCTACATATAGTGCAAAAAACATTCCCATTGTATATTGTCCTGAAGCTCCTATATTGAACAATCCCATTTTAAATGCAAATCCAACAGCCAGACCTGTCATCAAAATCGGTGTTGCAAAGTAAAAAACATCAGCTATACGATTAAATCCACCTAAAACTACATGCTGAAAACCTGCAAGAGCATTACCCGGTATTGCAATAAGCATTACGATAAATCCAAAAACCAGACCAAGTAAAATAGCCATTAGTGCAGATGAAAATGAAGAAAATCCACTAATTTGAGTTAAATTTTTAAAACTAAATCTTTTTTTATTCTGCATCACTAATCTCCTTTACGACATCACGTTTTGCGCCTGACATGTAAAGTCCAAGCTCCTCAACAGTTGTTGTCTTTGGGTTAAGTTCTCCGACAATTTCTCCTTCATATATGACCAGGATACGGTCACTTACATTCATCACTTCTTCAAGTTCTAAAGACACGATAAATACTGCTTTACCTGCATCACGCCTTTTAATAAGCTGTTTGTGTACATACTCTATAGCTCCGACATCCAGACCTCTGGTAGGTTGTACTGCTATTAGAAGCTGATGCTCTTTGTCAATTTCTCTTGCTACGATTGCCTTTTGCTGATTACCTCCAGACATGCTTCTTACAATAGTTGATGATCCCTGACCGCTTCTGATGTCATATTTTTTTATAAGCTTTTCGGCATATTTTCTTACTGAATCAAATTTAATAAATCCTCTTCTTTGAAATTCAGGCTGCCAATATCTTTGAAGTACCAGATTTTCCTCTAATTTATAATCCAGAACAAGACCATGCTTTTGTCTATCTTCAGGAATATGGCTCATTCCATTTATAGAACGTTGTCTGATTGAGGATTTAGTCATATCCTTACCACATAACTTAATAATGCCTGAATTTGGCTTTTCCAGACCTGTAAGTGCATTTACAAACTCTGTTTGTCCATTTCCTTCAATTCCTGCAAGGCAGACTATTTCACCTGCTCTAACATCAAAGGTAACGTTTTTTACTGCATTATTTTTATGAGTTTTGGAGGAGACAGTAAGATTTTTAACAGAAAGAACTATTTCTCCAACGTTTGCTTCTTTCTTATCCACACTGAAGCTTATATCACGCCCTACCATCATTTTTGAAAGTTCTTCCTTGGTTGTATCCTTAACATTTACGGTACCTACATATTTACCTTTTCTAAGAACTGTACACCTGTCTGCGACTTCCATAATTTCATTAAGTTTATGTGTAATGAAAAGAATAGACTTGCCTTCTTGTGCAAATTCTTTCATGATCTGGAGTAGTTCTTTAATTTCCTGCGGGGTTAAAACAGCCGTAGGTTCATCAAAAATTAAAATCTCGTTATCTCTGTAGAGCATTTTAAGAATTTCAACTCTTTGCTGCATTCCTACTGTGATGTCTTCAATTAAGGCATCCGGGTCGACTTTGAGTCCGTATCTTTCACTAAGTTCTATAACTCTTTTTCTTGCTTCCTTCTTTTCAAGGAATCCCATCTTATTAGGTTCAACACCAAGAATGATATTTTCCAGCACAGTAAAAATCTCCACAAGCTTAAAATGCTGATGAACCATTCCAATTCCTAATGTATTGGCATCATTAGGATTGTTGATCCTTACAACTTTTCCATTCTTTCTTATCTCCCCATTTTCAGCCTGATAAAGACCGAAGAGTACACTCATAAGAGTAGATTTTCCGGCACCGTTTTCTCCTAGAAGTGCATGTATTTCTCCTTTTTTTAATTTTAGTGTAATATTGTCATTAGCAATAATACCCGGGAATTTTTTTGTAATATTAAGCATTTCAATAATATAATTTTCCACGTTAACCTCTTTTCATTAATAATATTTTTTTACTTGTCACACCATTATACTTTAAATTATTTTTATATAGAAAATGGAGGAAAACATAAGCCTTCCTCCATAACCATAATCTTTATCTTACTTGCATAAGGCTTTGCCCAATATGACAGGTAATTTAGTTGCTTTTATTGTCTTGTAGTAACTGAAACTTTTTTAAGACCTAATGAAATTGTAAGCTCTTCTTTAGTAGCATATCCTGTAGTATCTTCAACTTCGATATTACGTCTTACAGAAATGCTTCCGTCTACAAGCTTTGAGAATATTTCGTCATATGCTTCCTTGTCAAATGTATCAAATCTATCAAAAGCATCTGCATTCTTGTCTCCTATTACCATAGTTGGAAGACCAACTCCATCGTTAGCAGCATTAAAATATGTTGTTGTGCCTGAAAACTCTTCCCAGTTTTCTGCATATATAGATTCAAGAACACTTACTACAGAAGCTTTCAGACCCTTTGTAGCTGATGTTATTACAGTATCGCTGTCATATCTTTGGTCAACGTCAACACCAATAACCTTTGCTTCTGCTTCACTAGCTGCTGACATAACACTTTTACCAACCGAACCACCGCAGGCAAATATTACTTCTACTCCTTCTTGATACATTGTTTTCGCAGTTGCTTTATTTGTGTCGGTTTCTGCGAAGTTACCAGTATAATGATATATTACCTTTACTGAACCGTCAGCAAGTCCTAATTCTTTGGCAGCATCTTCAGCTCCCTGAAGGAATCCATAACCAAATGATTGTACAGCCGGTACAGCCATACCACCCATGAATCCAAGGTTAGTCATTCCATCCATAACAGCAGCATAACCTGCAAGGTATCCTGATTGTTCTTCTGAATACATTATACTTGCAACATTTTCTTTAGTTTCAAATACTGAAAAGTCTGCAGTACGAGGTTGACCGTCAAGAAGAATAAATTTAACATCCGGATATTTTGTCTGTGCTTGATAAACTGCAACCTCAAATAGGAATCCTGGTGTTACAATTACTTCTGCTCCCCCTGTTACTGCAAGATCAATTGCAGCTAAATATCCATCATCTGTATCTTTTTCAGGCTTGATATATGTATGTGGGATATTTTCTTTATCTGCAAAAGCAACTACACCCTCCCAAGAACCTTGGTTAAATGATTTGTCATCAATATTACCTTTGTCTGTAATAAGAGTAATTTCATAACCTTCGTTATTTCCAGCACATCCAGCTAAACTTGTAACCAGTAATAACATTACTAGAGAAATAGTTAGTACTCTTTTCATTTTTTTACCCCCTTTTAATTTTCTAGACAAAC
The DNA here is from genome assembly GCA_028280805.1 of Tissierellales bacterium. GTDB lineage: Bacteria > Bacillota > Clostridia > Tissierellales > VENL01 > JANQLB01. The sequence goes on from JANQLB010000091.1 coordinate 99,661, forward strand.
GTCTACAAAGTAATTATATCTTTTTCAAATCAAAATTACAACTACAATATTAAGTTGTTTATATCTTTACTTTATCTTATATAGGACTTTTGTCTTATGTTGTTTTTTGGTATAATGTTAATATACGTATCATAAATTATAGTAAGGTATCAAGTAAATAGTGTTAAAATACAGTGAAATTATATTTAAAAGTTATTAATAAATAGTAGGAGTGGGTAGTATGAGACTTGGTTTTCAATTAAATCTTGAACAATCTCAAAAATTAATAATGACTCCAGAATTAAGACAAGCCATAAAACTGCTTCAGTTGACAACTCAGGAATTAAGGCAGTATATTGAAACAGAAATGGCTGTAAATCCTTTGTTAGAAATGGAACTTTTGGACAATACAACAGAAAATATTGATGACTATAGAGAGAATAACGAAGAAATAGATTGGAAAGATTTTCTAGGGCAATATGATGACATAAGTTACAGAAGCAATATAAGCGGAATTATGAGTCCTAAGCAGACCTTTGAAAGCTATACTTCTTCAAAACAGACTTTAAGGGAGAATTTATTATTTCAGCTTAATTTAACTTTTTTTAACTTAGAAAATCGTGAGATAGGAGAAATGATAATTGAGAGCATAGATAGAAACGGCTACCTAAATACTTCAATTGAAGAAATAGCTGAGCATTTTGGTGTTGATACTGAAAAAGCCGAAAATATTTTAAAAATCGTACAAACTTTTGAACCGGTTGGTGTGGGAAGCAGAGATTTAAGTGAATGTCTGTCAGTACAGCTTAAAATGAAGAATATGTTAAATTGTGATATTCAAAATATTTTAAAAAATCATTTAGAGGATGTAGCTAAAAATCGAATTTCAAAAATATCCAAAGAATTAGACATTTGTAAAAAAGAAGTCCAAAGAATATGCGACATTATAAAAACTCTTGAACCAAAGCCCGGGAGAGGGTTTAGATGTGATGAGGATGAAATAAAGTTTATTACACCGGATTTAACATTACAATACATTGATAATGAATATATAATAGTTCAGAATGACTCTACATTTCCTAGATTAATAATAAATAAATATTATAAGCAGTTACTAAGTAAATCCAAAGAAGAAAACATAGCAAATTTTTTAAAAGAAAAGCTGAACTCTGCAATGTGGGTGATAAAAAGCATTGACCAAAGAAGAAATACGATTTATAATGTAGCTTTATCAATAGTTAAATTTCAAAAAGAATTTTTTGATATGGGAAAAAAACACTTACGACCGCTTACATTAAAGGAAGTTGCTGATGATATTGATGTTCATGAGTCTACCGTTAGTAGAGCTACTACAGGAAAATATATTCAGACACCAAGGGGTATATTTGAACTAAAATTCTTTTTTTCCAGTGGAGTTGAAGGAAATGACGGGGGTATTGCTTCTACAAGTGTTAAATCTATGATAAAAGAGCTTATAGATGATGAAGAACCAAAGAGTCCTTTAAGCGATCAAAAGATTGCAGATATACTAAAAGAAAAAAACATTCAAATATCCAGAAGAACTGTTGCAAAATATAGAGATGAGCTAAGGATACCTTCTTCTTCAGGCAGGAGAAGATTCTAAACAGTTGAAAAGTTTAATATTTGTGTTTGATATGTTAAATATAGATGGCATATCACTAACTTGGGTTTATGTATTTGTATAGTAATTTATATATAACACCAAGATATAGTGATATGCCAAATTTGTTTTTTTATTTTTAACAATTAATATTATCAAATGATAGTTATACAAACTGAAAAAATAAACAAAATGTACATATGAAATTTTAAAAAAATTGATTAATGCTTTAGCAGATGATATAATTTAACTCGTTGTGCTAGTTAAAATTTACAAATAGAAAAAATCCAGCGATTCATGTTAACCTATCTTTAATATCACCAAACGCTAAAGATAAGAGGAAAACGTATGATTGACTTTCATAAGAAATGTTGTATCAAAGAAATTAATGATTTAAAAGACTTTATTATTGTAAGTTATGTTATTATTGATGATACTTAACCAAAAATCACCTCAACATATATTCAAAGAACGTAGAAATATCAACATGTCAAAAAACTTAAAATAGCACAACAAATTAATTTATATGTAAAGCAAAATTGCTTATTAACTTTCTAGGAGGGCTAAAAATGATAGTTATACAAACTGAAAAAATAAACAAAATGTATGGAGAAATTGAAAAAAATTCGATTAATGCTTTAGCAGATGTTGACCTTATTATAGAACAAAAAGAATTTGTTGGTATTATGGGATCTTCTGGAAGTGGTAAAACCACACTGTTAAATATATTAAGCGGTTTTGATCATCCAACTACAGGTTCGGTTCAGATTTGCGGCAAAAATCTTCAAGATTTTGGTGATGATGAACTAGCAGAATTTAGAAGGGATGATATTGGCTTTGTATTTCAAGATTTTCAATTACTTGACAGTCTTACAGTTAAAGAAAACATCGTTTTACCATTGATTTTAGCTAAAAAGCAATCTGATATAATAGAAAAAAAAGCTCATGATATAATTGACTACCTTGGTTTAAATAAAATTTTTAATAAACATCCTTATGAAATATCAGGAGGAGAGAAGCAACGAACTGCTGTAGGCAGATCATTAATCACTAACCCTAAAATTATATTTGCTGATGAACCAACTGGCAATCTAGATTCAAAATCATCAAAAAACATTATGGATTTATTCTGTAAACTTAATACAGAAAAAGAATCTACTATACTTATGGTTACTCATGACCCCTTTGCAGCTAGTTTTTGTAAACGGATTGTTTTTTTATTTGATGGAAAGATTCACAGTATCATTAAGAACAATGGTGACAGAGAAGAATTTTTTGATCATATAATCAAATGCCAAGCTGATATAGGGGGTGTATTTAATGACATTTAAATCAATAGTATTAAAAAATTTCAAATATAACCTCAGACATCATTTAGCATTAATACTTTGCTGTATATTTAATACATCCATTATTTATTTATATGGGCTTCTTTTGTTTAATAATAATTCAGGTTCTGAAACAATACAAGTAATAATTATATCATTTTTTATAGTTCTAATAGTATTTAGTTTTCTCTTTATTGTTTATGTTTACATATCATATTTAAAGTCTAGATGTAAAGAATTTGCTTTATATCTAGCCTTAGGTATGTCTAAGAAAAATTTATATAAACTTATGAATATTGAAAATATATTTTTTGTACTAATTTCAACATTGATTGGATTAATAGCAGGTACTATTATAAGTTACTTATTAAATATTGTTACTAATTCTATACCTAGTTTAAACGCACTATCCTTTAATCCTAATTTAACAGGGCTTTTGTTTACACTTATTATTCTGTTATTTATATATGGTGTTTCCTTTACATATTCTCACATATATTTAAAAAAACATAAAATTATTGAGCTGTTTAAAGATTCAAAAAAAGAAAACGTTAATAAAAAGTCAAACTCTATATACTTTTTTACTGGTATATTGATGATGATTAGTCCTTATTTTTTCATATCATTTACAAAGGACGATTTAGGTCAAATTCTTGCGTTACCGGTAATCTTAACATTTTTAGCTGGACTCTATATTGTAATATCTCAATTTGGCGATTTTATAATTAAATTTATGAAAGCTAAAAGCCAAAGGTATTATAAAAAGCTTCTTTATCTAATGAATCTTTCTTATAAGTATAAAGAATATAAAAAAGTATTATACCTTATAGCTATTTCTAATGGTGCAGCTATTTTTTTAATAGCTTTATTAATTGGTGCTTACGGGTCGGAAATGAGAAAAACAGATATTCGTTATCCTTATGATTTGGTTTTATTTGAAAGTGTAGAAAATGAAGTATTAGAAAATGATTTAAAACCAATTCTTTCAAAATTCACTGAACAAATTACAGATAAAAGACAATTTAAATATATTAGTACAGAAAAATACAATAATACTGTTATTTCTGATGAAACTGTAAAAAATATTCTTAACTATAATCTTGATGTTAAAAGTGGTCATACAATTGTATATGGAACTCTAAGTAAAATTCCTGAAAAAAATTCACTTAAAGAAATATCTATAACTGATAATAAAAAATATCAATATATAGTACAAGACAGTATCTATGGAGTTTTATGCAACGAAATGCCCATATCTTATATCATTGATGATAAAGATTATATGAATTTAAAAGGTAATGAACATAATGTTCACATTATGAAATTTAATAGCCCCTCTGAAGCATTGTCAGCTTACAGTGAATTTAAAGAACATATAAAAAATAACAGCTTAAATGTGCAGTTAAGCTCAAAATACGAATATGTAGAAAGTCAAAAGCAATTGTATGGGTCAATTATCTTTCTATTGGGCTTAATAGCTTTAATGTTTTTTATTTGTTCAGGAGCTATTGTTTACTTTAAAGTTTTTATTAACTTAGATAAAGATAAAGATAGATTTTTTAAACTTAACCTTATAGGAATAAAAAAGAGACAGATAAAAGAAGCTCTAACAAAGGAATTAAGCATTATTTTCTCTATACCTCTTATCTTAGGAGGAATGGGAGCCTATCTATGGGTTGTAACATTGTTTTTTAAAGATTATTTCTTTCATGTTATTGCTCTGTACTCCGGAATTATAGTTTGTGTGTATATTTTAATTCAATTAACATTTCACAAAATTACTCAGAAAAACTATGTAAGGCGTATACTTGAGTTGTGCAAATATTAAAAATAAAAGATATGTTAAACTATAAGCTGTAAAAAATAAATTTAAATTTTAGTCTTGAAATATTCCTTACATTAACATATAATAAATTTGTAAGGGATATTTTTTTGTTTGAGCTGGGATGGAATTTGCCATATGGGACTTATTTAGACCCGGTAATACATAATAGATTAAGTATTGCAGATAATATATGACATATTTTAGGATTATGTATTAAGGAGACGAGATATGGAAGAATTATTAAAATTACAGAAAAAAATTATTCCGGAATTAATTGAAACTCTTGAAAAGAGATACAATATTTTAAGGAATGTTTATTATAATCAACCCATAGGCAGAAGAACCTTAGCTTTAAAAATGAACTTTGGTGAGAGAATAATACGAACCGAAGTAGAAGTTTTAAAAAAACAAGATTTGTTGGAAGTACAGTCCTTTGGTATGCATGTCACACATGAGGGTGAAATTATAATAGATAAGCTCAAAGATTATGTTCATTCACTAAAGGATTTAAAAAGTCTTGAAAAGAAACTGGAAGAAATTTTAAGTATTAAAAAAGTTATAATTGTCCCCGGACATTATGACAATGATAATTTAATCATAAGGGATATAGGAAAAACATCTTCGGAATGTATTAAGAGTATTCTAAAAGATAATAATATAATTGGAATTACCGGAGGTTCAACCATGGCTCAAGTGGCTCAAGAGATGCCTTATGATAATACCAAAAATAGCATTTTAGTTTTGCCGGCAAGAGGGGGTTTAGGTAAAAATGTAGAAACTCAGGCTAACAATGTAGCTGCTAAACTTGCTAAAAAGTTAAACGGAAGCTATAGGCTTTTTCATGTTCCTGATAGCTTAGAAAAAAAAGCATTAGATGCTGTACTACAGATTCCCGAAATTAAAGAATTTAAGTCATTAATAAAAAAAGTAGACATTTTAGTTTTTGGATTAGGCAGAGCTGATGAAATGGCTGAAAGAAGAAAATTGCCTGAGGATACAGTAAAAAGTATAATGGATAGAGGGGCTGTAGCAGAAGCATTTGGTTATTATTTCAATAAAAAAGGAGAAAAAGTTTGGGAATCAAGTACTGTAGGACTTTCCTTATTAGATTTAAATAATGTTAAGAATGTAATAGGTATAGCGTGTGGAGAGAAAAAAGCTGAAGCTATTATGGCTATAGCATCTTTAAGAAGAGATATGATTCTTATTATAGATGAAGGAGTAAGTAGAAAAATTTTAGAAACTACATCAGAGTAGTACATAAAAAGCAAAGGATTATTAAATTTTATAAAAAATTAAGGAGGAATTTAAATGACTATGAAAGTTGCTATTAATGGATTTGGAAGAATTGGTAGAAATGTATTAAGGGATGCTTTAGAGCGAAATGTAAATGAAATTGAAATTGTAGCAGTTAACAATCCGGGGAAGATAGAAAATTTAGTTCATCTTTTTAAATATGACTCATGTTTTGGAAAATTTGACGGAACAGTAGAAGTAGATGGGGAATATATGATTCTTAATGGTAAAAGAATTAAATTTTTTGGAGAAAAAGACCCTGAAAAATTACCTTGGAGAGATCTAGGTATTGATTTAGTTATTGAATCTACTGGAATTTTTAGAGATAAAGAAAGTGCATCAAAACATTTAACAGCTGGAGCAAAGAAGGTAGTTATTACTGCACCGGCAAAAAACGAAGATATAACAATAGTTATGGGAGTAAATGAAGATGCTTACGATGCAAAAAATCACCACATTATTTCTAATGCTTCATGTACTACTAATTGTTTAGCTCCGTTTGCTAAGATTATAATGGATGAATTTGGTATAAAGAGAGGACTTATAACCACTGTACATTCATATACCAATGATCAAAATATTTTAGACGCAAATCATAAAGACTTAAGGAGAGCTAGAGCCGGAGCTATGTCTATCATTCCAACGACTACCGGGGCAGCAAAAGCAGCAGCACTGGTTATACCTGAGCTTAAAGGTAAATTAAATGGTATGGCTATGCGAGTTCCCACGCCTACAGTTTCTGTTGTAGACGCAGTGTTTGAGATTGAAAAAGAAGCTACTGCCGAAGATATAAACAAGACTTTTGAAGCTTATGCAAATGGAAAACTTAAAGGAATATTAGGTTATTCAGAAGAACCGTTAGTATCCGTTGACTATAAAAAAGACCCTCGTTCTTCAATTATAGATGGATTATCAACAATGACTATAGGTAATATGGTTAAAATATTATCTTGGTATGATAATGAGTGGGGATATTCAGTAAGAGTTGTTGATTTAGCTGTGTTTATAGCACAAAAAGGACTATAGACAAGTAATCAAATATTAAATAGAATAAGAATCCATAAAGAATATAGTTCTTTTCATGGATTCTTATGCTTTAAACTGGAGGGATAGTATGTTAAATAAAAAAACTATTGAGCAGTTGAACCTAAAAAACAAGAAGGTATTGGTTAGGTGTGATTTTAATGTTCCTATGAATGAAGCAGGAGAAATAACTGACGATAGAAGAATTAGGAGTGCTTTGCCTACTATAGAATATATAATAGAAAATGAAGGAAAAGTTATTATAATGTCTCATTTTGGGAGACCAAAAGGTAAAGCAAATCACAAGTACAGCTTAGAGCCTGTAGCGAAAGTATTAGCAGATTTACTTAACAGAGAAGTAATTTTTATTGATGAAGATTCAGTTGTAGGTGAGGATGCAAAGAAAGCTGCTGGAGAAATGCAGTCAGGAGAAGTTGTATTACTTCAAAACACAAGATTTCGCAGCGGTGAAGAAAAGAATGACTTAGATTTTGCTAAGGAATTATCTTCACTGGCAGATATATTTGTAAATGATGCTTTTGGTACAGCACATAGAGCTCATTCTTCAAATGTCGGGGTAAGTGAATATCTTCCATCAGCAGTTGGATTTCTGGTAAAAAAAGAAATAGAAATAATGGGTAAGGCTATGGTAAATCCGGAAAGACCTTTTATTGCAATTTTAGGAGGAGCAAAGGTTTCAGATAAAATTACGGTTATTGAAAATTTAATGGATAAGATAGATAGTTTATTGATTGGTGGAGGAATGATGTTTACATTCCTAAAAGCTAAAGGTTATGAAGTAGGGAAATCATTATTAGAAGAAGATAAAATAGAATTAGCTAAGAGACTAATGGATAAGGCAGAAGAAAAGGGAGTTAATATGTTACTTCCTGTAGATGCAGTAGTGGCTAAAGAATTTAAAAATGACACTACATTTAAAACAGTTAAAGTAAGTAATATACCTAAAGATATGATGGGTCTTGATATTGGTGAAGAAACCAGAAAAGTTTTTGAACAAGAAATAAAGAAGGGAAAAACAATTTTATGGAATGGACCTATGGGAGTATTTGAAATGGAGAATTTCGCCAAAGGAACAGAATCCATAGCATCAGCTATGGCACAAGCTGAAGGTATAACAATCATTGGCGGAGGAGATAGTGCATTAGCTGTTGAGAAAACCGGTTTATCAGATGAAATGACTCATATATCAACCGGAGGAGGAGCTTCTTTAGAATTCTTTGAAGGTAAATCCTTACCCGGCATAGAGTGCATTGATAACAAATAAAGGAGGAACTGAATGTGAGGATACCGATAATTGCAGGTAATTGGAAGATGAATATGACTATAAGTCAAGGTATAGACTTAGTAAATAAAATTAAAGATATAACTTTAAAAACAGATGTAGAAGTAGTTGTATGCACACCTTTTACTGCTTTAATGGACATTAAAAGAGCAATAGGGGATACAAAGCTTAAGCTGGCAGCTCAAAACATGCATTGGGAAGAAGGCGGTGCATATACTGGAGAGGTATCGCCTGTTATGTTAAAGGACATAGGGATTGACTATGTAATACTAGGTCATTCAGAAAGACGTCAGTATTTTGGAGAAAGTGATGACGATGTAAATAAAAAGGTAAAATCAGCTATTAAATATAATATCAGACCGATTATCTGCGTTGGTGAAACTTTGGAAGAACGTGAGCAAGGTCAAGCAGAAGAAAAGGTAAAATCTCAAATTTTAAAAGCATTAGACGGAGTAGAAAAAAAGGATACAGCTGATGTCGTTATTGCATATGAACCAATCTGGGCAATTGGAACAGGGAAAACTGCATCAAGCAAGGATGCTAATAACATGATAGCATATATAAGAAATATTATCATGGAAAAATACGGTGATGAAGCTTTTGATAAAGTAAGGATTCAATACGGAGGAAGTGTTAAGCCTGGTAATGCTACAGAGATAATAAATCAACCGGATATCGATGGAGCATTAGTTGGAGGAGCTAGTCTTAAGGCAGATGATTTCATTAAGATTATTAATTTTTAGTTCATATTTAACATTAGAGTCATGTAACTGAAAAGCTTTTGGTGTTATAATCAAAGTTGACAGGTTTAAGCTTTAAAATAGTTAATTATAGTTATATTGATTAGTCAAGTAATAAAGGATGGGTGAAGATGAATAATAAATTAGTCGCATTAATAGTTTTAGACGGCTGGGGTCTGGGAGAAAAATATGAAGGAAATGCAATAAGTTTAGCAGATACTCCGAATTTTACAAGGTTACAGGAAAATTACCCTTATACTACTTTACAGGCTAGTGGATTAGCAGTAGGTCTGCCTGAAGGACAGATGGGCAATTCTGAAGTGGGACATCTAAACATTGGAGCAGGCAGAATAATATATCAAGAGCTTACCAGAATAACCAAATCAATAGAAAATGAAGAATTCTTTAAAAAAGATGAGTTTATCAATGCAATAAAAAATGTTAAACTAAATAACTCAAAACTTCATTTGATGGGTCTTTTATCAGACGGTGGGGTTCACAGCCATAATGAGCATTTGTATGCTCTCTTAAAATTAGCTAAAAAAAGTAACTTAGATGAAGTTTATATCCACTGTTTTCTTGATGGAAGAGATGTACCTCCTGCTAGTGCAAAAGGATATATAGAAGATTTAGAAGATAAACTCAAAGAAATTGGTATTGGAAAAATTGCAACTGTATCAGGTAGATATTACGCTATGGATAGAGACAAACGCTGGGAAAGAATCAAAAAAGCTTATAATGCTATGCTGCTTGGGAAAGGTATTGAAGGAAAGACAGCATTAGAGCTTATTAACCGTGCATATTCAGATAATGAAACAGATGAATTTGTTGAACCGTCTGTAGTTATAAAAGATGGAAGACCAATTGCAACTGTCGATTCAGGTGATTCAATTATTTTCTTTAACTTTAGACCTGATAGAGCTAGGCAGATAACCAGAGCTATTATGGATAATGATTTTGAAGACTTTAAAAGAGAAAAAAAAGCAGATGTAATATATATATGTATGACACAATATGATAAAACTATTGAAAATGTTGAAATAGCATATAAACCTCAAAAACATTCAAGCACTTTAGGTGAATATATCAGCCAAAAGGGATTAAAACAATTAAGAATTGCAGAGACTGAAAAATATGCTCATGTCACTTTTTTCTTTAATGGTGGTGTGGAAGCTCCTAGTGAAGGTGAAGATAGAGTTCTTATACCTTCCCCTGATGTTTCTACGTATGATAAAAAACCGGAAATGAGTGCAGTAGAAGTTAAAGATGAAGTTATAAAGCATATAAAAGAGAGTAACTATGATTTAATAATATTAAACTTTGCTAATCCTGATATGGTAGGTCATACAGGAAATATCCAAGCGGCAGTTAAGGCTATAGAAACTGTTGATACCTGCTTGGGAGAGATAATCAACGAGATCATACAGAAAAATGGAAGTGCAATAATAACTTCTGACCATGGAAACGCAGAAAAAATGATAGATACAAAAACAGGAAGTATGTTAACAGCCCATACATCTAATAAAGTGCCTTGTATTATAATAGGTGAAGGCAATATAGGGTTAAGAGAAGGTATCTTAGCAGATATTGCTCCTACTTTACTTGAAATGAAACAATTAAAAATCCCAAATGAAATGACAGGTAAATCTTTAATGGTTAGATAAAAATAATAAAATATATAAGGAGGTTATTTAAATGTCGATTATTACTGATATTTATGCAAGAGAAATACTTGATTCAAGAGGTAACCCAACAATTGAGGTAGAAGTAGAGACAGAAAGCGGAGCATTTGGAAGAGCCGCAGTACCATCCGGAGCTTCAACGGGAGCATTTGAAGCAGTAGAGTTAAGAGATAATGATAAAGAAAGATATTTAGGTAAAGGTGTTTTAAAAGCAATAGAAAACGTTAATGAAAAAATAGCTCCTGAGATTATTGGATTTGATGTTAGAGACCAAGTAGGAATAGATTTAAGGATGATTCAGTTAGATGGAACTGATAATAAGGAAAAACTAGGTGCTAATGCTATTTTAGGAGTTTCACTGGCAGTTGCTAAAGCAGCAGCTGATTATGTAGATTTAGATTTATTTTCTTACATAGGAGGAGTGAATGCCAGAACTTTACCCGTACCTATGCTAAACATATTAAATGGCGGAAAGCATGCTGATAATAACGTTGACATACAAGAATTTATGGTAATGCCTGTAGGAGCTGAAAATTTTAGAGAAGCATTAAGGATGGGAACGGAAATCTTCCATAGCCTTAAGAAAGTATTAAAAGAAAAAGGTTACAATACTGCTGTTGGTGATGAAGGTGGTTTTGCTCCAAATCTATCATCTAATGAAGAAGCACTGTCTACAATTGTTGATGCTATTAAAAAAGCAGGCTATAAACCGGGTGAAGAAATAATGCTGGCATTAGATGTTGCTGCTACTGAAATATATGATAAGAATACAAAGAGCTATAACCTTGAGGCAGAAGGCAAAAACTTAAATTCTGCAGAAATGGTTCAGTTCTACGTTGATTTAGTAAATAAATATCCCATTATTTCAATTGAAGATGGTTTAGATGAAGATGACTGGGATGGATGGAAGCTTATGACTGATAGGCTTGGTAACAGAATACAGATAGTTGGTGACGATCTTTTTGTTACAAATACTGAAAGACTAAAAAAAGGAATAGATATAAGTGCTGCTAACTCTATTTTAATAAAGCTTAATCAAATAGGTACAATTACGGAAACTCTACAAGCTATAGAAATGGCAAAAAAGGCTGGATATACAGCAGTTGTTTCTCATAGATCGGGAGAAACAGAAGATACTACTATATCAGAGTTTGTTGTAGCTACAAACGCTGGACAGATTAAAACCGGTGCACCTTCCAGAACAGATAGAGTTGCTAAATATAATCAGCTTTTAAGAATTGAGGAAAAGCTTGGCTCAACTTCTGAATATAAAGGTATCAAAGTATTTTACAACATTAAATAAAATTAAACTGCCGGAATAAAATTATTTTTTTATCAAAAAATAAAGATAGAAAGGGGAATCAAATCCCCTTTCTTTATAATTATATAAATATTATTGTTATAAACAACATGAATGAAACATTTGTTAACTTTAGATATAATTAAAATATTTATTGCTTTTATAAAGTTACTATGTTAAAATATTGATGTTTATTATATAGCAGGAGGTGGAAAATGTGAGTACGGCATTAAAAATTATCATTTTGATTCCTAGTCTTATACTTATAGCAAGTATATTATTACAATCAGGTAAGAACGCAGGACTTTCCGGTTCTATTGCAGGAGGTGCAGAAAGTATCTGGGGTAAAAATAAAGGTCGTAGTTATGAAGGAATACTAAGTAAAGTAACAGCTGTATCTGCTATAGCTTTCGTAGCATGTGCATTAATATTAGCAGCTATACAATAATTTAAAATTGAATACAAAGGAGGACTGAAAATTGGAGAAAACATATTTATATTTAGCCCCGATTGTTGGTATTTTAGCTCTGCTTTTTGCTTTTTATAAAGCTTCTACTATTAACAAAGTAGATGTAGGCAGTAAAAAGATGAAAGAAATTTCTTCTTATATACAAGAGGGGGCTATGGCGTTTTTATCAAGGGAATATAAGTCTTTAGCTATATTTGTTATAATTCTTTTTATAATTCTGGGATTTGGCATTAACTGGGAAACCTCAATCTCATTTCTTGTGGGAGCAGTATTCTCAGCTTTAGCAGGGTTCTTTGGAATGAGAGTTGCTACAAAAGCAAACGTTAGAACTGCAAATGCAGCTCAAAAGTTTGGTATCAACAAAGCTTTAAGCGTAGCATTTTCAGGTGGTGCTGTAATGGGTATGTCCGTTGTAGGATTAGGTATATTAGGATTAAGTACCCTTTATTTAGTTTTTGTAGGTAACAACTTTGACAATGTTGAAAGACTTAAAGAAGTTTCTGAGATTATAACAGGGTTCGGCCTTGGAGCTTCATCTATAGCACTTTTTGGACGTGTTGGCGGAGGTATCTATACTAAAGCTGCAGATGTTGGAGCTGACCTTGTTGGGAAGGTTGAAGCGGGAATACCGGAAGATGATCCTAGAAACCCTGCTGTTATTGCTGACAATGTAGGTGATAATGTTGGTGACGTTGCAGGTATGGGTGCAGACTTATTTGAATCTTATGTAGGTTCGATTATATCTGCTATTACACTCGGTATATTTGCTTACTCTTTAAATGGAGCTGTATTCCCAATGACGTTAGCAGCTACAGGAATTATTTCGTCAATAATCGGTACTTTTTTTGTTAGAGGAAAAGAAGGGTCAAATCCTCAAAAATCTTTAGACTTAGGTACATTTGTTAGTGCTGGAATTACAATTGTAGCTGCATTTTTCCTAAGCAGACAGTTTTTCTTAACAGAAGCTAATATGAATACATTAGAAGCATATCAACCATTTGCTGCTATTGTTATAGGAATTATAGTTGGGCTTGTAATAGCAAAAATTACTGAATATTATACAGGAACAGAATACAGTCCGGTGAAAAGAATTGCTGATGAATCAGAAACAGGAAGCTCAACAAATATTATAAGCGGATTATCAGTAGGTATGGCTTCAACAGCATTACCTATAATCGTTATAGCAGTAGGTATCTTAATTGCATTCTACTTAGCAGGTGGTGGAGCAGATGCATCTAAAGGATTATATGGTATAGCTTTAGCTGCTGTAGGTATGTTATCAACCGCAGGGATGACTGTTGCAGTTGACGCATATGGTCCTATAGCAGATAACGCAGGCGGTATAGCAGAAATGAGTGAGATGCCTAAGGAAGTTAGAAAGATAACAGATAAACTGGATGCAGTCGGCAATACTACAGCAGCTATTGGTAAAGGATTTGCGATAGGTTCTGCTGCATTAACTGCACTTGCTTTATTTGCTTCATATACAAAGAGAGTTGAATTAACCAGTATTAATATAACAGAGCCAAAAGTTATCGTTGGTTTATTAATAGGTGGAATGCTTCCATTCCTGTTTTCGGCAATAACTATGAAAGCAGTTGGTAGAGCTGCATTTAGTATGATAGAAGAAGTAAGAAGACAGTTTAAATCTATACCCGGTTTAATGGAAGGAAAGGCTAAACCAGAATATAAAAAATGTGTTGACATCAGTACATCAGCAGCTTTAAGAGAAATGATAATTCCGGGTTTATTGGCAGTTCTTGCACCATTAGCAACAGGCTTAATACTTGGAAAAGAAGCTCTTGGAGGATTATTAGCCGGCGGATTAGTTACAGGTGTTCTTATGGCTATCTTCATGGCAAATGCAGGAGGAGCTTGGGACAACGCTAAGAAATATATAGAAGAAGGAAATAATGGCGGAAAAGGAAGCGAAGCTCATAAAGCAGCAGTAGTCGGAGATACAGTTGGTGATCCGTTTAAGGATACATCAGGACCTTCTATTAACATTTTAATTAAGCTTATGACCATAGTTTCAGTAGTATTTGCATCATGGTTTGGAAATGGATTATTTTAATCAATTTTAACAATAACAATATAAAGAAATACAGACACTACTCTGTATTTCTTTTTTTATTGGATTTTGAATTATTCTATGATAAAATTAATAATAATATAATAGTTTTAGGAAATCCTTATACAAAGGTATGAAAAAAGGAGAGAGTATCATGGAAGAAAAAGTATTTGATTTATTAGAAAAACTGTATATTGAAGTACAGGAAATGAAATCAAACATGGCAACGAAAGATGAGATAAGAAAACTAGAAAGCAGTATAGTTAGGATGGAAAGTGAAATTAAAGATGATATAAAATGCTTGTATGACTGTTATAAACAGTGTATTGAAGGTATTTCTACTGTTAATAAAAAGCTTGATAAATTAACTGAAAAGGTAGAAAAACCAAGAGATTAAATTACAGGTATTAAAATCAGCAAAATAACATATATATTACTAAATAAAAATACATAAACATAAAAAACCGCAAAATTTAATAAACATTTTAAAACAGTTGTAAATATGATATAATATGGTTGGTGTGCTATGAACATAGTACGCTTTTTTGTTATGGAATAAAATAAAAGATTAGAAATCTTGAAATTTGTAATAATTATTAATTAAGATTTAGAAACTAACTCAGTTAAGAGTATAAATAAAAATATAAAAAAGATATGTTGATATAAAGTTGATGGTCGATCAAAAAATTTATAAGGATGATTACATGAATATCAATATAAATAGTTTAAACATAAACTATATAACAGAAGGTGAAGGAAAAAACATCTTAATTATGCACGGATGGGGGGCTGATACTGAAACGGTAATGCCTGTTTTTAACCATCTAAAAAATAAGTTTAAGGTATATGCTATAGATTTACCCGGTCACGGAAAAAGTGACAAACCAAAAGAGGTATGGGGAACTAGAGATTTTGCTGATACTGTTAAAACATTTATTGATAAGCTGGGGATTGATAATGTTACTCTTATAGGTCATTCACACGGGGGAAGAATATCTATAGTTTTAGCAAGTCAGTATCCTGAATTGATAGATAAAATTATACTTATAGATAGTGCTGGAATTGTTCCTAAAAGGCATTTTAAATATTATGTTAAGATACATACATTTAAGATTTTAAAGAAGCTCTATAATACCTTTTACTTTTGGAATGACAAAGAGGAAAGGATGAAGAAGTTTTATAAAAAATTCGGTTCATCAGATTATCGTAATGCAGATGGAATAATGAGAAATATAATGGTAAAGATTGTTAATGAAAATTTACAACCTTTATTAAAGGATATAAAATCACCAACATTATTAATATGGGGAAAAGATGATACAGCAACTCCTGTTTATATGGGAGAAATAATGGAGAGAGAAATACCTGACAGCGGTTTAGTAGTACTGGATAATGCAGGGCATTTTTCGTATCTTGATCAGTTTATACAGTTTAAAGTTATTATAGATAATTTTTTAGGAGGTAGTATTTAATTATGAGTGACGTTTCTTTTTTTATTATGATTATTCTAACAGGAATTATATGGAGTAGTGGGTTATATCTTAGGAGTAGATTTTTTTTACATATGATACAGCTTGAAGGATACAAGAATAAAGATTATCTTAGCTGGATAAAAGAATATAAACATAGGGCATATTCAAAAAATGTTAATATGTCATTTAATATTATTGCAATAATTTCTGTGACTTTTATTATACTCACATTTTTCTTTCAAAACTACATTATTACTATTTTCTATGGAGGTATTTGGCTGCTGTTAATGACTTTATCTATAAGTTTTAAGAAAGAAGCATCAAAGAAAGACTTAATTTTTACACCTAGAGCTAAAAGGCTGTTTGCTGCAAACTTTATAGCAGCACTGTTAGAATTAGGGTTAATATTAACAGTTTATATATTATTGGTTGAAAACGCTCCATTTTATTATCCAATTATACTTTTTACACTTACATTAATATATTATTATTCACCATACAACATGTACTTAGGTAATATAATTGCAGCTCCGGTTGAAAAAAGCGTTCATAGATATTATTATGAAATGGCTTACAAAAAGATTAGAAGATTTGAAAAATTAAACATTATAGGTATTACGGGAAGCTATGGTAAAACGAGTACCAAATATATTGCCAATAAGATACTTGAGCAGAAATTTAAGACCCTTAAAACACCGGCAAGCTATAATACTCCAATGGGAATAAGTAAAGTTATAAATGACACTCTTACTGATGAATATGAAGCATTTGTTGTAGAAATGGGACTAAGGTACATCGGAGATATTCAAGAACTTGCAAGGCTTGCAAATCCTAAGATAGGTGTTATTACAGCAATTGGACCTACTCATTTACAAACTATGAAAAGTATTGAAAATATAATGAAAGGCAAATATGAACTTATTGAAGAACTTCCTGCTGATGGGATTGCAATATTTAACTATGATAATGAGTACTTAAAGAGATTAGCAGATAAGACATTTAAAGAGAAGATACTATATGGAATGGAAGATATTGAAAAACTTGATTTATTTGCTACCGATATAAAAGTATCAGAGGAAGGTTCAGTATTTACTCTAAACGATAAAGAAGGAAACAGTATAATTTGTAAAACTAAACTATTGGGAAGGCACAATATATCAAATATATTAGCAGGAGCTGCTGTTGGTAAAGCAATGGGATTAAACATGGAAGAAATCTCAACAGGTATCTCTAATCTAGAATCTGTACCTCATAGATTACAGCTTATGAATCCACATACAGGTGTAGTTGTAATAGACGATACATTCAATTCAAATCCCGTTAGCTCAAAGGCTGCTTTAGAGGTTTTAAGTCAGTTTAAAGAAGGTAAAAAAATAATTATAACTCCCGGTATGATTGAATTAGGTGAAGATGAATATAAAGAAAATAAAATTTTTGGCAAGAACATTGCAAAGACATGTGACTATGCAATTTTAGTTGGGCATAATAGAACTAAGCCTATATATGAAGGAATTATGGAGGAAGGATTCTCTAAAGATAGACTTTTTGTAGTCAGCAGCTTAGATGAGGCAACTAAAATTCTTCAAAGTTTTGTCAAACCTAAAGACGTAGTGTTATTTGAGAACGATTTACCGGATACCTTTAATGAATAGAACAATTCTGATATTAAATGGAGGGTTATAAGTGAAAAAAAGAATAGGTATTATTTTTGGAGGAAGAAGTGTTGAGCATGAAGTTTCTGTAATAAGTGCTTTGCAGGTTATGGAAAACATAGATAAGTCAAAATTTGATGCAGTTCCTATATATATTAATAAAGAAGGTAAATGGTATACGGGAAATTCACTTAAGGATATAAAAAATTTCAAAAACAAATCCTTAAAAGATGCCAAAGAGATAATATTTACACCTGCTTATAACGATAACAACATGTATATTCATCCAGAAAAGAAAGGTATATTTGGCAGAAAAATTTTAACCACCATAGACATATTCTTTCCCTTGATACATGGAACTAATGGAGAAGACGGAACTTTACAAGGTTTTCTTGAACTGATGAATACTCCTTATGTAGGGGGAAGTGTCCAATCATACTCAGTAGGAATGGATAAAATAATTATGAAAGATGTGTTTAAAGCACATGGACTGCCAATGGTTGATCATATGTGGTTTTACAGAAAGAAATGGAGCGAAGATAAGGACAGCATAATAAACAGTGTAGAACAGAAATTAAAATATCCTGTATTTGTTAAACCTGCAAATCTTGGTTCTAGTGTAGGTATTTCAAAAGCAAAAAATAAAGAAGAATTGTATCAAGCTATAGAAGTTGCAATTAGATATGATAGAAAGATTATTGTAGAACAAGGTATTGATAAACCTAGAGAGATTAACATAGCAGTTTTAGGATATGATGATATACTTAAAACATCTTTATGTGAAGAACCGTTAGGGTGGGAGGATTTTCTATCATATGAAGATAAATATATAAATAATAGTTCAAAGAATAATGAAGGAAAAAATGATAGTAATAACAGAAAAATACCCGCTGATATTTCTAAAGATATGACTGCTGATATTGAAGAAATAGCAAAGAAAGCTTTTATGGCAATAGATTGCAGTGGTAATGCGAGATTAGATTTTTTAATTGATGAGAAAGAAAATATTTATATAAACGAGATAAATACAGTGCCGGGGTCAATAAGTTTTTATTTATGGAAGCCTACCGGAATTGCCTTTAAGGATTTAATAACTGAATTAATTGATATTGCACAGATAAAGCATAGAGAAAAAGAAAATAATATTTATTCATATGATGTTGACCTGTTTAAAAGAAAAGAGCTTGCAAATAAAGGAAGTAAGATTTAGGAATATATTTCAGCGTATAGGTATTTGACTTATACGTTTTTTATTAACTGATTTTATACATAAAAACACAATAAGTCTTAACACTTGTAGAAAAACTGCAACGCATACACAAGGGCTTAACTTATACCTATCACAAGCATGATTTTAAGGGGATAGTTTTTGTCTTAATATCAACAAAACCATCCCCTTTATTAATTTTTTTTAGATTTATATTTACTTAATAACTATTTCCTCAATAATATAATTAACACTGTTCATACCACCGCCACCAGTTCCATCTGTAGCAGATACAATACTTATTGATAATATAAACACTAATGATATACAAGCTAAACTTTTAAGTAATTTTTTCATGTTCTAATCCCTCCTTTTAGGCTTTTTATAAAATAAATACCTTAACCTTCCCAGATAACTGTATAGTTTTTCACTATAGTAATTATCTTCTATATCGTTTTCATCAGTTTGTTTTATCAGATGAATAAGGATATTCTTTAGTTTAATACCGTATTCTTCATTTTTAAAGCTGCTTATTCTATCTACTACAAGGTCAAGAGAATCTAAGATATATCTTTTATCAAATGAATAATTATCTGACAGTTTAATAAACTCTAACAGTTTGTCCACTGCTTCACCAAAATCATGCTTTCTCAATATAATGCGTATATATGTATCAAAAAACATAACACATTGTTTAGGATCACTCCTATCAAATATTTCAAAGCATTTCTCTATCCATTCGGAAGCCTGTTCATTTTTTTTAGTAGTATAGTACAGCATAGCTATATTATTGTAGATAAGTGCTAATCCATTATTATGATTTTCAGCTTTAAATGCTTCTAATGCTTTATCATAAGCACGCCTGCTGTCAAGAGGTTTTTTTACTTTCCAATAATATCTGCCTAAATCATTATAAGTAAATCCTTTTTTAACATTATCATGAGCATATTCTAAAGATTTATCTATAAGTTTTTTAGCATTATCGTAATCTTTAGCATAGATAGATGCAATAGTGTATTCATGATAATATCTCCATAATACATTACTGGATATTTTACTATCAATTAGTTTGCTGCACTTTTTAAAATTGGCTACGGAAGATTGGTAACTAAGAACTTCATAATAACCTACCCCTATACTAATCAGATAATTTACTAATGCCTCTTTTATACGCATATCAGAGTTATCATTAATATTCTCTAAAATGTAAGTTGCATTTTCTACATATCTGATAGCTTTAGGTATATTACCTTCCTTATAATACGATATGCCGATTTCTTTAGTTACATGAGCACCTTCAAACATCATTTTATGTTCTATAAGAATGTCTTTTACTTTAAAGAGCAATTCTCTGTCATCGTAATAATCATGCTTGTCCAAGTTTTTTACAATGTTTTCATATAAACTTTTCAGTTCGTCATTGTTAAAACTATCTTTCTCCTCCAAGTCTTCTAGAAAAATTCTTCTAGATTTTTCCATATTACCCCCCCCATATTCTCTTATATATGTATTTCACATTGAGTGTAATACAACTTAATTATAATTATACTATAATTAACTATCTAAATCAATAATTAGTATAAGAAAGATTATAAGGAAAAATTAAAATATAGTATTCTCTATTTTTGTCAAACAATTCACTTTTTTTAGCAACTATAAGTACCAGTTTCATTAAAACAAGGATAAAAAATATTAAAAACTAGAAATATAAGCTTTAAGTCCTTTTATAAAGTAATACTTTATACCTGCAAAACATAAATTTTTCTTTATTTAATGAATGACATATTGACTTATGTTATAATATGTTATAGTTAAAAATGTTTAGAAAAACTTTAGAATGTAGGTGATATACTTGAATTTTAATCATAAGAATGTTCAACCGTTTTATTTTAAAGGTAACAGCATGGGATGCCTTTTAATTCATGGATTTACAGGGTGTCCGGCTGAAATGAGATTATTAGGAGAAAAACTTAAAGAAGACGGATATACGGTTAGAGGGGTTAAATTGAAAGGTCATGGGACAAGTATTGAAGATATGGAAAATAGCAGTTGGTTAGAATGGATAGCATCTGCTGAGGAAGAATTATTATATTTACAGTCAAAATGTGAAAGAGTAGTTGTTATTGGACTTTCTATGGGAGCAGTAATAGCTTTAAATCTGGCATCTAAGTATGACGTATCAGGAGTTGTTAGTTTATCAGCTCCAATTAAGATTATTAATAAAGGCGTTTATTATGCTTGGCTGCTTAGATTTTTTAAAAAATACTCGATTAGAGAGCAAAAAGAAGTTGATCCTGATATTAAGGATTATTCTATAGTATATGATAAAGTACCTTTAGTTAGTGTTTCTAATCTTGTTAAACTGATTAGAAAAACTAAGAGGAGATTAGGGAAAGTAAAATGTCCTGCACTTATTATTCAGTCAAAAGATGACAATACTATTGAATATAGAAGTGCTGAAATAATCTTAAATAAAATAAAAGCAAACTTCAAAAAACTGGTGTTCTTAAAAAATGGAGGTCATGCTGTAACTATCGGTAAAGAAAGAGAAAGAGTTTTTGAAGAAGTAAGTACTTTTATGAGTCAGTTATTTAATAATTAATACATAATTACATATATAGGAGGTAAACATATGACTAGAGAACAGGCTTTAAAGCATGTTAAGGATAATATTAAGAATAAAAACCTGCTTAAGCATATGTATGCTACCGAAGCAATAATGAAGGGTTTAGCAGAAAGATTTAACGAAGACAAGGAAATCTGGGGAATAGCAGGTTTAGTTCATGATATTGATTATGATTATACAGCTGATGATCCGGATAGACATAGTATTGTAGGAGCAGATATGCTTAAAGAATTAGGTTATAGTGAAGAAATTACGTATGCTGTAAAAGTACATAATGATAGTCATGGTTTAGAAAGAAAATCTTTAATGGATAAGGCACTATATTGTAGTGACCCTCTTACAGGACTTATAGTAGCTGCTGCCTTAATTTCTCGTGATAAGAAGCTTGACAAAATTGATGAGAAATTCATACTTAGAAGATTTGACGAAAAGACATTTGCAAAGGGTGCTGACAGAAATCAGATTAAAGCATGTAGTGAGCTGGGATTAGAACTGGAGGAATTTATCAGTATAGGACTTCATTCTATGAGGTGTATTTCTAAAGAACTGGGACTGTAAATTTACTTAATAAAAGCATATGGTTTATCTGGCATAATTTTGGAGGGATTTTAATGAGTACAAAGGAAAAAATAGTTGAGTTTATGGAAGAAAAGGCATATAAGCCTATGCTTAAGGAAGAACTTACAGCTATTTTCAGTATTGACAAAGAAGAAGAAGAAGAATTCAGCAAGATTTTAAGCGACATGGAAAAAGAGGGACTGATAATAAGGACTAGGAAAAATAGATATGGAGTTCCTGAGAAAATGAACCTTGTAGTAGGAAAACTTCAAGGGCATGAAAAGGGATTTGGATTTGTCATTCCTGAAAATAGTAATATGCAAGATGTCTTTATACCTGCAGGAGAATTAAACGGTGCTTTACATGGAGATAAAGTAATAGCCAAAATTACTCATAAGGGACAGAACAGCAAAAGCCAAGAAGGAGAAATAATAAGAATATTAGAGAGAGTGAACGACAGAATAGTTGGTGTTTTTGAAAATAGTAAAAGCTTTGGATTTGTGGTTGCAGACGATACCAGAATTAATATGGATATATTTGTGCCTAAATCAGAAAAAAACAGTGCTAAAACAGACCAAAAAGTAGTTGTTGAAATAACCAAATGGCCTGAAAAACGAAGAAATCCTGAAGGCAGAATTGTAGAAATACTAGGACATAAAGATGATGCAGGTACAGATATTATGGCTATAATCAGGCAGTTTAGGCTTCCCGAAGAATTTCCTTCAAAAGTGCTAAATGAAGCTGAGCAAATATCTGAAGTCATAAATGAGAAAGAAATAACAAGGAGAGAAGATTTAAGAGATAAAATAGTATTTACGATTGACGGTGCAGATGCAAAGGACCTTGACGATGCAATTTCTATTGAAAAACTTGATAACGGTAACTATAAACTGGGAGTTCACATTGCAGATGTAACCCATTATGTTAAAGAAAATACTCTTTTAGATAAAGAAGCTGTAAACAGAGGAACGAGCGTATATTTAGTTGATAGAGTTATTCCTATGCTTCCAAAGAAGTTATCAAATGGTGTATGTAGTCTTCATCCCCATGTTCCAAGGTTAACTTTAACCTGTTTCATGGAAATAAATGACAAAGGAAATGTAGTTTCACATAATATAGTAGAGAGTATAATTGAAAGTAAAGAAAGACTTATATATAATGATATTTCAGATTTATTGGAAAACGATGACTCTAATCAAAAAGAAAAATATAAGCATATATATAATGAACTTAAGTTAGCAGAGGAGTTATGTAAGATATTAACAACTAAAAGAGAAGCCAGAGGTAGTATAGACTTTGATTTTCCGGAATCTAAGATAGTATTGGATGATAAAGGTAAGCCTATAGATGTAAAAAAATATGACAGAAGAATTGCTAACAGAATAATTGAAGAATTTATGCTGGTTTGTAATGAAACTGTTGCAGAATATATGTATTGGGCAGAAATGCCGTTTGTATATAGAGTTCATGAAGACCCTAGCGAAGAAAAAATTAATGAATTTAATAAATTTATACATAATTTCGGATATCATATAAAAGGGTTGCAGGAAGTGCATCCCAAAGAGCTGCAATCATTGATAGAGAAAGTTAAAGATACTAAGGAGGAAACTGTAATAAATACATTAATGCTTAGGTCTTTAAGAAAGGCAAGATATGCAGCAGAGTGTCTGGGACACTTTGGATTGGCTGTGGAGTATTACTGTCACTTTACTTCTCCTATAAGAAGGTATCCTGATTTACAAATTCATAGAATTATTAAGTATTTTATAAATAATCAAATGACTAATACACGAATCAATAAACTTAAAGCACTCGTACCGCAGATTGCAGATAAGTCTTCTGTTCGTGAGAGAATTGCAGACGATGCTCAAAGAGAAACAGATGACTTAAAGAAAGCAGAATATATGTCAAAAAGAATTAATCATGAGTATGAAGGAATAATCTCCGGCGTTACTCATTTTGGGATGTTTGTTGAGCTGGATAATACAATTGAAGGATTAATTAGAGTAAGTTCTTTGTTTGATGATTATTATACCTTTGACAGTCGAGATCATTGTTTATTAGGTGAAAGAACTAAGAAAAAATATAGATTAGGTGATGTTGTTAAAATTAGGGTTGTTAGGGCAGATATTGCAAAAAGAGAGATAGATTTTGCACTGGTTGAGGATTAAAGAAGAGTTTGAGTCTTCTCTTTCAACATGACAACGGGATGTTTCTGACATCATTCCCAAATGACGTTTGAAGCGTCCTGTTGTCATGCAAAAGAATTTTCTTAATCATGGAACATTTTTTTATAGATCTACGTCATAAATATAGAGTAGTTTAATAAGAACTATTTATTAAGGTATTATCAATTTAATAAAATTAATAGGAGGATGATGTATGAAGAAGTATTTATTATTAGTTTTATCGCTAGTTTTGATTTTAACTTTAGCAGTCCCTTCGGTAAGTTTTGCAGATTATGATAAGGATTTAGAAGAAGCAATTTTAAAGGCAAAGGAAGTTTTCGATATAACAGATGATTACGATGATTTTAGTTATAGCGTTAACAATGACGGTGAAGAAATTACATTTAGTTTAAGATGGAAAAATAGTAGTAATAAAGTAGATCAAGTAATGGTAACAATTAATTCTAAAGGAATAATAAAGAGTTACTTAGACTATAAGCCATTCAAATATATACATGTAACAGAAGACGGCTATAATATGCATGACAGACGACCAAAATTAGCAAAAATCAGCCGTATTGAAGCAAAGCTAATAGCTGATAAATTTATTAGAAAGTTAGACTCTGGTTATATACAAAACATAAAATATCAACCTAATGATACATCTTTAAACTTTTATGACACCGGATACGGTTTTACATATATTAGACAAGAAAACGGGGTTTTATTCCCATTAAATAGCATAAAAGTATACATAGATAACATGACTGGGGATGTTACACAATTTGATACACGCTGGGAAGAAGATTTAGAATTTCCAACAACAGACGGTATAATTACGCTGGAAGAAGCTCAAGAAGCTTTTAAGGATGAAGTTGGTTTACAGTTAATTTATAAACTTAAAAATGAAGAAGACAAAATTTTTCCATATTTAGCATTTACAAACTTAACCGGAAAAAACCACATTGATGCCAAAACTGGAGAATTTTTTAAGATCAGTCGTACATATAATCATGAAAGTGACGATATAGGTATGGCATCAGATGAAGATAAAGGTAGTAGAAATATGAAAGATATTTTGTCTAAAGAAGTTGTAGAGAAATTAATTAGAGAGAAATTAAATATGGAAGATGAATTTGAAATGACAGATATTTTTCTTTCTGATTGGATAGATAAAGATGAAATCTGGTTCATGGAGTTTAGAAAAAAAGATAAAGAAAGTCCAAGGTACGTTCAAGTATTAATAAATGCTAAAACCGGTGAAATTAAAAGTTTTTCCAAAAGTGATGAACTATATAAAGATAAAACTCCACAATATAATAAAGAACAATCACAACAATTAGCAGAAGAGTTTATTAAAAAACATCAACCAGAAAAATATGAACAAGTTGAATATGTAGATTGGAATCAATATGATATAGTTCCATTAGAAGGTGAAGAATTACCTAGACATTACAGTTTCTATTTTATAAGGAAAGTAAATGATGTTTATGTATCAAATAGTGATTTTGATTTAACAGTAGATACAGTAACAGGTGAAGTAACTTCTTATAACCTTGAATGGTTTAAAGGTGAACTTCCAGTTCCAGAAGGAGTAATCTCTATAGAAGAAGCTAATGAAATACTTTTTAACGAGATTGGTATGGAGTTAAAATATATTTATTGTTATAGTAAAGAAAATGATAGAGAAATCAGACTGATATATAGTATAAAAAATGATAAACCATTAAACATTGATGCTAAAACAGGAAATATAGTTAATCATGCAGGAGAAGTATATAAAGAAAACATCATAGTAAATTATACTGATATAGAAAACAGTGATGCTAAATCTGAGATAGAAGTTCTTGCACAATATGGAATAGCATTACCGGGAGATAAACTTTATCCTACAAATAAAATTAAT